>NZ_VFWC01000007.1:0-330025 GCF_006442405.1 Mesorhizobium sp. B2-2-3 | reverse complement strand
GATCGGCCTGCTCGAGTCGCGTCTGGACGCGGTCGTCTATCGCGCCAAGTTCGTTCCGACCATTTTCGCCGCCCGCCGCGCCCATACCGCCATCTCGTCGGGGTCGTCGAAGGCACTATCGGGAATGCTCCAATAGGGCATCGCCACCAGCTTGCCGTGCAGGGACCCGGTGTAGGTCCACTGCGTGCAGCCGGCGGCCTCGAAGTCGGGCGCGCTTTGCTCGTCCGCTTTCAGCATCAATTCGCCGCGCAACACGATGGCGACGATGACGCCGTCGGCATAGATGCCCTTGCCGCCGAACAGTTTGCGGATGCTGACCGGGCCCAGGCTCTGGAAGAGTTCTTCTATGCGTTCATTGTCCATGCGCGGATCATGTCACCGCGATTCGGCCTTGTCATCGGCGCAACCAAAACCATGCTGACAGGTTGAAGGATGGCCGATCGGAGTTTCCCGCCATGCCTGTCCTGCTCAAAGGCTCCTGCCGCTGCAATGCCGTTCGTTTCGAGGTGGAAAGCCACACGCCCGTGCCGTTCATGCTGTGCTACTGCTCGATCTGCCGCAAGCAGCAGGGCGGCGGCGGTTTTGCCATCAATCTCGGCGCCAACTACGAGACGATGACCATCCGCGGCAAGAGGAGCCTCGGCGTCTATCGGGCCGAGATCGAGGACGACGAACATCCGCATTGCGAGATCTCGACCGGAGAGCGCAATTTCTGCCGCAAATGCGGATCGGCGCTGTGGCTCTACGACCCGACCTGGCCGGAACTCGTCCATCCCTTCGCCTCGGCGATCGACAGCGACCTGCCGAAACCGCCGAGCAAGGTGCATCTGATGCTGAAATACAAGGCCAACTGGGTCGAGCCCGATGTCGGGCCGAGCGACAAGGTGTTCGACGTCTATCCCGAGGAATCGATCGCCGACTGGCATAAGCGGACCGGGACGTGGGTGGAGTGAGTGTCTTCGCTGCGTTCTAAGGGAGGTGAGGAGTGGTCTGCGCAGCAGGCGGGAAGCCAATTGCGCGGCTTTTCGAATGACGAACGCCGGCAGCGGGGCTATCGCTGCCCCTCATCCGGCCCTGGGGGACACCTTCTCCCCGTAAACGGGACGAAGGAAGGTCAGGCGGAGGCGCGTGCTTCTGCCAGCGCCTTGAGGTCGGCCGGCTTCAGTTCGACGGATTCGCCGCAGCCGCAGGCCGAGCTCTGGTTCGGGTTGCGGAAGGTGAAGCCGGTGCGCAGCGTCGTCTGCTCGAAATCCATCTCGGTGCCGAACAGGAAAAGTGCTGCTTCCGGCGCGACATAGACATGGGCGCCGTCGCGCTCGATGTGGTCGTCCTTGGTATTGGGTTCGGTCACCAGGTCAACCGTGTATTCCATGCCGGCGCAACCGCCCTTCTTGATACCGAGGCGAATGCCATGCGCATTCTCACGCGTGGCAACGATCTCGCGCACCCGGTCGGCGGCCTTTTCGGTCATCGTGATGACGGCAAAGCGTCCCATCTTTTTCCTTCTCCATTCCATGCAGGTTCAAGGCCTGCCGAATGATTCCTCACCTAAAATGGTGAAGTTTTACCACTGGCGCAAGTGTGCCGGACTCGACGTCAGTACCAGCCCACCGCCACCTGCGCCTCTTCCGACATGCGATCGGGCGACCAGGGCGGGTCGAATGTCATGTTGACCTCGACGCCCGACACGCCTTCGACGGCGCCGACGGCGTTCTCAACCCAGCCCGGCATCTCGCCGGCCACCGGGCAGCCGGGCGCGGTCAGCGTCATGTCGATCTTGACTGAGCGGTCGTCCTCGATGTCGATCTTGTAGACGAGGCCAAGCTCGTAGATATCGGCCGGGATTTCCGGGTCGTAGACCGTCTTCAGCGCCGAAACGATGTCGTCGGTCAGCCGCGCCAGTTCGTCGGCGGGAATGGCGGACGCGGAAACCACCGCATTGGCGGCCGCGTCGGGAACAGCATCGGTGGCTGTGCTGGCATCTTCCATTATCGTCACCCGAAAAACTTGCGCGCTTTTTCCAGCGCATCAGCCAAAGCATCGACTTCGGCTCGCGTATTATACATGCCGAACGACGCCCTGCATGTGGAGGTTACGCCGAAGCGTTTCAACAGCGGCTGGGCGCAATGGGTGCCCGCGCGGACAGCCACGCCTTGCCGGTCGATCACCATCGATACGTCATGGGCATGAATGCCTTGCAGCTCGAACGAGATGATGGCGCCCTTGCCCGGCGCGTCGCCGAAGATGCGCAGCGAATTGATGGCGCGCAATCGTTCGTGCGCATAGTCCTTCAAATCGGCCTCGTGCGCGGCGATGCGCTCGCGGCCGATCTTTTCCATGTAATCGAGCGCGGCGCCGAGCCCGATCGCCTGGACGATCGGCGGCGTACCGGCCTCGAAGCGGTGCGGCGGGTCGTTGTAGGTGACGATGTCTTCGGTCACCTCCTCGATCATCTCGCCGCCGCCCATGAACGGACGCATGCGCTGCAAGATGTCCTTCTTGCCATAGAGCACACCGATGCCGGAGGGACCGTAGACCTTGTGGCCGGTGAAGACGAAGAAATCGCAGTCGAGGTCCTGCACGTCGATGGGCATATGGACAGCGCTCTGGCTGCCGTCGACGAGCACGGGAATGCCGCGCGAATGCGCGATGCGCACGATCTCCTTGATCGGCGTCACCGTGCCCAGCGCGTTCGACATCTGCGTGATGGCGACCAGCTTTGTGCGGTCGGTCAGTCGCTTCTCGAATTCCTCGATGTGGAAGACGCCGAGATCGTCGACCGGCACCCAGACCAGTTTGGCGCCCTGCCGCTCGCGGATGAAATGCCATGGCACGATGTTGGAGTGGTGCTCCATGATCGACAGCACGATCTCGTCGCCCTCGCCGATATTGGGCATGCCATAGCCATAGGCGACCGTGTTGATCGCCGATGTCGTGTTCGAGGTGAAGACGATATTGTCGGTGCTCGGCGCATTGAGGAAGCGGCGAACCGTCTCCCGCGCCTTCTCATAGGCGTCGGTCGCTGCATTGGACAGGAAGTGCAGGCCGCGATGGACGTTGGCGTATTCCTGGGCATAGGCGTGCTGGACCGCGTCGAGCACCGCCTGCGGCTTCTGCGCCGAGGCGCCATTGTCGAGATAGACGAGAGGTTTGCCGTAGACTTCGCGTGACAGAATCGGGAAATCGCGGCGGATCGCCTCGACGTCGTAGGTTTCGACTTTCTGGTCCATCATAAGCTCTCTTGAGGCACCGCCTCATTCCGTGCAACGCCCCTCATCCGTCTCGGCGCTTCGCGCCGATCCACCTTCTCCCACAAGGGGAGAAGGTCAGGCGCTCTTCCTTCTCCCCTTGTGGGAGAAGGTGGCCGCGAAGCGGCCGGATCAGGGGTGTTCGCCGGAGCGAGCCCTATCCACTCATCCATGCGCCGCAAACCAGCCGTCGAGCCTGGTCTCCAGGGCCTCGACGATCACCTCGTCGTCCAGTTCCTCGATCACCTCGGCGATGAAGGCCTTCACCAGCAGACCACGGGCGCTCTTCTCGTCGATGCCGCGCGCCATCAGGTAAAATAGATGGTTGTGGTCGATCTCGGTGACGGTGGCGCCATGACCGCAGACCACGTCGTCGGCGAAGATTTCGAGTTCCGGCTTGGTCGAGAACTCGCCGTCGTCCGACAGAAGCAGCGTGTTGCAAGCCATTTTGGCGTTGGTCTTCTGCGCGTATTGATGGACGTTGATGCGGCCCTGGAAGACGCCACGCGCCTTGCCGGTCACGACATTGCGGATCACTTCCGTCGACGTGGTGTGCGGCACCGCATGATCGAGCACCATGGTGGTGTCCGTGTGGGCGTCGCCGGCCAGCAGGTTGATGCCGCGCAATTGGAAGTCAGCGCCCTCGCCCGTCGTCTTCACCACGACCTCCTGGCGCACGAGCTTGCCGCCGGCGTTCATGACGAACAGCGTCAGCTTCGCATTCTTGCCGATATGAGCCTTGAACTGCGCCAGATGCGTTGCCGTGTCCGGCTGCTCCTGGATGATCAGCCACGTCACCTCGGCGCCTTCGCCGAGCACGAGCTGGCTGACCGAGCTGACAAGGGCCGCGCCCTCGCCGGCCTGGCGTTCGACGATCACAGCCTTGGCGTCGGCGCCGGCGCGCACGGCCAGGCGTACATGCGTCTGGCCGCCGGCCTGCAGGTTTTGCAATTCGATCGGCTTTTCCACTTGGGTGCCATCGGCGATGTCGACGAAATAACCGTCGGCGACGAAAGCCGTGTTCAACGCCCCGATGGCATCGTCGCTGCCGTAAGGATCGAGCCCAGGCGCGATGCTGCCGTCGGTCAGTTTCTCCGACAGGCACTGGACGCTGACGCCTTCGATTGCGGGCGTTTTGGCGCTCGACACGCCGTTGAGAAGCGGCAACACGGTGGAACCTTCAACGACTGGCGCGATGGCTTTGGCCACGGCCGTCGGGTCGAAGTCCGGCACCGCATTCAGCAGCCGGCGCAGGTCGGTGTAGTGCCAGGATTCGATACGCCGGGTCGGCAGTCCGTGCTTCACCGCCTCGATGGCGTCGTCGCGCTTCAACATCACCGCGCCGTCGCCCGGCAGCAGCGACAACCGTTCGCCGAAAGCGTCGATCAACGCTGTTTCGGCCGGTGTCCGCTGGGGTTGTGTGTGCATGTTCATCAGTCTTGCCTTGCCTTCTGGCATCTCACGCGGCTTCACCGATCACGCCGGCATAGCCATTGGCCTCGAGGTCGAGCGCCAGCGACTTGTCGCCGGACTTGATGACCTGGCCCTTGTAGAGCACGTGCACGGTGTCGGGCACGATGTGTTCGAGCAGCCGCTGATAGTGCGTGATGACGACGATGGCGCGCTCGGGCGAGCGCAACGCGTTGACGCCATCGGAGACGATCTTGAGCGCATCGATGTCGAGCCCGGAATCGGTCTCGTCAAGCACGCAGAGCTTTGGCTCCAAAAGCTTCATCTGCAGAATCTCGGCGCGCTTCTTCTCGCCGCCGGAGAAGCCGACATTGAGCGGCCGCTTGAGCATGTTCATGTCCATGTTGAGCGAGGCTGCGGCATCCTTCACCCGCTTCAGGAATTCGGGGATCTTCAGCGGCTCCTCGCCGCGCGCCTTGCGCTGCTCGTTCATGGCAACCTTCAGGAATTCCATGGTCGCCACGCCCGGTATCTCCATCGGATACTGGAAGGCCAGGAAAATGCCCGAAGTCGCGCGCTCGGCCGGATCCATTTCGAGGATCGACTGGCCGTTGTAGAGGATATCGCCGTCGGTGACCTCGTAGTCCTCGCGGCCGGCGAGGATGTAGGACAGCGTCGACTTGCCCGAGCCATTCGGCCCCATGATCGCGGCGACCTCGCCGGCTTTTACCGAGAGATTCAGGCCGCGGATGATTTCGGTGCCGTCATCGACGATGCGGGCATGCAGGTTCTTGATCTCAAGCATTCTTTTCTTCCTGAATATCTGTCCGGTCAGCCGACCGAGCCCTCGAGCGAAATCCCGATCAGCTTCTGTGCCTCGACGGCGAATTCCATCGGCAGCTGCTGGATGACGTCCTTGACGAACCCGTTGACGATCAGCGCGATCGCTTCCTCCTCCGGAATGCCGCGCTGCATGACATAGAATTTCTGGTCCTCGGAAATCTTCGATGTCGTCGCTTCGTGCTCGAACTGCGCGGTCGCGTTCTTGGCTTCCATGTAAGGCACCGTGTGGGCGCCGCACTGGTCGCCGATCAGCAGCGAGTCGCAATTGGTGAAGTTGCGCGCATTGGTCGCCTTGCGATGCGCCGAAACCTGGCCGCGATAAGTGTTCTGCGAAAAACCGGCGGCGATGCCCTTGGAGATGATGCGGCTCGACGTGTTCTTGCCGAGATGGATCATCTTGGTGCCGCTGTCGACCTGTTGGTAGCCGTTCGACACGGCGATCGAATAGAACTCGCCGCTGGAATCGTCGCCGCGCAGGATGCAGCTCGGGTATTTCCACGTGATCGCCGAGCCGGTCTCGACCTGCGTCCACGAGATCTTCGAGCGGTGGCCACGGCAATCGCCGCGCTTGGTAACGAAGTTATAGATGCCGCCCTTGCCCTCGGCGTCGCCGGGGTACCAGTTCTGCACCGTCGAATATTTGATCTCGGCATCGTCTAGCGCCACCAGTTCGACGACCGCCGCATGGAGCTGGTTCTCGTCGCGCTGCGGCGCCGTGCAGCCTTCGAGATAGGAGACGTAGGCCCCCTCCTCGGCGATGATCAGCGTGCGCTCGAACTGGCCGGTGTTCTTCTCGTTCATGCGGAAATAGGTCGACAGTTCCATCGGGCAGCGAACGCCCTTGGGCACGAAGACAAACGAGCCGTCGGTGAAGACGGCCGAATTCAGCGTCGCATAAAAATTATCCGACGTCGGCACGACCGAGCCGAGATATTTCTTCACCAGTTCCGGATGCTCGCGGATGGCTTCCGAGATCGAGCAGAAGATGACGCCCGCCTGCGCCAGTTCCTTCTTGAACGTGGTGACGACGGATACCGAATCGAACACGGCGTCGACGGCGACGCGGCCGGACTTGTAGACGTTGTCGCTGGCTTCCTCGAGCTCGGACGCATCGGTCTTCTGCACGCCGGCCAGGATCTCCTGCTCCTTCAGCGGAATGCCGAGTTTCTCGTAGACCTTCAAGATCTCCGGATCGACGTCGCTGAGCGAGCTCGGTCCGGGCGTGCTCTTCGGCGCCGCGTAGTAATAGATGTCCTGGAAATCGATCTTGGGATAGTTGACGCGCGCCCAGGTCGGCTCTTCCAGCGTCAGCCAGCGCCGATAGGCTTCCAGACGCCATTCCAGCATCCAGGACGGTTCGTCCTTCTTCGCCGAAATGAAACGGATGATGTCTTCGCTCAGGCCCTTGGGGGCCTTGTCGACAGCGATTTCGGTCTGGAACCCGTATTTGTATTGGTCGACGTCGATCTTTCGGACCCGATCGATCGTGTCCTGCACAGCAGGCATATGCGTTCTCCATCCACGCCGGGGTCAAGGCCCGACAGTTTTCAAACTATGGCACCGCCGGATAAGCACCCAAGGAGCACCCGCGGCGGCGTAAGTTTCATATAGTGCGCCTCGGCCGGAAATTCACCCGGCCAGCATGAAACGCACGGCTCTACCAGGCCGAAAGGCCCAAATTCGTCCAACCGCTACGCGGCCTTCTCCTTGCCCACCCGACGTGCGGCGATTTCTGCCAACGCCAGGCGGAACGCCTCGATGTCCTGCGCGCCGGTCGCCGCGCCGATCGACAAGCGCAACGCACCCGGACTGTCACCTTGACCCATGGCCTTCAGCACATGGCTCGGACCGACTTTACCCGACGAGCAGGCGGAACCCGCCGACAGCGCCACACCGGCCAGGTCGAAGGCGATCTGTACAGTCTCGGCCTTGACGCCGGGAATAGCGAAGAATGTCGTGTTGGCAAGCCTCGGCGCGCCAGTTCCGAAGATTTCCACGTCCGGTATCAACATTTTAACGATGGCCTCGATCTCGTCGCGACGCCGACGCAGGGCATCGATGGCCTCCAATCCGATGAGAGCCTCCCGCGCCGCCGCGCCAAATCCCGCAATGCCGGGCAGGTTCTCGGTGCCGCCGCGATGGCCCTTTTCCTGGCCACCGCCGTTGATGAGCGGCTTCGGCATCATCAGATCGGCAGCGGCGACGATGGCGCCGACGCCCTTGGGGCCGCCAATCTTGTGCGACGACAGTATCAGATAGTCGGCGTAACCCGCCGAAATGTCGATCGAAATGCGCCCTGCCGCCTGAACCGCGTCTACGACGAGGACACCGTCGACCGCCTTTACGATTTCGGCGATACGATCGACCGGCTGGATGACACCAGTCTCATTGTTGGCGGCATGGATTGCCACCAGCGGCAGGCCGGCGGCCTTATCGTGCGCGGCAAGCGCGTTTGCCATTGCTTCGAGGTCGACAATTCCATTGGCGTCGACGCCGATCCGCGTCACCTGCGAGGCCGGGAAGGACCCGCCGTTCAACAGGCAGGGGTGGTCGGCTTCGCAGACATAGAGATGGCTCATGCGGATGGTCCCGCGCCCCATCCGCCAATCGGGCGTCAGCAGCGTCGAGGCGGCTTCCGTGGCGCCTGACGTGAACACGACATGCCCAGCCTTGGCCTTCACCAATTCCGCCACATCACGCCTTGCAGTTTCGATCAGGCGACGCGCCGCACGCCCTTCGGCATGGACCGATGATGGGTTGGCGGCCACATCGAGCGCCGCGACCATAGCCTCGCGTGCCGCTGCAAGCAGGGGCGCACTGGCATTGTAGTCGAGATAGGCGCGCATTCCGGCCATTTTCTTCCAGTTGGTCCCGTCAGAAGCCATTCCACCGAGATATCGCGTTATTTCCTTGAAATTCCAAGGCAAGCCGTCCTATTTACGCGGCTTGCGGCGCGGGCAGCCGGACGATTGCGTTCCGGCCACCCAGTTTTGAACAATTCTAAACTAGCTTCTATGAAGACGCTCGCCCTGCGTCAAGGCCAGAGGAAGGTTCTCCGGGCGCCGCGCATTCTTATTACCCAAGTTGGAGTATTTCATGCCTGAGGTCATTTTCACCGGTCCGGCCGGCCGTCTGGAGGGTCGCTACCAGCCCTCGAAGGAAAAGAGCGCGCCGATTGCCATTGTCTTGCATCCGCACCCGCAATTCGGCGGGACGATGAACAACAAAATCGTCTACGACCTCTTCTACATGTTCCAGAAGCGCGACTTCACCACGCTGCGCTTCAATTTCCGCGGCATCGGGCGCAGCCAGGGCGAATTCGATCACGGCACCGGCGAATTGTCGGATGCGGCCGCCGCACTCGACTGGGTGCAGTCGCTGCATCCGGATTCCAAGAGTTGCTGGGTTGCCGGCTATTCGTTCGGCTCGTGGATCGGCATGCAGCTTTTGATGCGCCGGCCCGAGATCGAAGGCTTCATCTCGGTCGCGCCGCAACCCAACACCTACGACTTTTCCTTCCTGGCGCCCTGCCCCTCCTCGGGGCTCATCATCCATGGCGACGCTGACAAGGTGGCGCCGCCGAAGGACGTGCAAGGCCTGGTCGACAAGCTGCACACGCAAAAGGGCATCACCATCACGCAGAAGACCTTGCCCGGCGCCAATCATTTCTTCGCCAACGATGCCGAACTGCTGATCGAGGAATGCGCGGATTATCTCGATCGCCGGCTGGCCGGCGAATTGTCGGATCCGCGCCCGAAGCGGCTGCGCTAAAGGACGGATGATCGCGATGTACCAGCCTCCTCATTTCCAGGAAACACGGCCGGAGGTGCTGCACGGGCTGATCCGGGCACATCCGCTCGGCCTCTTGGTTTCCAGCGGACCCGAAGGGCCGGTCGCCGACGCCATTCCGTTCCTGATCGACGCCGATGTCGGGCCAAATGGCAGGTTGCGCGCACATCTGGCCAAAGCCAATCCGCAATGGCGGCTTATCGCCGACAATCCGGCCTCGACGGTGCTGATCGTCTTCCAGGGCAGCGACGCCTATGTGACGCCGTCCTGGTACGAGACCAAGCGCGAGACCGGCAAGGTGGTGCCGACCTGGAACTATGCCATCGTGCAGGTGCGCGGCATCGCGAAGGTGATCGACGATCAGGACTGGCTGGCGCGGCAGATCGCCGACCTGACGGCTTCGCAGGAAGGCACGCGTGAGGCGCCATGGGCGGTAACGGATGCGCCTGCCCCGTTCATCCAGTCGCAGATCAAGGGCATCATCGGGCTGGAGATCGATATCGCCGAAATCCATGGCAAATGGAAGGTCAGCCAGAACCGTCCCGTCGCGGATCGCGCAGGCGTTGCGCACGGGCTTGAAAGCGAGACAGCAAATTCGTCCGACATGGTGAACCTGGTAAGGTCCTATGGCGGACTGAACGGCGACTAAATCCCAGGCTCGATGGATCAGACGGCCGTTCGGCTTGTTCGACCGATCAGCCGAAACGTCTGCTTGCGCACCGGCAATCCCGATCGTGTCGGGCTGAAGATGAAGCCGAGCCGGGCAAAGACCAGTCCGCAAACCAGCGCGAAGGCAAAGCCAAGACCAAAGCCGGCGACGGTATCACTCGGATAATGCGCGCCGACGAAGACCCGCGTCGAGGCGATGCAGGCCGTGATCGGCAAGGCGATGTACCAGCGCCGCGGGAACAAAAGCAGCAGGATGCCGAACACGGCCCCCATGGTCGTGGCGTGACCGGACGGGAAACCGGCAAAGCGCGCATCGAAGGCGAAGGGACGCAGCGAGAGCACGCCGAGATCCTGAAAATAGAGCGGACGCGCCCGGCCGACCGCATATTTCAGGACATTGACCAGCAGGCCGGACAGGCCGATGGCGCTCAACGCAAGGAACGCCAGGCAGGTCCAGTTGTAGACGAGCATCAATGACCGCCGCGACAGGCTTCGCCAGTCCGTCAGATTGGCCCCTATGAGGAAGAGTGCCGGAGGGATGAGATACCAGCCGCCTAGGCCGAACTGCGTCAGGAACTCGGCAAGCCGGCCGAAGCCCGCCGACCACCGGCCGTGCAGCAGTCCCGCCGGGGTGTCGAGGCCGACGAATGCCGCTGCCGTGAGCAAAATCCAGGTTGAGATCCAGAGCGGCCATAGGATTCTGGGATACGAAGCGGAACGAGCGGCGAAGCGCCCTCTGACGATCCGCAGCGTGTCGCGGAAATTTCCAACGGACCGACGCACCACCGCAGCGGGCGCAATGGAAACGGAAGGGCGCGGTTTCACCAGCATTGAAAACCCGATCCCATTGTCGAACTCATTGGGCGATACGGTAGAGGCCGAGCGACATTTTGTCTCCCGATGAAAAGTTGAGCCCGTCGATCGTCGTAAGATGGCTCGCCGCCTTGCCTTGCCCCGCCAGCAATCCATCGAGTTTCTGCTCATCCTCGACCGGCGCCAGCCCCAGCGCGCAGGCGGGGTCGGCAAGCAGATGCTTTGCCACGCCATCGATGTCGGTCAGTATCGTTTTCGTGCCCACCAGGAACACAAGGCTCGGCTCGTGATACCGCGCCGACGCCAGCACCGAGGTGTCGCAAGGCTTGTAGACGCGCACAGCCTGGTCGATCGCCGGGCTCAGCCATATCGGCTTCAAGGACGGGGCGATGACACCAAACAGCAACCCGTAGGCGATGCCCGCACAGGCGGCGACGGCGCCGATACGGGCAAGCGGCACTTGCAGCTGTCGCGAGAAGGCCAGGTAGCCGGCGCCGAGCGCTGATGCGGCCGCCGGAATGCTCCACCACGAGAAAGTGTGGGTGAGATAGATCGGGGCGCCTACACAGACCGCGGCCAGGCCGAGGCTGACCACGACCAGGCCGAAGGCAGTCGACCACCACAACCATTGCTGCCAGCGCCGGAGCGGCGCATTGGCTTCCTGCGGCTGCAATGTCAAAAGCCAGCCGATCAGCAGCGCCATGCCGGGATAGGCCGGCAGCACGTAGTGCGGCAGCTTGGTCGGAATCAGTTCGAATACCAGCCAGAAGGGGATGTACCAGGCGAGGCAGAAGCGCAGCCTGACATCGTCGCGCAGCCGGTTGAGGGCTTGCAGGCCGGCGCCGACGGCGATCAGGCCGAACGGCCACATGAACAGCGAATAGGTCAACATGTAGAAGCCGGGCGGCAGGCCGTGCGATTCCTCGCCCTGGGCGACCTTGCCGAGCATATCCTTGCCGACGGCCTGCTGGAGGAAGGCGCCGTGGCTTTTCCAGGTGATCAGGGCGAGCCAGGGCAACACGATCAGCACGACGAGCAGCAGGCCGCGCCCCACCTTGAGCTTCGACAGCCAGCGCCCGTCGCGTTCGAATGCAAACAAGACAGCGATGGTGAGCGCCGACAGCAGTGGGGCGATCGGCCCCTTGATGAGGATCGCGGCCCCTTGCGCCAGCCAGAATATCCACCACAGATGGCCGGCGACGGGCTCGTTGCGGCGCGATGCCAGGTAAATCTGCGCCAGCGCGCCCTGCGCCGCCACGCAGCAGGCCAGCAGCATCGCATCGGTCTTGGCGTCGCGGCCCTCGAAGGCGGTGGCGAAGATCGCCGCCATCACCAGGCCGGCGGCGATGCCGGCACTGGCTCCGAAAAGCCTGGTGCCCGTCCAGGCGATGCCGAGAACGGCCAAGGCGATGCCCAGCGTCGACACCAGGCGGTAGACCCATATTGGTGCGGCGGCGCCCTTGCCGCTCAGAGCCACGGCCGCGGATTGCAGCCAATAGATGCCGATCGGCTTCTGGTAGCGCGAAGCGTCCTGAAAGCGGATGTCGACATAATCGCCGCTCTCGACCATCTGCTTGGTGGCCTGGACGAAGCGCGGCTCGTCACGGTCCAGCGGCGGCATGGACGCAAGTCCCGACACCGTCATCACCAGGCTGAACAGGAAAAGAAGGATGTAGTTCCTGTTCAGCGCCATATTCCAGCCTCTCCGACCATTCTTCCCTGATGCGCAAAGCCGCTCAATCGACCTTCGTCATCGCCGCCTTGCGTTCATTGGCGATCAGCCAGAGATTTCTGATGTAGATGAACAAGCCCATGCCCTGGCCGGCGATGAACACCGGGTCCTGCCGCTTGATCGCATAAATCAGCAACAGACCTCCGCCGAACAGCGAGAAGAACCAGAAGGCGATCGGCACGACGCTTCGCTTGGCCTTTTCCGATGCGAGCCACTGCACGACGAAGCGCATGGTGAAAAAGAACTGGGCGACGAAGCCGAGCAGGATCCACGCGTTGAACTGTTCGATGAAGACCCGGTGGATCCAGGTCACCAGTTCCTGAAGCACGTTAACCATGCGTGATTTCCTCTACTTTTGGCATCCGGCGACGCCTGCGGCGCAGCCACCAGACGCCGCAGAGATCGAGCACGCCCTGCAGACCGCGGTCGAAAATTCCGTAGTTCGACTTGCCGTGGCGGCGGGAGCGGTCGACGACGTCGCAATGCACGACATGGTATCCTTCCTGGATGACCAGCGCCGGAACGAAACGATGGGTGCCGTCGAAGAACGGCAGCTTGCGCAGGATCTCGGTGTGGACCGCCTTCAGGCCGCAGCCTGTGTCGCGCGTCTCGTCATGCAGGATGGCGTTTCTCAGCCAGTTGGCGAACCGCGATGCCAGTTGCTTGACCTTGCTGTCGCGGCGCTTCAGGCGCTGCCCTTGCGCGGCGCCGTAGCCGGGCCCGGCCCGCCGCAAGGCGTCGACCAGCATGGGAATGTACTGAGGATCGTTCTGGCCATCGCCGTCGATCGTGGCGACGATGCTTCCGCGCGCCGCCCAGGCGCCGGAGCGTACCGAGAGGCTCTGGCCGGCGGATTTCTCGTGCCGCAATTCCCTGACTGGAAACGGGCGAAGTGCGGCCTGCCTGGCGAGAACGGCTGCGGTTTCGTCGGTCGAGCCGTCGTTGACGATGATCAGTTCGAAGTCGCGCCCGGTCATCGCCGCCTCGATCTCATCGATCAGCAGCGGCAGGTTTGCCGCCTCGTTCCTGCAAGGAATGACGATGGATATCAATGCGTCCGGCATGTCGCGTGGGGCTCTGTCGTCGGATATGGCATTGGGTGGATGCCGTGCGGTGCCGCTTGAGGTCGTGGGCTGCAAGGACCTTTTGGCGCGCGCCTCATTACGCCAGCACAAACAATGAAGCAAGCATCCGCGCCGAGAGGCGGCTTGCGGCGTTTCAACAACAAGTGATTGCCAAGCCCCTGGTCGAAGTGCGATCGGGCGCAAAACCGGAATCCACTTTTGCTGATCGCGCTTGGGTGCTAAACGCGCGCTTTCACATACGCCCGCGCCGGACGGGCGGACGCTTCGGGAAAGAAAAAATGCCTGCCTTCAAATCCGATTTCCTGCGCACGATGAGCGAGCGCGGCTTCATCCACCAGACTTCGGATGATGCCGGGCTGGACGATCTCTTCGCCAAGGAGACGGTGACGGCCTATATCGGCTTCGACGCGACCGCCAAGAGCCTGCACGCCGGCTCGCTGATCCAGATCATGATGTTGCACTGGCTGCAGCAGACCGGCCATCGGCCGATCGCCTTGATGGGCGGCGGCACCTCGATGATCGGCGACCCTTCCTTCAAGGACGAGGCGCGCAAGCTTCTGACCCCGCGCGACATCGACGACAATCTCGCCGGCATCCGCCGCAATTTCATGCCGTATCTCAAATTCGGCAGCGGCCCGAATGACGCGATCATGGTCAACAACGCCGACTGGCTGATGGAGATCAACTACGTCAATTTCCTGCGCGACGTCGGCCGTCACTTTTCGGTCAACCGCATGCTGGCGTTCGATTCCGTCAAGCTGCGGCTCGACCGCGAGCAGTCGTTGTCCTTCCTCGAATTCAACTACATGATCCTGCAGGCCTACGACTTCGTCGAGCTCTACAAGCGCCTCGGCTGCCGTCTGCAGATGGGCGGCTCCGACCAGTGGGGCAACATCATCAACGGCATCGATCTCGGTCGCCGCATGGAGGACGCGCAGCTTTATGCGCTGACGACGCCGCTGCTCACCACCTCGTCGGGCGCCAAGATGGGCAAGTCCGCCACGGGCGCGGTCTGGCTCGATGCCGAGATGCTCTCGCCCTACGAATTCTGGCAGTATTGGCGCAACACCGAGGACGCCGATGTCGGCCGTTTCCTGAAGCTCTACACGACGCTGCCGTTGGACGAGGTGGCGCGCCTGGAGAAGCTCGGTGGGTCCGAGATCAACGAGGCGAAAAAGATCCTCGCCACGGAGATCACCGCGTTGCTCCATGGTCGCGGCGCCGCCGAACAGGCCAGCGAAACCGCACGCAAGACCTTCGAGGAAGGTGCCCTCGCCGAGACGCTGCCGAGCGTCGAGGTTGAAAACGCCAAGCTCGAAGCCGGCGTCGGCATCCTGGCGCTGCTGGTGACCGCCGGGCTGGCGGCGTCCAACGGCGAAGCGCGGCGGCATGTGCAAGGCGGTGCGGTGCGGCTCAACGACCAGCCGGTCAGCGATGACCGCCGCACGGTGACGCTTCAGGATTTGAGTCCGGAAAACGTCGTAAAGCTTTCACTCGGCAGGAAAAAACACATTCTGGTGCGGCCGGTTTGAGGCCCCTTCACCGGTACTCGAAGATCGACCTGAATATCCCCGGCGCGATCACCGAGAGCGGGTTGATGTCGAGCAGCGGCTTGTTGGCGTTGCCCTTGAGCCGGTAGGTCACGCCGATCAGGCCGCGGTCGCGGCCATTGCCCAAAAGCGCGCCGACGATGGGCAGTTCGCCGAAGATGCGGTTGAGGCCGTAGACCGGCATGAAGGTGCCGGTCATGTCCATGTTGTTGTTCTGGTCATAGAGCGTGCCCTGGAACGTCGTGCCGATGCGGGGACCGCGCAGCACGCCATTGGCCAGCCTGAGATAGCCGCTGCCCTTCTCTATCTCGGCGTAGCCGCGTTCGAACTGTACCCGCGAGGTATCGAGCTTGCCCTTGACCGCCTGATTGAGGCTGCGGCTATCGCCTGCCGGGGTGGTCGAGACGATGGACGCGAGCTTCGGTTCGTTGACGACGAAGAAGTTCGTCGTGTCCACCTTGCCCTTCATCGGCCCGTCGCCCGCTCCCGACAAGGCCAGGGCAATCGCCCCACCTTCCATGTGCTCGTAGATGTTGAGGAATCTGAGTATCGCACCGGCGTCCGCCGACTGTACGTTGAGCGAGCGTCGGCCGGCGCTGCTCGTGTTGCTGATGGCTATGGCGGCTCCCGAACTTGCAGTGGCGCTGACCTTCAGCCCGTTCACCTTCGAACCGGCCGCGCTGTAGTCGAGCTTGAGGTTGGACAGTTGCTCGTCGTGGAAACCGGTCAGCCGATCGACGTCGGCGCTGACGGAAATCGCGTCGGCGCCCGTCGTCTTGGTCGCGGTGTCGACGTCGGAGGTGAACTGCTTGATCAGCGAGCGGGCATCCAGGGCGTTGCCGCTGATGTTGACTGCATAGCCCCTGCCCGATCGCTTGACGGATACCGCCACGTCGTCGCCCCGGTTCAGCGCGACTTTGCTGAACTTTGCCGACGACAGGGCCCCGTTGACCAGCACGATGTTGCCGTCGACGGAAAATGTCTTGCCGCCGAGGTCGAAGTCGGACAGCGTCGTGGTATCGCCGGACGTGGTCATGACGAATGTAGCACTTGCGGGAATCCCTGCCCCCTTGCTCCATCCGGCCCAGGGGATGTCGAGCCTGGCATTGGTCAGGTCGGCCGAGACGTTCTGGTTGCCGTCGCCGCTTTTGTCGATCGCGACTTTCACGGTTCCGCCCAGCAACGGGGCCAGCCCCGGCATGGCGGCGGCGCGGATCTTGTCGTCGAGCACCAGGGCCACCTTGCGGCTGCGTGCCGGTCCGCCATTCTCCAGCGGCTCGATCAGGTCGAGTTCGGCCGGAATGCCGTTCAGGGATGCCTTGGCGGAAATCACAGCCTTTTCAGGGTCGACCGTGACGGAACCGTCGGCATCCGTGACGCTCTGGCCTTCGAACGGCTTGGCCAGTGAAAGCCCGCTGTAGTCGAGCGATACCAGCCAATCGAGCTTCGAGCTGTCGACGCCGGATTGCAGCGGAATATCGGCCCTGACATGGCCGGTGACGCTGCCGGACAGGTCTTCGGGCAGGAAGCCGACATGGCGCATGGCATTGATCGGCTCGTAGGAGGCAAGTTCAGCGACCGCGGACGCTTCGCCGGCAACGTCGATGTCGAGCGCGCCGACGACCGGCGGGCGGTTGGCCGCCTTGACGGTCAGCGTGCCGTTGCTGGCCGCCACGGTGCGGCCGCTGGGCATGAAGACGGTGCCAGAGGACAGGGAGATATCGACGTCATTGCCGTGGAAGGCGACGACGCCGACGGCATCGCGTATCGGCGGAATGCGGCCAGCCGTGTCGAAACGCGATCCTTCGATCTGGAAGCGGCCGAACACCTCGTCGGCGGAAAGCGGCACGCCATTGCCGAGGCGATCAGGCACCACCTGGAATTGAAGATTGGCATCGACGACGCGGCCGCCGAACAGATTGTCCAATACCCAGAGCCGTGCATTGCGCGCCGAAAACCATGGCCAAAGCTGCTTGACGTGCGAGACCGGCATGTCATGCACGTTGAGCGCCAGATTGATGCCTGGAGCCTTGCCATCAACGAACTGCACGGCCGCGGTTCCAAGGACCTCGCTGGAAGCGGCCGACCGGACTGCGATCTGATCGGCTACCAATTTATGGCTTTTGGTCTGGTAGACGCCGGCGATGCGGGCAAGGAAGGTGAGCGCTGGCTCCGGCGATTCCGAAGGCGCCAGCGTCGAGCCGTCACTGGTCAGATCGTATCGGTAGGCCGGCTCCTCTCCGGCGGCGCCGGTCGCGGGCCTGGGCCCGATCGAGCCGGCGAAATCGAAGGTCGAGCGGCCGGTCTTCAGCAACAGCCTGTCCACCTGGATCTTGTTGCTGCCGCGGACGAGCGTGGCGCCGAGATCGACATCGGCCGACAGCAGGCCACGCGTGCCGAGATCAAGCACCGATCCCCTGGACGACAGGGCAGCCGTCAGCCGCGACGCGGTGTCGTCGGCCCCCTGCGACCCTTTGAGCGTCACGCTGAGCGCCCCCAACTTGCCGCCGGACGCCATTGCGCCGCTTTCGCCGCCGTCTTCGGCGATGCCGACGGTGGCATCCAGCGACATCACGCGCCGGGTCACGGCATCGCGGCTGGCGGATGCGGCGACGGTCACCGCCTTGCCGTCGACATTTGCCTGCGAGGAGAACTCCATGCCGCCTGTCCCCGACTGCAGGACGACCGCGTCGGCGACTGTGATCAACCTGACCGCCTCGGTGTCGGGCAAAACGAATGCCACATTGTGAAGATCGATACGGTGCAGCGATTCCTCGCGCACCGCATCGAGAGCGTGATTGATGTTGGCAAAGAGCGCATCGGACAGTTTTTCGGGATCGATCAGCCCGTCCCGATTGCGCAGTTCGGCCGTCCAGTCGCCGCCCGACGGCATCGCCGCGGTAACGATGCGCGCATCGGAAATCCTGGCGCTGGTCAGCCGCACCTCGCCTCGAAGCAGCGGCAGCAGGCGGATGCCGAAACGCACCCTGCCCGCATCGGCCATAAGTTTACCGTCGCTGGCCTTCAGGCTGACGTCGCTCACCTGGAGCGCGACGAAGCTCGAACTGTCGAGGGTGATGCGGGCGGGCCCGACCGCAACATCGACATCGACGCCCGCAAGCTTCTCGATGGCGGCCTCCGCCTCGACGCGCAGCCGGTCGGCCCCTATTCCGGAGACACCGATGAGATAGACAGCCACCCCCGCCAGCAGCACCAGCGCAACGGCGCCGGCAAACAGCCGCGATAGGATACGAAAGCCGCGGCCGATCGCCGCCTGGCCGAGCGGCGGAACGCGGCAAGCCGATGGCAAGGCGCCCAGGTCGGTGATTTCATCCCGCCTGAACCTGATCTTCTCGTGCTGCGGTTGCTCCTGATCCACGCAATTTTCCGTTCTACGAACTCGCTCGTGGACGAATCCCCGCTCGACACTATATCGGTGTGGCTTCGCGCGTAACCTCAAACAAGGGCATGGATATGGCTGACCTCAATGTGGGCGATCCCGCGCCGCAATTCGAGTTGCCGCGGGACGGCGGTGGTTCGCTCAGCCTGGCCGGCTTTGCCGGCAGACCTGTCGTCCTCTACTTCTACCCACAGGACGACACCACCGGCTGCACCGCCGAAGCGATCAGCTTTTCGCAGCTGAAGCCGGAATTCGAGAAGGCCGGCGCCGTCGTCATCGGCCTGTCGCCCGACAGCGCCAGGAAGCACGACAAGTTCAAGTCGAAATACGATCTTACCGTCGACCTTGCCTCCGACGAGGAGCGCAAGGTGATCGAGGCCTACCACCTTTGGGTCGAAAAATCGATGTATGGCCGCAAATACATGGGTGTCGAGCGCGCGACGTTCCTGATCGGCCGCGACGGGCGCATCGCCAGGATCTGGCGCAAGGTCCGCGTCAAGGGCCATGCCGAGGAGGTGCTGGAAGCTGTGCGGGCGATTTGAGGGGGCGCCTCCGCGCCCTTGTTTTCACAAAGCGACGCGAAGCAACCCCATGCTCGCTTTGCGGGCAATTCTTGCCGGCGTCTTGCTTCGGCAAAGCTTTGTTAACCTTAATCATGTGTAGTCGGGCTGTCGTGGTGTCGTAAACGAAAGCTTGGTCCCGTGAACGCAACCGGTCAGTCCGCGATCTTTGGCAGGCGCAAGGAACCGCATACAGTCATCATCGCCCGCGGCAGCGAGATCAGGCACTTCACGATCCGGCCCTGGCTGGTTGTATTTCTCGGTTCGGCGCTGGCGGCGATCGCCATCGGTTACCTGCTGGCCACCTCCTATCTCGTGCTGCGCGACGACCTGATCGGCGCCACGACCGCGCGTCAGGCGCGCATGCAGCAGGCTTACGAAGACCGCATCTCGGCGCTTCGCGCCCAGGTCGACCGCATCACCAGCCGGCAGTTGCTTGACCAGCAATTGATGGAAACCAAGGTGAGCGAGCTTTTGGAGCGCCAGACGCAGCTCAGCCAGCGCCACGGCCGCCTCGGCCCGCTGCTCGATCGCGCCGAAAATGAAGTCGGCGCAGCGACGGCCGAAGATCCGGCAGTGCCGGCAAAGCCTGACAAACACGCCGAAGTGACCGGCAGCATCGCCCAGCCTGCTCAAAGCTACGCGCTGGCCAGCCTCGGCGCCGCCACTGGCACCGCCGACGCCAGGCCGTTCTCCCTGTGGGCGACCCGCTCCGATCCGCTGCCGAACGATTCAGCCGCCGATCGTGCCGACAAACTGTTCATTTCGATCAACAAGTCGTTGAAATCCATCGAGAACGACCAGCTCACGCGCATCAGCATACTTGCTGATAACGCCTACAAGAATGCCGACGCCATAACCCAGGCGCTCGAGGCGGCCGGACTGCCGGTCGACAGTGATTTCGGCAAGAACGAAAGCGATGTCGGCGGACCGCTGATCCCGCTCGACAGCTCGATGTTTTTCGACAGCAAGGTCAAGGAACTGGACGAGGCGCTGGACACGCTCGATCAACTTAAGAAGGAAGCACGCCGGCTGCCGCTCGCCAATCCCGCACCCGGTCATTCCGTCACCAGCCCGTTCGGGGTGCGCACCGACCCGATCCTCGGCACGGCCGCCCTGCATTCGGGAATGGACTTCAGGGCGCCGATCGGCATGGCGGCCAAGGTCACCGCGCCAGGCGTGGTCACCAAGGCCGGCTGGAATGGCGGCTATGGCCGCATGGTCGAAGTCGATCACGGCAATGGGTTTGCCACGCGCTATGGACATCTCAGCGAAATCGACGTGACCGTGGGCGAAAAAGTGGATGCCGGCGCTGTCATCGGCAAGACCGGCAGCAGCGGTCGCTCGACCGGCCCGCATCTGCATTACGAAGTCCGCCACAATGGCGAAGCGATCGATCCTTTGCGTTTCCTCACGGTCGGCAAGAAGGTCGCGCAGTATCTCTAACGAACGGGCCCAGGCCGCCGCCATCCCGTGCCGTCCTCATTGCTTTTTCGCATCCTTGTCGCCGTTCAGGGCTTTTCCCTTTCGGGGCGACCGCAAATTGTCGAAGCCCATATAGTGGTCGGTATCAGATGTATTCCATCTGCCGCCCAGGCAGATGATGGCAATGGCCGCGGCGAAGATCAGCAAGACATAAATCTTATCCATGTCCCGCTATCTAGGGCGCGGTGATCAGCCGGACACCGGCCGGCTTTTCC
The DNA here is from genome assembly GCF_006442405.1 of Mesorhizobium sp. B2-2-3. Classification (NCBI taxonomy): domain Bacteria; kingdom Pseudomonadati; phylum Pseudomonadota; class Alphaproteobacteria; order Hyphomicrobiales; family Phyllobacteriaceae; genus Mesorhizobium; species Mesorhizobium sp. B2-2-3. Next base: position 309,226 of record NZ_VFWC01000007.1, on the reverse strand, counting down.
GCCGTAGCGGGCGCGCCCTCAAATGCGGCGCATTTTTGAATTCCATTTGACTGAATAAATGTTTGGTGCCAACCTTGCCTCAACCGGGGACGCAAGGCATGGCATTGCGAGGGACCAATCAGGAGTTCGGGCGGCCGTACAACCGGCGCATCGTGCTCGAATCGATCCGCCGGTACGGCCCCATCGCCAGAGGCGATATCGCCAGGCACGTCGGCCTCACCGTTCAAACCGTATCGACCATCGTTCGCGAACTGGAGGAGCAGGGTTACGTCCTGTCCGTACGCGAGGAGCCGAAGGGCCGTGGCCTGCCACCGGCGACGCTGCGCATCAATCCCGAGGGCGGCTATGCCGTCGGCATCCACCTGACGCCGCTGGGGATCGACGCGGCGCTGATCAATCTCAGCGGTGACGTGATCGACAGCTTGCACCGCGAGGCCCCCAACGCGACGCCCGATCATGCGTTCGACCAGGTCCGCGCCATGGTCCGCGACCTGACCGGAACGCGCGCCGCGGGCCGCGTCATCGGCATCGGCATGGCGCTTCCCGGCCCGTTCGGCGTGGACACGATGAGCTTCATCGGGCCGACCACAATGGCCGGCTGGAAGGACGTGGCGCTGCGCGAGCGGCTGACGGCGGCGACGGGATTGCCGGCCTTTTTCGACGGCGACATGGCTGCGGCCGCCATGGGCGAGCGCCTCTACGGCATCGGCGCCCAGCATTCCGAATATTACTATCTCTATTTCGGCGTCGGACTTGGCAGCGCCATGATGCATGACGGCAGCGTGCTGCGCGGCGCCTGGGGCAATGCCGGCGAGATCGGCCATATTCCCGTCGTTCCCAATGGCGAGCTTTGCCCGTGCGGCAATCGCGGTTGCCTCGAACGTTATGTCTCGCTCGAAGCGCGAGGGCGCTGGAAGGGCAGCGATGCCGATTGGGTCGCCGAGGTCGGCCCGATCTTCCGCAACGCCATTGCCATCATCGAGAACCTTTTCGACCCCGAGACGGTCGTGCTCGGCGGGCTGGCGGCGCCGGACCTGCTCGAACGCCTGGCGAGATCGGCTGCGCCTCTGCACAATTCGGTTTCGGCCCGCAAGGACCGCAAGACGCCACGCATCGTCGTCGCCGGCGGCGGCCAGCAAGCCGTGCTGCGCGGCGCGGCCGCATTGGCCGTCTCTGGCGTGTTGTCGCCACGCTTCGGCCAGATGTTCACCGCCGAGCGCGAACGCGGCCGCGATATTCTGACAGCCAGGGAGGTTGCCTGATGAGCGAACCCTTGCTGGTGCTCGACAACGTCACCAAGAACTACGGCGCGATCCAGGCGCTGAAGGGTATCAGCTTCTCGATCGGCAAGGGCGAGGTGGTCGCGTTGCTGGGCGATAACGGCGCCGGGAAGTCGACGCTGGTCAAGATCATCGCCGGCGGCCTGGAGCCCACCTCCGGCCGCATGCTGTTCGAAGGCAAGGAGTTCCTTGCCAAATCCCCCGCGGAGGCCAAGGCGGCGGGCATCGAGACCGTCTACCAGGACCTGTCGCTGTGCACGAATGTCGACGTGGTGGCCAATTTCTTCATGGGCCGTGAGATCACGCGCAAGGTGCTCGGCATTCCAGTGCTCGACGAGCGGGCGATGGAGGCCGTGGTCGGCAAGGCGCTTGCCAGCGCCGGCACCCGCATTCCGTCATTGCGCACCAATGTCGAGCATCTCTCGGGCGGGCAGCGGCAAGCCATCGAGCTCAACCGCTTCGTGCACTGGGGCGGCAAGCTTGTGCTGCTCGACGAGCCGTTCGCAGCGCTTGGCGTCGAACAGACGCGGCGCGGCCTCGACATGATCCGCCAGGTGGCGAACCAGGGCATCGGCGTCGTCATCATCACCCACATCATGCAGCAGGCCTTCCAGGTCGCAGACCGGATCGTGGTGATCCGGCAAGGCGTCGTGGCCGGCGATGTCGCACGCAACAAAACAAGTCCCGATGCGGTGATCAACATGATCACCGGGGAGACGCTTGCCGGTGCCGGACCGGCGGGCTGAGGGACAAAAGAGGGGTCCGGCACTAGAGGAGCCAACGACATGAAACGAATACTTCTTTCTGTCCTCGGTATCCTGGCACTGGCAGTTGCCACGCTCACGCCGGCATTCGCCCAGTCCAAGGGTACCGTCTACTACATGGTGCCGACCTTGCTCGATGAGTTCCAGACCGGCTCGGTGAGCGCGCTGGAACTGTTCCTGAAGCAGGTCGGCTACGAGATGAAGACGCTGAACGCCGACAACAAGACCGACGCCCAGCAATCGCAGATGAACGACGTCATCGCGCTGAAACCGAAGGCGATCATCCTGGCCGCCGTCGACTTCAACGCGCTGAAGCCGTCGATCGAGGCCGCGCGCGCGGCCGGCATACCTGTCGTGGAATTCGATCGCCAGATCACCTCCACTCCGTCCGACTTCACCTCGGTAGCCGGCACTGTCGAGATCGGCCACGTCGCCGCCGAACAGGCCGAAGCGCTGCTGAAGGCCAAGAACGGCGCTGTGAAGGGCAAGATCCTGCAGGTGCTCGGCGACCCCGGCGATCCCTACACGCTCGACATCCAGAAAGGCTTTGAAGAGAAGATGAAGGCGTTCCCGGACGTCAAGATCATCTCGCTGCCGGCCATGCAATGGGAGGCCAGCAACGCCGGCACCATCGTCGCCGACCAGATGCTTGCCAACCCCGACATCGACCTGATCTTCAGCCACGCCGCGCATCTTTCGGTCGCCGCCGTCGCCTCGCTCGAGGCCGCCGGCAAGAAGCCGGGCGACGTCATGCTGATGAGTTCGAACGGCGCGCCGGTCGGCCTCGACCTGATCCGCAAGGGCTGGCTCAACGTCGAAGTCGAACAGCCGCTCTACGCGCAGGCCGCGGCCGTCGCCATGTTCATGGACAAGGTCGTCAACAAGCAGGAAATCAAGCCCGGCGACTATGACGTGCTTGGGCTGAAATCAGTGGTGACCAAGGAGGCCTGGGGCCCCAACATCAAGATCCCGGGTGCGGCGATCACCAAGGAGAACGTCGACAATCCAGCCTTCTGGGGCAACCAGAAGCCGCCGACGGACACCGTTAAGCCCGTCGAATAAACCTTCCCCAGAACGGCTCCGGGCCACACGCCCGGAGCCGCCCTGCCCGGCAGAATTGCCCGGCATAGAGCCGCCGCGGCATTCGAACCCAAACCGGATCAGCCCATGAGCCCCCGCACCCGTCAAATCCTCGAGTTCGTCCTCGATAATCTCGTCTGGTTCATGCTGGTCTTCGTGCTGGTGGTGTTCTCCCTTTTCATTCCCAATTATTTCCAGCTCGGCATTTTCGCCAACATCATCGAAGCCTCCAGCGTGCTGGGCGTGATGTCGATCGGCCTGGCGCTGGTCATCATCGCCGGGCACATGGACCTGTCGGTCGAATCGGTGGCCGCGCTCAGCGCCATGGTGGTCGGCATCCTGTTCTGCTCTTCGGGCATCGGCCTTGGCGTGCAGTTGCACCCGGACTGGCTGATGGTGCCGGTCTCGCTGCTGCTGGCGCTTGCCGTCGGCGGCATCATCGGCGCCTTCAACGGATTCCTGGTCGTCAAGGTCAGGATGAGCGCCTTCATCATCACGCTGGCCTCCTACATCTGGGTGCGCGGCCTGGTGCTGGTCATTTCGGGCGGCCGCTCGGCGCAGGATCTGGCGCCCGCCATCCGCTGGTTCGGCATCCAGCGGCTGATCGGCTTGCCGCTCACCGCCTGGATCGCCATCGCCTGCTTCGTCGTCTTCTCGCTGATCATGGCCAAGACGCCTTTCGGCAGGCATCTGGTGATGATCGGCGGCAACGAGACAGCGACCTTCCGCGCCGGCATTCGCGTCAACCGCAACCTGATCATCGCGTTCGTACTTGCCGGCGCCATAGCCGGCCTTGCCGGCTGGCTGCTCGCCATCCGCACATCGGGCGCCACCGCCAATCTCGGCGTCGGCCTGCTGTTCAACGCCTTTGCCGCCGTCGTCATCGGCGGCGTCAGCCTGAAAGGCGGCGTCGGCACCTTACCCGGCGTCTATGCCGGCGTGCTGCTTTTGTCGGCCATCAACACGGCGATCAATCTGATGGGCCTGCCCGCCAACTTCACCCAGGTCATTCACGGCCTGCTGGTGCTGGCGGCGGTCCTGCTCGACGCCTTCAAGCAAACCATTCGCCAGAGGCTCGCATGACCATACGGCCAGAGACCGGAAGACTGTCGGGCAAAGTAGCGCTGATCGTCGGCGCCGCGCGCGGCATCGGCAAGGGCATCGCCCAACGTTTCGCCGAAGAAGGCGCCAGGCTTGTGCTTGCCGACACCGAGATCGAGGTGGGGCGAGCGACCGCCAGTGAACTTGACGCCGCCTTCATCGGCACGGACATCTCGCTTTTGGCCGATGTCGAGGCCGCCGTCGCGCTGGCGCTCGCGCACCATGGCCGCCTCGACATCATCGTCCAGAACGCCGGCATTTATCCCTGGCAATTGCTGGAGAACACCAACCCGGACGACTGGGATCGCGTCATGGCGGTCAATCTGCGCGGCAGTTTCAATGCCGCTCGCGCCGCACTGGTGCCGATGAAGGCGCAGCGCCGCGGGCGCATGCTGTTCACCTCCTCGATCACCGGACCGCACGTCACCAGTCCCGGCCACGGCCACTATTCCGCGACCAAGGCAGGCATAAACGGGCTGATCCGTTCGGCGGCGCTCGAATTCGCCGGCTACGGCATAACCGTCAACGGCGTCGAACCCGGCAACATTCTCACCGAGGGAATGGAGCTTCACCGGGGTGCTGCCTTCATCAAGAACATGGAAGACGCCATTCCGCTCGGCCGGCTGGGCAGCCCGCGCGACGTCGCCAATGCCTTCCTGTTCCTGGCCTCCGACGATGCCAGCTACATCACCGGCACCACGATTGTCGTCGATGGCGGGCAATTGCTGCCGGAGGGGAGCGACTTCAGGCTGGCGCCGCCGTGAACAACGCGTGAGGGGAACAAGAAAGCCAGCGCACATCATCACTGATGCCAAGCGCAGCCGCAGCGTCCCCGCTGGCGGTGATCGGCGGGGATTTGGCCCACCGGAACCTCATGGCGATACACCCGTTCTTCCATGTGTGATTCAGGAGATAGCCACAATGGATTGGAACCGCGTCGAAGGAAATTGGAAGCAGGTCAAGGGTAAAGTCAAGGAGCAGTGGGGCAAGCTCACTGATGATGATCTCGACCGCATCGCTGGCAAACGCGATCAGCTTGAGGGCATTATCCAGGAACGCTACGGCATCGAGAAGGATCGCGTACGCCGAGACGTCGACGACTGGTATAGTCGGCAGGGCTGGTAGATAGCAGAGCTGCCAGGGGAGGCGTCTTTGCCGAGAGCCGTTATGCCAGCGGTCGGCGGGCTCTCTCCGCCTTCCCGGTCATCGGCATAATGGCGCTCCGGCGCGCAAAAAGGCACAACGTCTACACCTACAAGATCTGCGGCCAGAAAGCCGATATGCGCTACCTACGCCGGTGGATGAGCAGCCGGATCATAGGCCCTTGAGATCGGCTGGAACTCGCCCATGTCGCGCAGATGTTCCGCTATCGCGGAATATCGAACCATAAGGTTTTCCGTCATTATACTTCCTGGCGGACCCCAACCCGCCTGGCCGGCGTCCTGCAAGTCGGGTTTACCCCACCCGCCCCCAAAAAAGGGCGCCGGCCACCTCCGCTCGGCACGGCGCCAAGTACATCGTTATTCAAGTAGGCCTATATCGAGCCTCTGTACTGGGCAGCCTCCATCCATAGTGCGAGCACGATAGCTGGCAACCGTCCTTTAACTTCCAAATCGCGACCTCGATAGCCGCCAGCCGAGATCCATACCGTTTTCGAACGCTGATAGATTTTGATGCCCCGTGCGCTCGCCCAAGCGCACAGATATGTAAAGTCTCGCTTAATGATTTCCCCACACTCCGCAATCGGAATACAAATAACTGCGAGGGCGGAGGTATGTTCCACGAGCTAAAAAGCCCGTCACATTTCGGCAGCGGCCGAGTCTGAACACAACGCGCTGAATGGACACAGTGCAACGCCGAAAAGGCATGGCCGAACACAAGAGCAGCCCGCCTCGAAGCCATTACCGTGGTGCGAGACGGCTGCGGAAGCTGGGAGTTTGTCGCTGCGAAGCTTCCGGCGTTCAAACTTCGGAAACAGCAGGTTTGTTCCGCGTCAGAGAGAAGAGCCGATGATCTCCCCTGAAACGCAAGAAACCGCCCACCGGCGTGCGCCGAGACGGCCCATATTGCTGGCGTCGGGGAGCGACTTCAGGCTGGCGCCGCAGTTATCCAAAGGCCGCCCAGGTCTTGTCAGCAATCCAGTCGAGCAATGGCGACTGCATCTTTAACGCGGCAGGGTGTATTCGATGCTCAAGCTCGCACCCTTCCCCTTCGGCGGGCTGGATATTACGCGGTCGCCCTTCCTCTTCTCGGCATACATTGTCTCGCAGCACATCGGCATACGGTGGTTGCGTCCAGGGTAGCCACCTACGGCGCGGTGCAGTTCACCGGAATTGATCACCACCGATGGGGCACCTCGAGCGGCGGCCAGAGCTAACTGCAATTTGAGTTCAGATTGAAACACCGACGACATTGAGAACCTCCGTTTGTTGGCGCGCGATCAATTGCACTCTCAAGCGAAGGTCGTCTATGTTCATTCTACTTGGTGCTCGTACGATTCTGGTAACTGTTGTTGCGCCCAAGACAACCCGCACCAAGAAACGACAATTCAGTTGCAGGTCAGAAGTCCGAAGTCGATATCATACGCTCGAATAAGGCCGCCAACGCGCTCGCGGCCAGCTGTCGTGTGCCGAGGCGGCTTGGCGGCCGTGGGGATTGCGTGGGCGGCAGGCGTAGTCTGCTAGGCCTCAACTTCGTCTTTTTGCAGTTTCTTGATATCTCGGCCGGTGAGCGAGATTTCACCGCCAGGCACTTTGAGATTGACTGCTGATGCACGACCAAGGATTGCTGACGCCAAGTAATCGGCAGGATGCATGTCAGACGAGTCATCCTTCTCACCTTTCGAGAAGAGGTTGCGAGAGATCGTCTCCAAAAGGTTCTCTGGCATCGGTTTATCTTGGTGGAGGCGCCATTCTAGCGCGGCTTCCACCACCCAACTCGCACGATCGATGTCGAGATCAAATTGCTTCAACTGAAACTCAGTATCGGCGTAGCGCTCAAACCAGCGGTTCATCCATCGCAGGTACCAAGCCATCAATCCCAACAAAGCTATTGTGAGGCCGATTGGCTTGATTGCAAGCAGCATTAAAACTGGCGTACTGCTTCCCGCCACCATACTGGTGAGTTGGCCGACGTAGACATATAGGAAGCCCAGCATCACCGCCGCCGACCAAATAACGGCTAAATGGATGGGAACGCGGTTCTTTTTTGTCTCTGGGGTGATGTGGAACTTACCCGATCGTTCAGCAATCTTGCTCTTAAGCTCCTTATGCAAGTCCCTTTGTGCGAACGTATTGCTGCGATCGTCTAAATCTTTCTTCCAAGCATTAAGCTCCTCTTGCCGTTGCTTTAGCGCTTTCTCTCCCACTTCCAACGCATCTGCGTTCTTCTTCTGTTTGGCTTCGTATTCTCGCCGAAGCTTTTGTTTTCGATCTTCAAACTCACTTTCGATTCGAATACGAGCGTTAACAACCTGCTCACCCACATCAGTAGTGGCCTGCTGCAATCGTTCTACCATCCTTTGGTGTGAGCGCATCAAGGTCTTGTAGTTTGCAGAATTTAGAAAAAGCGGCGCAGCAGTTTCAACTTTTGCCAGCATGGTCGCGCTGATTAGATGGTTCAGCTTCTGCAGCGGTGCTTGGTCAAGCCCGCCTTGCGGTTGGTTTTGGTCTGGGGTGTTGTTGATAGACAATTGGTCAAAACCGAACTCACCCTCAGCGTCCGCGGCTCTGGCTACCGCAAGAGAGAAGTTGGCAATGTTCAGAGATGCGCTGTAAATTGTGAAATCCTCGGATTTCTCAAGGAATGCGAGAGTCGCCTCGGGCTTCGAATCGAGATTGAAGGCAACCGCCCGAGCGGCGCCAAGCAGGTTTATGTTTACTTTGTTAGTGCCGATTATATCAGCTGCGGCACGCAAAAAGCCCATAAGGCCTTTGTCGTTTAGCCGAACTACGCTGTGTTGAAGTTGCCATAGCAATATTTGCCCGCCCTTGTCGCAAGGGACGGTAGTTGCCAAGACCTGAAACCGCAATGGCTCGCGCCATAGTGCAACTGCAAGCCCACAACTCTTTGAGAATTGCGAAATGACTAATATGACCCAACCAGTCGCGGCGGGATCGCAGCCACATGCCTTAACGGACATGCGGGTAGCCGGCGCGGTCGAGGCCAGCGCTGATGGTACGTCTGTCGAGGCTACGCGGCCAAAATGGGGAACAGCATTGACCAGAATAAGACGCCTCAGAAGACCTATGTGCCCGTCAAGCTTGAGGCTGTTCGCGCAGGCGACGCAAGGGCTTAAATTGCTCGGCTGGAACGTAGTGGATACAAAAAGTTGAAATTCGGCGGAGAAAAAAGTTGAAACCCGGTCCAACCATCCTGCAGCGCCACTCTCATTAAAACCCTTGCAGAGCAAGGGGTTGAGAGTGGCGCGAGTGACGGGGCTCGAACCCGCGACCTCCGGCGTGACAGGCCGGCACTCTAACCAACTGAGCTACACCCGCGCATTGACGAGCACGTGTCAGCCGTGTTCGTCGTTGGGCGCTGGATAAGGGGTTCGCCACCGGGTGTCAAGCGCACGAAACCATCATAACATCAAACTGGAGAAGGTTTTTTGACAGCCGGCGTTTTGTTCGCAAATACGGCCCGCAACCACGGCGTCCCACACTCATTTGGCCTTGCGAAGCTGGTCCCGACCGCTTAAAGGTCCGGCCCGGAGCGGGCGATTAGCTCAGTTGGTAGAGCGCTTCGTTTACACCGAAGATGTCGGCGGTTCGAGCCCGTCATCGCCCACCATTCAGGCGCCTTTCATTCAAACGCCTCAGCCCCTCGCCAGCAGCGCCTCGACCTCGTGCAAGTCCGGCATGGACGGCGCGGTGCCTGGCCTCGTCACCGAAATGCCCGCAACGGCGCAAGCAAAGCGCACGGCTTGCAGGGGCTCCATCCCACGCGACAGCGCGGCGGCCAGGCCGCCATTGAAGGCATCGCCGGCTCCCGTGGTCTCGACCACCGGGCCGGCGCTGACGGCGGCGACATGTTCGGACCGATCCCTCGTGTGCAGCAATGCGCCTTTCTCTCCCAACGTGACGATGACGGCGCCGGCGCCTCTTTCGAGCAGCTTGCCGGCGGCTGCGCGGGCGTCATCGACAGAGGCGACCTTCATGCCGGTCAACTCCTCCGTCTCGGTCTCGTTGGGCGTGAGGTAGTCGCAGAGCGAATAGATGCGGTCGGGGAGCCTGGCCGCCGGAGCCGGGTTGAGGATGGTCGTCACCCCTGCCCCGCGCGCGATCTCCAGCGCCCGCAGCGCCGCCTCGATGGGCTGTTCGAGTTGCGTCACGAAGACGCCGGCGCCACGAATCAAGGCGGCATTGGCCTCGATGTCGTCGGGCGAGATCAGCATCGCCGCGCCGGGGCTGACGATGATGGCGTTATTGCCGGTGCCCTCCTCGACGAAGATATAGGCAGCGCCCGTATAGCTGTCGGGCGTGTCGATCACGGCATTCTTCACGCCGGCGTCCTTCCAAGTGCGCTTGGCCATGTCGGCGAAGGCATCGACGCCGAGGCGTGTGAGGAGGGTTGCATCGGCGCCGAGCTTACCGGCCGCAACCGCCTGGTTCGAACCCTTGCCGCCGGGACCGAGGGTGAAGGACGTTCCGAGGATCGTCTCGCCCATGCGCGGCTGCCGCGCGGCGCGATAGGCCGTGTCGGCGACGAAGACTCCGAGGATGACGATCGGCTTGCCGGCCAGCATGCCGCTACTCCGCATCCGGCGGGACCACGCCCTTGCGGAAGGCAAAACAGCCGTAGAACCGGCGCTCGCCGGTCTGGATGACGCAGTAAGCCTGCTTGGCGCGCTCGTAGAAAGCGTAGCGCTCGACCGGCAGCATCGGCCATGGCTTGCCCTCGGCGGCGTCGATCTCCTTTTGCACTTCCTGCTGAACGGGCGGGATCTCGTCCGGCTTGCCGACGATCTCCATGCGCGCGGCCGAATCGTCGACGAACGTATCCAGCGGGTAGAGCGACAGCACCGCCTTCACGACTTGCGCCGCCGGCGCGTCGATGCGCAGCAGCCGCCCGAGCGCCGTCTGGCGCGCCACCGAATCGGAGGGGAAGTTGGTGTCGGCGATAATCAGGTCGTCGCCGTGTCCCATCGCCCGCAATGCCTGGAGCACGTCGGCATTGAGGAGCGGATTGATCCCTTTGAGCATGATATTCCTCGTGAAATGAGTTTGAGATCAGAGACGCTTGCCGGTCTCGGCATCGAACAGATGGATGTGGTCGAGCCGCGGCCTGAGCTTGAGCGTATCGCCGGGCTTGAAGTCGTGGCGTTCGCGGAACAGCGCCACCATCTCGCCGTCCCCGAAACGCAGGAAGACCAGGGTTTCCGAGCCAGTCGGCTCGACCACCGAAATCTTGGCAGGCACGCCATCGGCATGAATCTCGAGATGCTCCGGCCGCACGCCATAGACGACGGCGCGCCCTTCCTCCGCAGCGCTGCCGGGCGCGACCGGGAACAGAGCGCCGGCGATGTCCACACCGCCCTTGCGCGCGACGCCCTTGAGCAGGTTCATCGACGGAGAGCCAATGAAGCCGGCGACAAACAAGTTGGCAGGCCGGTCGAACAGTTCCAGCGGTGCGCCGACCTGTTCAATGCGGCCGTCGCGCATCACCACGATCTTGTCGGCCATGGTCATGGCTTCGATCTGGTCATGCGTGACATAGATGGTGGTGGTCTTCAGCCGCTGGTGCAGTTCCTTGATCTCGGTGCGCATCTGCACGCGCAGCTTGGCGTCGAGATTTGAGAGCGGCTCGTCAAACAGGAACACCTGCGGGTTGCGCACGATGGCGCGGCCCATGGCGACGCGCTGGCGCTGGCCGCCGGAAAGCTGCCGGGGATAGCGTTTCAGATAAGGGTTGAGGTCGAGGATGTCGGCGGCGCGCTTGACCCGCTCGGCAACCACGGCCGGATCGGTTTTGCGCAGCTTGAGCGCAAAGGCCATGTTCTGCTCGACTGTCTTGTGCGGATAGAGCGCATAGTTCTGGAACACCATGGCGATGTCGCGCTTGGCCGGCGGCAAGTGGTTGACCACACGGTCGCCGATGGCGATCGTGCCGCCGGAGACGGTCTCCAGCCCCGCCACCATTCTCAGCAGCGTGGACTTGCCGCAACCCGAAGGACCGACCAGCACCACGAATTGGCCGTCAGATATATCGACGCTGACTTCGTGCAGAACCTTGACGGTTCCAAACGCCTTGGCCACTTTGCTGATCGCGACTTGAGCCATATCTCCCCCATCGGCTCCATTGCCGTATGCGCAGAAGCTAACCAACGCGACCTGCCAGGGCAAGCCGGTCTCTTCCCGACAAAACCCGGTCTCGTTGACACGGCGTTTGGTTGCGAGAATAGTGACGGGCGCTGGTCCGAATACCGGTTGCCCGAACCAAAAAAACGGAACTTCAATCGAGCAGGTGGGGTCCTGCATCGTTCGTTTCCGAACCGGGAGAATCGTTTGGCGCTCCAGCGCCTGAGAAATTTGGCCGCATTCACAACAGATATTCTGGGAGGAACATCGATGAAAACAGGTCTCTACGAAACGCTGGTCCGCGCGGGGGCAACCCGACGCGACATATTGAAGGGCGCGGCCTCGATGGCCGCGATCGCTGCCGCATCCGGCGCCGGGCTCGGCGCCCTCACGCGCCCGGCCTCCGCCGCCAGTGAGCTGCGCTCGAAAATCCTGCAGATCCCCGGCGTGGGCAAGGGTCAGCCGACCGACGCCGACTTCCAGAAGGTCGGCGAGCTCTGCCTCGAGGCGACCAAGGCCAATGTCAAGGAAGGCGAATTCGCCGGCGTCGAGCTTACCTTCATGGGTCTCAACAACCAGAACCTGCACAATGTGCTGTTCCGCGGCTTCCTGAAGCCTTGGGAAACCTATACCGGCGCCAAGATCAACTGGATCGATCTGGCGCAGGCCGACTACAATGCCCGTCTGCAGCAGTCGATCGCCACCGGCACGGTCGACTTCGACATCATCGAGATGGGCGCGCCGTTCGAGGGCGACGTCTGCGGCAAGGGCCTCACGTCCGAGATGCCCGACTGGGTCAAGACCCAGATCGATTTCGACGACCTCGTCAACTATCTGAAGCCGCCTGTCGGCACCTGGAACGGCAAGCAGTACCGCGTGACCGTCGACGGCGACGCTCATAATTTCAATTACCGCACCGATGTGTTTTCCGATGCCGACCTCGCCAAGGCCTGGAAGGACGGCGGCGGCGGCGGTGAATGGGGCGTGCCGAAGACCTGGCAGCAGGTCCAGGCGGTCACCAAGTTCCTCAAGGGCAAGCAGGTCAAGGGTCAGGACGTCTACGGCTATCTCGACGCGCCGAAACCCTGGGGCGGATTCGGCTTCTATTTCCTCGGCAGCCGCGCCACCGCCTACGCCAAGCACCCCGACGACAAGGCCTGGCTGTTCGACGCCGACACGATGAAGCCGCGCATCAACAATCCGGCCTGGGTGCGCGCCATACAGGACGTGATCGACGCGCTGCCTTCGGAGCCTGCCGACCAAATCAACGCCGATCCAAACACCACCGCCTTCCAGCAGTTCCTGGCCGGCACCGGCTCGATGGTCACCTGGTGGGGCGATGTCGGCTCGAACGTCAAGACCAACGACTCCTCCGTCGTGGGCGACGTCACCGGCTTCTCGATCCTGCCCGGCTCCGACGATGTCTACAACTCCAAGACCGGGCAGTGGGACAAACTCGCCAGCGGACCGAACTATGCGCCGAACTGCGCCTATCTCGGCTGGGGCGTATACGTCATGGCCCGCGTCGATAGCGACGAGAAGAAGAAGAAGGCGGCATGGTCCGCCGCCGCCCATCTCGGCGGCAAGGACCTGTCGATCTGGACGGCGATGTACCCGTCTGGCTTCCAGCCCTACCGCAACTCACATTTCGACATTCCGGAGTGGGTGGCGGCGGGCTATGACGAAGCCTTCATCACCTCCTATCTCAAGTCGGAATCGGACAGCTACAACCACCCGAACGCGGCGATCGAGCCACGCATTCCCGGCATCTTCCAATACTATTCAGCCGCCGAGGACATTCTGGCTAACACCTTCGCCGGCAAGATGAAGGCCCAGGAGGGCGCAGACGCCATTGCCGCGGCCTGGGAGAAGCTGACCGACCAGATCGGCCGTGACAACCAGATCAAGCTCTACAAGGCCTCGCTCGGCCTGTAGGCAGGCGTTATGATGGATCACGGCCCGGCGGAACGTCGCCGGGCCGTATCTCGGCCGGCTTCGGCCGGTCATTTGCGCAAAAGAGGCAAGAGGCGTGGCTGACCAGACTTCGACCACGAATGCGTGGCCGGCAAATTCCGTACCGACCGATCTGATCCCGCCCGGCCGCAAACGGCTTGGTTGGGCCCTGATGGCCGTCGCGACGCTCGGCCTTCTGGCAACGATCCTGGTGCAAGTCCTCTACAAGAGCGAGGTCGACACGATCGGCTTCGAGACATGGCGGCCCGTGGTCTACGCCTATGTGCTGTGGGGCGTGGCGCTCGGCGTCGGCCAGGTGCTGACGCGCGGCGAAGACGGCCAGCGGGCGCTGTTCCTGCTGCCGGCGCTGCTGTTCACCATCGCCATGGTGATCTTCCCGACCCTGTTCGGCTTCTACATCGCGCTGACCGACTGGAACCTGAGTTCATTCTCGGGCCGCAAGTTCAACGGGCTCGACAATTTCTGGCAGATGCTCGGCGATCCCTATTATCGCAACGCGCTGTTCAACATGGTGCTCTATGTGCTGGCGGTGCTGGTCGAATATGTCATCGCCTTCGGCCTGGCGCTGCTGCTCAACGCGCAGATCCGGGCGCGCAAATTCTTCCGCGTCGTCTTCCTGATGCCGCTGATGCTGTCGCCGGTCGCGGTCTCGTGGATGATTGGCAAATCGCTGATGGAGTACCGGTTCGGGCCGGCGGCGACGCTGGCCCGCCACCTCGGCTGGGACAACCCCGCTTTCTTCTCCAACCCGATCACCGCCCGTATCTCGATCATGATGCTCGACGCCTGGACCTTCATCCCCTTCATGATGATCATGCTGCTTGCCGGCCTGCAGGCGATGTCGCGCGAGGTGCTGGAGGCCGCGCGCGTCGACGGCGCCACGGCCTGGCAAACCTTCTGGCAGGTCACCTTCCCGCTGATGCTGCCGGTGTCGGTGACCGCCGTCGTGTTGCGCATCATCTTCAAGCTGAAACTGGCAGACATCATCATCACGGTCACCTCGGGTGGTCCCGGCGGCGCCACCGATTCCGTGTCGAGCTTTATTTATCGCGAGTACCGGGACCGTTCCAATGTCGGCTACGGCACGATGCTGGCGATGGCCTATCTCGTCATCATCGTGGTGTTCGTGACCTGGCTGCTGAAGGTCGCCAACCGCTTCGTGCGCAATGTGAACTAGTGCGGCAGGGATCATGAGCGTTCAGACCACCGACTATACCGTCTCCGAAATCCGCTCACCGGCGAGCTTCATCACCAGCCGCGTCTTCATCTATGGCGCGCTTGTGTTCTGGGCCTTCATCTGCCTCTTTCCGATCTACTGGACGATCACGACCTCGTTCAAGTCGGCGGTAGACGTGACCCAGGGGCATCTGATCCCCTTCGTCGACTTCCAGCCGGACTGGAAGGGCTGGCGATCGCTTGGCCTGTCGCCGGATTCGATCTTCCAGACGTCGACCGTCCGCGACGAATTCTTCAAGCGCTTCATGAATTCGGTCATCACTTCGGTCGGCGCGTCGAGCCTCGCCATCGTCATCGGCAGCCTCGCCGCCTACGGCCTCACGCGCTACCGCTATCACTTCGCCTGGTTCAAGAACGAGGACATTTCCTTCTTCTTCCTGTCGCAGCTCATCCTGCCGCCGGTCGTGCTCGCACTGCCGTTCCTGGTGCTTTACCGCGAAGTCGGACTGCTCGACACGCGCATCGGGCTGATCCTGCTCTACACGCTGATGGTGCTGCCGATCGTCATCTGGATCATGCGCGACCAGTTCAATTCCATCCCGGTCGAGCTCGAGGAAGCGGCCCTCGTCGACGGGTTGTCGATCTGGGGCGCGTTCTTTCGCATCGTCATGCCGATCGCCCTGCCCGGCATGGTCGCGGCTTTCATCCTGGCGATGGTGCTGTGCTGGAACGAGTATTTCTTCGCCGCCCTTTTGACCTCGACCGACGCCAAGACAATTCCGGTCATGGTGGCGAGCCAGACCGGTTCGCAAGGCATCAACTGGTGGTCGATGGCAGCGCTTGCCACGGCGG
The DNA here is from genome assembly GCF_006442405.1 of Mesorhizobium sp. B2-2-3. Lineage (NCBI taxonomy): Bacteria > Pseudomonadati > Pseudomonadota > Alphaproteobacteria > Hyphomicrobiales > Phyllobacteriaceae > Mesorhizobium > Mesorhizobium sp. B2-2-3. The sequence continues at coordinate 293,701 of NZ_VFWC01000007.1, read as the reverse complement.
CAATCGCGCCCTTGGCCGTCATCGGCATCGCGCTGGAGCGCTACCTGATCATGGGTATGACCGCGGGAGCGGTGAAATAGGCGGCGCCGTCCTTACCTTCTCCACAAGGGAGAAGGAGAACCGCGCTAGCCCCTCAGGATCGTGCGCAGGTGATCCATGATCATGGCAACGCCCTCTGCTCCGAGCGCAGCCGAGGCATCCGGAGCGCTGGCCGTATACCAGCTCGTATTGTCGGCGAAATGGCCGGCATCGACAGCCTCAGGGCATAGCGCCAGCATCAGCGAGGTCTCGCCGATGCCGGCATGATCGAACGGGTACTTGCCGTTCATCTCGGCCGGCATCAGCGGATGCACCTGCACCCAGTTGAAAAAATTGCTGCCCTCGGCATGCTCGGCATAGTAGGCGGCCATCGCCTCGGAGCCCCACCAGCCTTCACCTCGTTCCTTCTCAAGGAAGCGGAAGATCGCCTGACGTCCGGCGGCCTTGAAGGCGAGATCGGTCGGCATGCCGGCGGCGAAATTCTCGGTCTGGTGGTGGATTATGGCGTGGATGTTGCGAAAACCGATGCGCAGCAGGCTGTAGAACAGTTCCTCCGCGAAGGGCGCCAGTTGATTGCCGCCAACCTGCACCGAGCCTGTGCCCTCCGGCGGCGCCACGGCGTAGCTCGCCGCGCCGTAGTAGAAGGGCGGCAGGATGACGATCTCCCGCTCCTTCTCAAACAGCTCCAGCGTCTTGACGACCGCCAGCGTGTCCATGCCGACCGCCATGTGCTCGCCATGGTATTCGAGCACGCCGAGCGGCAGGGCGATCGGCCAGTTCTGGGCGATCGCCTTGCGGATCTGGTGCGGCAGCATCAACTCGTAGCGCATCGCACTACTCCATATTGGTGTGACGGGCCCGCATCGCCTCCGGCGAGGCCGCGGTCAGACCCCTGAGTTTCAGCACCATGACCTCGAACAGCAGGAACAGCGCGCCTTCGAACACCGATCCCATCGGCAGGACCGATGTTTTTTGCGGACCCTGGTCGTCGGCCATGGTCTGCGCCGGCACGAGCAGCGTGAAGTCGGCCAAGCGCGCTGCACTGCCGCCGGGCTGAGCGGTCAGAAGCAGAACCGTCGCGCCGGCCTGGCGCGCCACCTGCATCAGGGTTAGCACGGTCGCGGTTTCTCCAGGCCCGGAACTGACCAGGAAGACATCGCCCTGCGCCACGGGCGGCGTGGTCATGTCACCGACCACCGACACCGGCAGGCCCAGATGATGGAGCCGCATGGCGAAGCCCTTGACCTGCAAGGCCTCGCGGCCGCAGCCGTAGACGACGATCTGCCGTGCTCCTGCAAGCATCTCGCAGGCGGCATCGATCCGGCCGTCGTCGACGCGCGCCAGCACAGTGCCGAGCTCGTCCAGAGCGGTCCTGAACATCTGCGAGCCCCCATCGCTCACGACGGTGCCGTCCAACGATCCGAGGTCGAAGAAGAGTGGAAATTCCCGGTCACGTCTCTCCCCGAACAGCTTGTTTTTATTCATGCTATCACCGCCAAAATCCGTGTCCAACGCCCCTGCGCGCTTTTGCTGTGCCACGAGCGTGATAGTGTCATGTCAGACAAATCAATGAGGCAAACGGCAGGATATGAAGACACGGCATTTCGACCGCATCGGCAATGGCGGCATCAGCTTCACCGAACTCGGCTTCGGCACGGCGCCGCTCGGCAACCTCTACCGCGCGGTCTCCGACGAGGACGCCAATGCGACGCTGGAGGCTGCATGGGCGACCGGCTGCCGCTATTACGACACCGCGCCGCTCTATGGGCTTGGCTTGTCGGAGACGCGGCTCAACCCCTTCCTGCGCGGCAAGAAGCGCGACGACTACGTGCTGTCGAGCAAGGTCGGCCGCATCATGCGCGCCTGTCCGCCGCAAGAGCGCACCGGCATCGGCAAGTTCTTCGACACGCCGTCGCGCAAGGAGGTCTACGACTACAGCTATGACGGCGTGATGCGCTCCTTCGAAGCGTCCCTGGAACGGCTCGGCGTCGACCGCATCGACATTCTGTTCGTGCACGACGTCGACATCTTCACCCATGGCAGCAAGGAAGCGTCCGACCAGCGCATAGAGGAGTTTATGCGCTCCGGCTATTACGGGCTGCTTGCCTTGCGCGACCAGGGCGTCATCAAGGCCTTCGGTGGCGGCATCAACGAATGGCAGGTTGCCCAGACATTGGCCGAGCGCGGTGATTTCGATCTGTTCCTGCTCGCCGGCCGCTATACGCTGCTCGAGCAGGAGGCGCTGACATCCTTCCTGCCGCTCTGCCAGAAGCGCGGCATCGGCATCGTTTTGGGCGGCCCCTACAATTCCGGAATCCTGGCCACGGGGCCGAAGCCGGGTGCCTTCTACAACTACACCGAAGCGCCGCGGGACGTGCTCGACCGGGTGGCGCGCATCGAGGCGGTCTGCCGACGGCATGACGTGCGCTTGATCGAAGCAGCGCTGCAGTTCCCGTTGCTGCATCCGTCCGTCGTGTCGGTGATCCCCGGTGGCCAGCGGCCAAGCGAGGTCGAAAGCAATCGGTCACTGCTCGATGCGAGACTGCCGGCGGCACTCTGGGCCGACCTGAAGAAGGACGGCCTGATGCGGGCGGACGCGCCGACCGGGTAGCTCGCAATCACGAACCTATCGACCAGTAGGAGCGCAAAAGAAAAGCCGGGGCTTGCCCGGCTTTTCTGATATTTTGAAATTTAAAAAAGGCGCTTAATTGACGGCGTCCTTGAGACCCTTGCCGGCCGAGAACTTCGGCACGGTGCGCGCCGGGATCTTTACTTCGGCGCCGGTCTGAGGGTTGCGGCCGGTCGAGGCTGCGCGCTTTGACACGGTGAAATTGCCAAAGCCGACAAGCCGGACATCGCCGCCCTTCTTCAGTTCGCCGGTGATGACGGAGAATACCGCATCGACAGCCGACTGCGCGTCACCCTTCGAAATGCTCGCGGCGTCGGCAACAGCGGACACCAGTTCGTTCTTGTTCATAAAAATTCCCTTCCATGAGAACACCGGAACTCACGACTCATCCGGCAGGAAACGGACTTTAGAAAGAAGCGCTCGCGCAACCAAGTCGAAAAGCCGGGAAAGAATGGAAAAAAGCCCGGAATTCCGGGGTTTTTCACATGAAAAAGCCGGGCGCGAGGCCCGGCTTTCTGTTTGTGCGCTGCAACTTTAGCAAGAACTAATGCGCAAGCGACTTTCCGGCGTCATCCGCAGTGTCCGTCGCGGCAGGAGGATTGACCGGTTCGACCCATTCGATTGGCTCCGGCATACGCACCAACGCGTGGCGCAACGCCTCGCCGACCCGCGAGACCGGGATGATTTCCATACCGTTCTTCACGTTGTCAGGAATATCCGCCAGATCCTTGGCGTTGTCTTCCGGGATCAGCACTTTCTTGATGCCGCCGCGCAGTGCGGCAAGCAACTTCTCCTTCAGACCGCCGATCGGCAGCACCCTGCCGCGCAGCGTGATCTCGCCGGTCATGGCGACATCGGCCCTGACCGGAATGCCGGTCAGCACGGAGACGATCGCGGTCGCCATCGCCACACCGGCCGACGGCCCATCCTTGGGCGTGGCACCCTCCGGCACGTGGACGTGGATGTCGCGCTTGTCGAACAGCGGCGGCTCGATGCCGAAATCGAGAGCGCGCGAGCGGACATAGGAGGCCGCCGCCGAAATCGATTCCTTCATCACGTCGCGCAGATTGCCGGTCACCGTCATGCGGCCCTTGCCGGGCATCATGACGCCTTCGACCGTCAGCAGCTCGCCGCCGACTTCCGTCCAGGCAAGTCCGGTGATGACGCCGACCTGGTCGTCTGCCTCGACCTGACCGAAGCGGAAGCGCGGAACACCGAGATAATCGGCGAGATTGTCCGCCGTGATGTTCACAGTCTTCTTCTTCGTCTTCAGGATCTCGGTCACCGCCTTGCGCCCGAGCTTCATCAGCTCGCGCTCCAGGCTCCTGACGCCCGCTTCACGGGTGTAGGTCTGGATGATGGCGCGGATCGCGTCCTCACTGACGGAGAACTCCTTCGGCTGCAGCGCGTGATCGCGCACCACCTTCGGCAGCAAATGCCGCTTGGCGATCTCGATCTTCTCGTCCTCGGTGTAGCCGGCGATACGGATGATTTCCATGCGGTCCATCAAGGGCGCAGGGATGTTCAGCGTGTTCGCCGTCGTCACGAACATCACACTCGACAGGTCGTACTCGACCTCCAGATAGTGGTCCATGAACGTCGAGTTCTGCTCGGGGTCGAGCACCTCCAGCAAAGCCGACGACGGATCGCCGCGGAAATCCTGGCCCATCTTGTCGATCTCGTCGAGCAGGAAGAGCGGATTGGATTTCTTCGCCTTCTTCATCGACTGGATGACCTTGCCGGGCATCGAGCCGATATAGGTGCGCCGGTGGCCGCGGATCTCGGCCTCGTCACGCACGCCGCCCAGCGCCATGCGGATGAACTCGCGGCCGGTCGCCTTGGCGATCGACTTGCCGAGCGAGGTCTTGCCGACGCCGGGAGGGCCGACGAGGCACAGGATGGGCCCCTTGAGCTTCTTCTGGCGGCTTTGCACGGCGAGATACTCGACGATACGGTCCTTGACCTTGTCGAGACCGAAATGGTCGGTGTCGAGCACGTTCTGCGCGAACGCCAGGTCCTGCTTGACCTTGGAGTTCTTGCCCCACGGAATCGACAGGATCCAGTCGAGATAATTACGCACCACGGTGGATTCCGCCGACATAGGCGACATCGTCCTCAGCTTCTTCAATTCGGCTTCCGCCTTTTCGCGAGCCTCCTTGGAGAGCTTGGTCTTCTTGATGCGGGCCTCGATCTCGGCGGCCTCGTCGCGGCCATCCTCGCCTTCGCCGAGCTCCTTCTGGATCGCCTTCATCTGCTCGTTGAGGTAGTATTCGCGCTGCGTCTTCTCCATCTGGCGCTTGACGCGCGAGCGGATGCGCTTCTCCACCTGCAGGACGGAGATTTCGGCCTCCATGAAGCCCATCGCCTTTTCCAGCCGCTCCTTGACCGAGAGCGTGGCCAGCATCTCCTGCTTTTCGGGGATCTTGATGGCGAGGTGCGAAGCGACCGTGTCGGCGAGCTTGGAATAGTCGTCGATCTGGCTGGCGGCACCAACCACCTCGGGCGAGATCTTCTTGTTGAGCTTGACGTAGTTCTCGAAGTCGGTGACGACCGAACGAGCCAGCGCCTCGACCTCAACCTCTTCCTCTTCCGGCTCGACCAGCGCGGTGGCGCGGGCCTCATGGAAGTCGGGACGGTCGGTGAAGGCGGTGATTTTCGCGCGCGAGGCGCCTTCGACCAGCACCTTGACGGTGCCGTCGGGCAGCTTCAGCAATTGCAGCACGTTGGCGAGCGTGCCGATATCAAAGATGGCATCGGGCTCCGGATCGTCATCGGCGGCATTCATCTGGGTGGCGAGCAGGATCTGCTTTTCCTGACCCATCACCTCTTCCAGCGCCTTGATCGACTTTTCACGCCCGACAAAGAGCGGAACGATCATGTGCGGGAACACCACGATGTCGCGCAGTGGGAGGACTGCGAAGACGCCGTCGCTGGGAGCCTTGGTTATTTTGGCCATTGTCCAACCTTTCATGTCGCGGCCGCCAATCGGCCAACCGCGAATCTTATATTAACGACCGGGGATCGTTCCGCCTACCACCGTTGTGACGGGAGTTTTACAGCACAGAAATCGGGCACCTCGGCCTTCTCGTGTTAGGTGGATGCAGGAGGGCCAAAGATCAAGAGTTAACATCGCCGGCGTTCCATTCCCTCGCGAAGGTCGCATGCCTCTCATGGCAAAACGGCGCCCCGAGGGCGCCGTTCCACAAAAATATGGGTTCAAGTGGCATGTCAGGCGCTGACATTGCCCTTCTTTTCCTTCTGTTCGGAATAGATGTAGAGCGGCCGGGCACTGCCGGTCACCACTTCTTCCGAAATCACCACTTCGCGCACGCCTTCGAGCGCCGGCAGTTCGAACATGGTGTCGAGCAGGATCGCTTCCATGATGGAGCGCAGGCCACGCGCGCCGGTCTTGCGCTCGATGGCGCGCTTGGCGATCGCAGACAATGCGTTCTCGTGGAAGGTCAGGTCGACATTCTCCATCTCGAACAGCCGCTGGTATTGCTTGACCAGTGCGTTCTTCGGTTCGGTCAGGATCTGGATCAGCGCCGGCTCGTCGAGGTCTTCCAGCGTCGCCAGGACCGGCAGACGGCCGACAAACTCGGGAATGAGGCCGAACTTCAAGAGATCCTCTGGCTCCACAAGGCGGAAGACATCGCCGGTGCGGCGATCCTCGGGCGATGCCACGGTGGCGCCGAAGCCGATCGAGGTCTTGCGGCCACGATCCGATATGATTTTGTCCAACCCGGCGAAGGCGCCGCCGCAGATAAACAGGATGTTGGCGGTGTCGACCTGCAGGAACTCCTGTTGTGGATGTTTCCTGCCGCCCTGTGGCGGTACCGAGGCGACAGTGCCTTCCATGATCTTCAACAGCGCCTGCTGCACGCCCTCGCCCGACACGTCGCGGGTGATGGAGGGGTTATCGGACTTGCGCGAGATCTTGTCGATCTCGTCGATGTAGACGATGCCGCGCTGGGCGCGTTCGACATTGTAGTCGGCCGACTGCAACAGCTTCAGGATGATGTTCTCGACGTCCTCGCCGACATAGCCGGCCTCGGTCAGCGTCGTGGCATCGGCCATGGTGAAGGGCACGTCGATGATGCGGGCGAGCGTCTGCGCCAGCAGCGTCTTGCCGCAACCGGTCGGGCCGATCAACAGGATGTTGGACTTGGCCAGTTCGACATCGTTGTTCTTGCCGGCATGGGCGAGGCGCTTGTAGTGATTGTGGACGGCCACCGAGAGCACGCGCTTGGCGTAGGGCTGGCCGATAACGTAGTCGTCGAGAACCTTGAGGATCTCCTGCGGGGTCGGCACACCCTCGCGCGACTTCACCATCGAGGTCTTGTTCTCCTCGCGGATGATGTCCATGCACAGCTCGACGCATTCGTCGCAGATGAAGACCGTCGGGCCGGCGATCAGCTTGCGCACCTCATGCTGGCTTTTGCCGCAAAACGAGCAATAAAGCGTGTTCTTGGAATCGCCGCTGTTGTTGCCGACTTTGCTCATTTTCATGTCCTTTCATGGCCGCCCGCCGATGGTCTGGCTGAAAGGGCGCATACTCTATTTATCGCGGGAATCCGCCGCCGCCAGTATCCCGGCTCCCGCAACGTATTCCGTACGAAACACAAATCAGAAAACGTGGCAATGATTCGCAGCAACCCCACACAAAGCTAAGCCGTCGAAAATCAACATAGCCTTAACGTAGGCAATCCCGATCGTCGAGGGAACAGCCAATTGTGGCCGAAATGCCGCAAGACGCGCCAAAAGCGCGTGATGCCGCCATCCAACTGCCAATATGCCGTTATGCCAGCGCCCCTTCGGCCGCTTCGCGCGACGAAATGACCTTGTCGATCAGGCCGAAGTCCTTGGCCTCGTCCGCGGTCATGAAATGGTCACGGTCGAGCGTCTTTTCAATCTCGTCGTAGCTCTTGCCGGTGTGCTTGACGTACACCTCGTTGAGGCGGCGCTTCAGTTTAATGATGTCCTGGGCATGACGCTCGATGTCGGACGCCTGGCCCTGGAAGCCGCCGGACGGCTGGTGAACCATGATGCGGGCGTTGGGCGTGGCGAAGCGCATGTCCTTGTGGCCGGCGGTCAGGAGCAGCGAGCCCATGGAGGCCGCCTGGCCGATGCACAGCGTCGACACGGCCGGCTTGATGAATTGCATGGTGTCGTAGATGGCCATGCCCGAGGTGACGACGCCACCGGGCGAATTGATGTAGAGGTTGATTTCCTTCTTCGGATTCTCGGCTTCCAGGAACAGAAGCTGCGCGCAGACCAGCGTCGCCATGCCGTCCTCGACCGGACCGGTGATGAAAATGATGCGCTCTTTGAGGAGGCGCGAGAAAATGTCGTAGGCCCGCTCGCCGCGATTGGTCTGTTCGACCACCATCGGAACGAGGTTCATGTAGGTTTCGACGGGGTTCTTCATTCGTTATCTCTTGTCTCGCGGTGGGATTCCGGCGCCGGACATGCTGGCAACTCGGGCAGAATCGGTTCTGGATCGTTATTGTGTAAATAGGATGCCGGCTCATCCTTGTGCAAGGCCGACCCCTCCTAGCCATCTGGGTAAGTCGAATCAAGCTTTCCAGGCGAGATTCGCAACGGCGGGCGCTTCCGCCGGCTCGCGACGGCACCTGCGGCCTGACAGGTAGCAGTTTCTTAACCGCGTCACTTAACGAATGCGCCGAACCCGCTTTTCTCGCGGACCGCTTCCCCTACAATTCAACGTTGAACTTGTGTCCGCGGTTCAACAGGGGGAACGTCATGTCCAGGAAAACCGCATGCTTCGCCATGGCCGGGCTGACCATGCTCGGCTCGATTTCGCAGACGGCGGCCGGCGGCCGCGCCGTCGAATGCTATGAGCCGGTCCAAACGCCTGATGTCTATGACACGGTCTACGAGGACGTGATGATCAGTCCGCCCAGCCAGCAGGTCGACTATGAAGCGCCGATCTACGGCACGCGCGAGCGGGTGGTGATGACGGTTCCGGCACAGGTGACCTATGAGGTGGTGCCCGCAATCACCCGTACGGTCTACCACACAGTCAAGGTCGATGATGGCGGCTATTCCTGGGAATGGCGCGTCATCCACGGCCGCAAGGTGCTGTGCAAGGTCCGGCACAAGGCGCGCTATGAACGCGTCGCCGAAACGGTGGTGATCCGGCCGGAGCGCACAAGGCGCGTCGTCATTCCGGCGCAATATGACAGGATCGCCGAGGAGGTGCTGGTGCGACCGGAGCAAAGGCGCGTCATCGACATTCCCGGCGCCTACCAGACCGTCGCGCGGCGCGTGCTGGTGCGCGAAGGCTCATCCGGCTGGCGGCGCGTGCATATTCCCAGGCATTGCCAGGACTGAATTCAGGCGATTTCGGCTCGCAACCAACGTTTCAGGCCGGCAATATCGCCATCATCGACAGCCGCCGCCACACGCCGGCCGATCGCCGCCCCGAATTTATAGCCATGGCCCGAGCAGGCCGAGACGATCAGGCACTTGCCCGTCTCATGCGCCAGGAATTTCTCATCGTCCGTGAATGTGTAGGCGCAGGTGACCACTTCGGTCACCTCATACTCCTCGATGCGGGCGATCGGCGGTGAAAACAGGTTGCGGATCGCCTCGCCCTCGCCCGGCACCGGCTGCCGGTTCCAGTCGGCGTCGCTGGTCGGCACCCTGTGCAGGCCTGAACCGAATTTCATGCCGGCACCTCGGGTCAGCGGAATCATGTAGCCGTCGGTCTTGCCACCTACATCGAGGACCACGGGCGCAACTTCCCAGACGGCCTTGAGGTCCGCCGGCGGTTCGACATAGGCGAGCGCGGTTCGGTACGTCTTCAGTTCGCCGCCGAGTTCGGGGAACAGTTTCAGCACCCAGGCGCCCGCAGCGACGACGATGCGGTCGGCCTGCATCGTCTCGCCGGACGCGAGCACGATATGCCCTGCCTCGGAGTCGACCGCCGTCACCTTGCTGTTCTCGTAGACGTTGGCGCCGTTGGCGCGCAGCCACTTGGCCAGGCCGGACGCGATCTTGCGGCAATGCAGCGCGCCGCCTTCCGGCGAAAAGTAGGCGTAGCGGAACGAGCCCGGCTCCAGGAAAGGCCAGCGTTCGACCGCGGCATCAGGTTCCAGCAGGTCGAACGGATAGTTTCCCTCCTCCAGCCCTTCCCGGTATTCCTCGGCTTCGTCGCCCGGCTCGCGCGAGACGCAGAGGAAGCCCCTGGAATCGAGATGGTTCTCGCCGAGGTCGGCCCACATTTCGTCCCAGGCTTCATAGGCCTCGCTGATCAGCCGGCCGTAGCCGGTCCCGGCCCGGTAGGCACGGCAAATGATGCGGTGATGGTCGCCGGATGCCGCCAACGGATTGGGGATCGGCCCCTGCTCGACGATGGAAACGCTATGGCCAGCCTTGACCAGCGACCATGCGGTGGAGAGACCGGCGATGCCCGCGCCGACAACGATCACATTCATCAAATCAGACTTTCCGCAGCCGTTGCGGCTGGCTCAACGCATTGGATTGCGGGCGCCAACATACGGTCTGGAACCAGGCTGGCAAGCCGCGCTATTGGTCTGGCATGACCAAATTGACGCCATCCTACCTCGCCTTTGACCCAGCGACCCGTCACCTGAGACTTGACCCGCACGAGTGGGCTTTCTTCCAGGATCCGTACGTGGCCTATGCGTTCCTGCACGATGCATCGAACGTCTTTTTCTGGGAAGAATTCGGGTTCTGGTGCTTTGGCGGCTTCGACGACGTCAACAAGCTGTTGCGCGACCGCCGCTTCGGCCGCCATAACCCGGCGGGCATTCCCGACAGTTGTGGCATCGGCCGGGATAGAACACATCTCAAGGCATTCGACGGCATCGAAGCCAATTCCATGCTGGAACTGGAGCCGCCGGTACACACGCGGCTTCGAACACTGGTCAACCGCGCCTTCGTGTCGCGCCAGGTCGAGCGGCTGCGGCCGCGCGTGGAGGCACTCGCCAACGAACTGATCGATCGTTTCGAGCCGGGCAAGCAAGTCGACCTGCTGCCCGCCTTCGCTTCTCCCCTGCCCATCACCATCATCGCCGAGATGCTCGGCGTGCCGGTCGAAATGGGACCGCAACTGCTCGACTGGTCACATCGAATGGTCGCCATGTACGTGCATGGCCGCACTCGCGAGATCGAGGAGACGGCCAATCGCGCGGCGCAGGATTTTGCCGATTTCCTGCGCGGCACCATCGCCGAACGGCGCAAAAATCCCGGCGACGACCTGCTGTCGCTGCTGATCTCGGCGCAGGAGGGCGGCCAAAAATTGTCGGAAGACGAAATGGTGTCCTCGGCGATCCTGCTGCTCAATGCCGGCCACGAAGCGACCGTGCACCAGACCGGCAATGCGGTGCGCTCGATCTTGGCGCAAGGCGGCGACCCGCGCCGTTTCTTCACCTCAGCCGAGGCAACGGCGGCCGCTGTCGAGGAATGCCTGCGCTTCGACGCGCCGTTGCACATGTTCACCCGCTACGCCTACCAGGAGATCGAAATCGCTCCCGGGATCGTCGTGCAGCCCGGCCAGACGATCGGTCTGCTGCTTGGCATGGCCAACCATGACCCTCATGCCTTTGCCGAGCCGCGGGCCTTCCGGCCGGATCGTGCCGACCAGAAGAACGTGTCGTTCGGCGCCGGCATCCATTTCTGCATCGGCGCGCCCCTGGCCAGGCTCGAATTGCAGGTGTCGCTGAAAACCTTGTTCGAGCGGCACCCAAAGCTCCGTCTTGCCCAAAGCCCAAGCTTCCGTGACACGTATCATTTCCATGGGCTGGAAGCGCTCACCGTCGGCTTCTGAAGGAGCGCAGGCCTGAGCTGTGAGCTGCGCGCAGCTCACAGCCTGATCACATACTCCTTGCGGGTGGTTTCAAGCACTTCCCAGCTTCCCTTGAAGCCAGGTCGCAGCACGAAGCTGTCGCCGGCCCTGACGGTGCGCGCTTCGCCACCCTCCTCTTCGATCACCGAAACGCCGGAAAGGATGTGACAGAATTCCCATTCGTCGTAGACGATGCGCCACTTGCCCGGAGTCGATTCCCAGATACCGGCATAAAGACCGCCTTCGCGCTCCTCGACGTTCCAGGTGCGGAATTTCGGATCGCCTGAGATCAGGCGATCGGGCGCCGGCGCGCCTTCTTCGGCGTCGACAGAATCCGTCGATATCGTCAGGTAATGCTCGGACAGGATTTGCCTCCATGAGAACCGGCCTCGGGCCGGCTCGCCTTACCCCGGCGTTTTGCGCCGACCCTCCTACGAGGGGGAGGCTAGATCAAACTTTGGCGAGTGCCTGTTCGAGATCGGCGACGATGTCGGTGACGTCCTCGATGCCGATGGACAGCCGCACCGTGTCCGGTCCCGCACCCGCCTTGACCTTCTGCTCGTCGGACAGCTGTCGGTGCGTGGTCGACGCCGGATGGATGACCAAGGACTTGGTGTCGCCGACATTGGCCAAGTGCGAGAACAACTCCAACGCTTCGACGAATTTGACGCCGGCCTCGTAACCGCCCTTGAGGCCGAAGGTGAAGACCGCGCCGGCGCCTTGCGGCGAGTATTTCTTTTGCAGGGCGTTGTTCTTGTCGCTGGGAAGGCCGGGATAGTTGACCCAGGCCACCTTGGGATGGTTGGACAGCCAGCCCGCGACGGTGATCGCATTGTCGCAATGGCGCTGCATGCGCAGCGGCAAGGTTTCGAGGCCTGTCAAAATGAGAAAGGCGTTGAACGGCGAAATCGCCGGGCCGAGATCGCGCAGGCCAAGCACGCGCGCGGCGATGGCGAAGGCGAAATTGCCGAAGGTTTCGTGCAGTACCAGGCCGCCATATTCGGGGCGCGGTTCCGACAGCATCGGGTACTTCCCTGATTTCGACCAGTCGAACGTGCCGCCATCAACGATGGCGCCGCCGATCGAGTTGCCGTGACCGCCAATGAACTTGGTCAGCGAATGGACTACAATGTCGGCGCCGTGCTCGATCGGCCGGATCAGGTAGGGCGAGGCCAGGGTGTTGTCGACGATCAGCGGCAGGCCATGCTTGCGCGCGATGTCGCCGATCTTCTCTATGTCGACGAAGGTGCCGCCGGGATTGGCCAGACTCTCGATGAAGATCGCCTTGGTCTTGTCATCGATCTGGCTCTCGAAGGTTGACGGATCGTTCGCTTCGGCCCAGCGCACCTCCCAGCCAAAGTTCTTGAAGGCATGGCCGAACTGGTTGATCGAACCGCCATAGAGCTTGTTGGCGGCGACGAAATTGTCGCCCGGCTGCAACAGATTGTGGAACACGATTACCTGGGCGGCGTGGCCGGACGCGACCGCCAGGGCGGCCGTGCCGCCCTCGAGCGCCGCTATGCGTTCTTCGAGCACCGCCTGCGTCGGGTTCATGATGCGGGTGTAGATGTTGCCGAAGGCCTTCAGCCCGAACAGCGAGGCGGCATGATCGGCGTCGTCGAAAACAAAGGAGGTCGTCTGGTAGATCGGCGTGGCGCGTGCGCCGGTGGCCGGATCGGGTTTGGCGCCGGCATGGACGGCGAGCGTGTTGAAACCGGGCGTGCGGGTCACTGAAACCTCCCTCGAACAAAACTTCTGAAATTCGCCGGCCATTCTTGGCCAAGCTCGACCACGAATGCAAAGAAGAAAATACCCTTCGGCGTGTCATCTTCGACCAGATAGCAGGAAAATACGGCTCCTGCCGGAATAATTTTGCGCCTTCCCCTTGTCTATTTTTGCCGCACGCCGAAACTCTGGAACCCCGACCGCATCAGCGGCTTCTTCGACGACAGCACACCGGAATTGACCCCGGTCCAGCCGATCTCGCCGGACAGCTTGCCGTATTCGATCTTGGGGCAGCGGTTCATCACCACCTTGATGCCGGCGGCTTCGGCGCGCGCGGCGGCTTCGTCGTGGCGCACGCCGAGTTGCATCCAGATCACTTTCGGCAGGGGATCGAGCTTCAGCACCTGGTCGACAACGCCGGCCACCGCCGCCGAGGCGCGAAAGATGTCGACCATGTCGATGGGCTGGGCAATCTCGGCAAGGCTGCCATAGACCGTACGGCCGAGTATCTCCTTGCCAGCATGGCCCGGATTGATGGGGAACACCTCAAACCCCTTGGCCAGCAGGTATTTCAACACGAAATAGCTTGGACGAACGTCGTTGGCGGACGCGCCGACCATGGCGATGGTCTTCACCGAATTGAGGATGCCGGCGATGTAGGCGTTGTCATAGCTATCGTGATTCATGGCTCGTCCTCATACAACGCCTCGGCGAGAAAGCCATCAGGATCACTGCTGAAATCGCGCATCATGCGGAAGTGGTCCGTATCACGAAAATCGGTCGAATCTAGCCCGAACCGGCTGATGCGGAACAGCCGCGCGCCTGGACAGGCCATCAGCAGCGGCGAATGCGTCGCCATGATCACTTGCGCAGTGCCCGACCGATCCATGCGCCGCAGCATCTTGAGAAGTTCGATCTGGCGCGATGGAGACAGCGCACTTTCGGGCTCGTCGAGGATGTAGATGCCTTGCCTGCGGCAACGTTCCTCGAAGAAGCGGATGAACCCTTCGCCATGCGACCAGGACAGAAAGTCGGGCGGAGGTGGCTTGAACGGATCTTCCAGGGCCACCTGGTCAAGATAGCGAGCCACCGAGTAGAAGGATTCGGCGCGAAAGAACCAGCCGGCGGTGACTTTTGGCAACCAATGGCCACGGAAGGTATCTGCCAGCGCGGCACCACTCCTGTCGATGGCGCCGGAATGGTCGACAGGCCGGTAGCCCTTGCCGCCTCCGGCTTCGTCGTAACCGGCGAGCGCGCCGATCGCCTCGAGCAATGTCGATTTGCCGGTGCCGTTCTCACCGACGATGATGGTAATTGGTGTGGTGAATTCGAGTTCGAAGGCGTGACCACGAAACAGCGGCAGGTTCCACGGGTATTTTTCCCAATCGGTCACCCGCTCGGAATCGAGCAGAATGCGCTTGAGATAGGGCGCCTTGAGCCGCGTCAACTGCCTGCGGTAAGCCATCAATCGGGCAGCGAGATCGTACCGTCTTCCGTGATCGGAAAGGCCGGGTTGTGCGCCACTTCCCAGACATGTCCGTCGGCATCGGCGAAATAGCCGTACCAGCCGCCCCAGAAGGCACGGCCTGCCGGCTTGACGATGCGGCCGCCGGCCTCTTCAGCCATCGCAAGCACCGCGTCCACTTCGGCATCGGAGCGGGTGTTGTAGGCGAGATAGACGGCGGCAGGCGCCTTGGCGAAGGTGATGCCGGAATCCTCCTCGGCGCTGGCGCGCGGGAACAGGCCGAGTATAACACCACCCATCTGGAAGAAGGCGACGCCATCGGTGATGCCCGCATGGCGCTTCAGGCCCATCGTCTCGTAGAAGCGCACCGCACGATCGAGATCATCGGTGGCGATGGTGATGATGGAGATGCGCGGCTCCATGACTTTCGTCCTTATTCGTCGGTCCATTCCGGCTTGCGTTTGCCGATGAAGGCGCCGATGCCCTCCTGGGCGTCACGCGCCAGCATGTTCTCGACCATGACCCGGCCAGTATAGCCATAGGCATCCGCCAGCCCCATCTCGGCCTGCGCATAAAACGCTTCCTTGCCGGTCTTCAGCACCGAAGATGATTTTGAAGCAATGGTTTGGGCGTATTTGTTGACAATCTGATTCAGGTACTCGCGCGGCACGACGCGGTTGACCAGGCCGAACTCCTTGGCGGTCGCGGCATCGATGGTTTCGCCAGTCAGGAGCATTTCCATGGCGTGCTTGCGCGAGACGTTGCGAGACAGCGCCACCATCGGCGTCGAGCAGAACAGGCCGATATTGACGCCCGGCGTGCAGAACGTCGCCTCATGCGAGGCGATGGCGAGGTCGCAACTGGCGACAAGCTGCAGGCCGGCGGCGGTGGCAAGGCCATCCACTTCGGCGATCACCGGCTTGGGGTGGCGCACGATCGCCTGCATCAGCGTAGCGCAGGCGGCAAACGTCTCTTCGAAGAAGGCCTTGCCGCGATCGGCGTCGGCGCGGCGCGCTGTCATCTCCTTGAGATCGTGGCCGGCGCAGAATACCTTTCCGGCCGCCGACAGCACTATGACGCGAACGGCCTTGTCGGCCCTGGCACGGTCCAGTTCCTCCGTCAGCGCCGTCATCGCCGCCAGGGAAAGCGCGTTCGCGGGGGGATTGGCAAGCGTCAGGCGCAGCAGGCCCTCGTCGCGCCTAGCCACAACCGGCCCTTCAACTGCGACAGGCTTGATGGCAAGGATTTCGGCCATGGCTAAGGTCTCCGCGATTCCGTTCCGCTGGCAAGGTATCTAATATCGGCTGGGGTTTCATCAACACCGTATCGCTTGCGCCAGTAGGATGAAGGTGTTGCCAGAAACGCGCCGCTTCGCCCATACAGGCTTGGCGCAGAATGAGGACCGAGATGCCCGCCCAGACCAAGCTCGAGCCGGTGCTGACAGCAGCCCAGGTCAATGCGCTGATGGAGACCGTGTTTCCGCAGCTCAACGAAAAGGGCGCGGCCTTTGAGGCAACCGACGTGTTTCCCGGCGGCTGCACCGTGCGGCTCAATGCCGGCGAACGGCATTTGCGTCCCGGCGGTACGGTGTCCGGCCCTGCCTTGTTCACGCTGGCCGACATTGGCGGCTATGTCTGCGTGCTCAGCCATGCCGGGCCCGATGCGCTCTCGGTCACCACCAATCTGAACATCAATTTCGTCCGCAAGGCCGAGGCAGGACCGATCGATGGCCATTGCCGCATTCTGAAGCTCGGAAAGAACCTGATGGTCTTCGACATCGACATCGTCGCCGGCCCGGAGGGGCAGACAGTGGCGCACGCCACCGGAACCTATTCGATCCCGCCGAAACGCTGACACGGAGAAGGCCGATCCGGCATCCTGGCCGGAACTCCCGATCGACACGTCCGTTTTGCGGCATGCCCGATCTGACCACATACCTTGCCTTTCTCGGCGCCGTGCTTGCCTACCAGCTTTCCGGCGTCGGGCCCGATATGATGCTTGTGATCAGTCGCGGCGTCGGACAGGGCTGGCGCCACGCGCTGGCGGCCGCGACGGGCTGCGTATCGGCCGGCGTCGTGCAAATTCCATTACTTGCGATGGGACTTGCCACGCTGATCACATCCTCGCCGCCTCTTTACAGCTTTCTCCAAATCGTCGGCGCCATCTATCTGATCGCCATCGGGGTCAAATTCCTGCTGGCGCGCCGGCAGGATGAAAGTCGTACCTTTGCCTTTGCCAACACCGGTGGCACTACAGCCGCTTTCCGGCAGGGCATGATCTGCAATCTCACCAATCCGACGACGCTTGCCTTCATGTTAGCGGTGCTGCCGCAATTCGTTCACCCTTGGGCCGGTCCAGCGGCGTTGCAGTTCGTCATTCTCGGCACGACTATGAAGATGATGGGAATGTTTGTCCTCGGCGCTGTCGCGCTGACCTCCGGCGCGGTCGGCGGCTGGCTGTCGCGCCGAAGCAGCTTCGTCGTGTGGCAGGGAAGGCTGGCCGGAGCCATTATGGTCGGCGTTGGCATCAGACTCCTGCTTGCAGTGACGAGTGGCCGGCGGTGAGCGAAATACCAGCCGTTTTGGCGGTAGGCCGTGTTGTAAAATAATACCACATAGTTTAGCACTTGAAATTTAACGGTTTTTCGATTTCGTTGACTCCCAATGATGCTTGACGAGGGCTACTCTCTCCCCTATAAGCCCTCACGAAGCAGCGGCCCGCAAAGGCCGCCGTTTTGTTATTGGCGGCGGGCAAGCGCTTTTCGCCAATCCAAGCAACAAGAAACGCCTTCCTTATCGTTTGTGGATTGGGGAAGGTCCGAACCGAAAGCAGAAAACATGACAACCTTTTCGCAGAAGCCTGCGGATGTGGTGAAAAAGTGGATCCTGATCGACGCCGAAGGTCTCGTCGTCGGCCGGCTCGCCACCGTTATCGCCAATCATCTTCGCGGCAAGCACAAGCCGACCTTCACCCCGCATGTCGACGACGGCGACAATGTCATCGTCATCAATGCCGACAAGGTGGTGTTCACCGGCAAGAAGTTCACCGACAAGGTCTATTACTGGCACACCGGGCACCCCGGCGGCATCAAGGAGCGCACCGCGCGCCAACTGCTCGAAGGCCGTTTCCCCGAGCGTGTCGTCGAGAAGGCCGTTGAGCGCATGGTTCCGCGTGGCCCGCTCGGCCGTCGCCAGATGAAGAACCTGCGCGTCTATGCAGGCGCCGAGCATCCGCATGTCGCCCAGCAGCCAGAAGTCCTCGACGTGGCCAAGCTGAATTCCAAGAACAAGAAGGTCGCATAAGATGGCTGAGCTTTCCTCGCTCGCAGAACTGGGCGCCGCCACCGGCAACACCAATACGCAGGCCGCGGCACCCGTCCATGTCCAGAAGCTCGACAAGTCGGGCCGCGCGTATGCCACCGGCAAGCGCAAGAACGCCATCGCGCGTGTTTGGGTGAAGCCAGGTTCGGGCAAGATCGTCGTCAACGACAAGGAATTCGCGACCTATTTCGCGCGTCCGGTCCTGCAGATGATCCTCAACCAGCCGATCATCGCCGCCAACCGCTCGGGCCAGTACGACATCGTCGCAACCGTCATCGGCGGCGGCCTTTCGGGCCAGGCCGGCGCTGTGCGTCACGGCATCTCCAAGGCGCTGACCTATTATGAGCCGGCGCTGCGTGCCGTGCTCAAAAAGGGCGGCTTCCTGACCCGCGACAGCCGCGTCGTCGAGCGCAAGAAGTACGGCAAGGCGAAGGCCCGTCGTTCGTTCCAGTTCTCGAAGCGCTAGGCGCAGGCAGCTTCACAATCGAAAGGCCGCCTCCGGGCGGCCTTTTTGCGTTGCGCATCACTATTGAGCGGAATGGTCGGCGTCGCGGATGAACAGGAACGCGCAAAGTGCCGAGCCGGCCACCGCGAGCGCCGAGGCCAGGAATGCCAGTTGCATGCCATCGATCGTGCCCAGCGCCAAGGCGGACCCGAACAGCGCCACCCCGATCGCGCCACCCGACTGGCGCACGGTGTTGAGTACGCCCGATGCCGTTCCCGACATCTCCGCCGGAACGGAAGACAAGAGCGCGGTGGTCATGGCCGGTACGGCAAGGCCGATGCCGACCGGCAGGAACAGCAGGCGCCACAGCAGCGACAGGTAGGATGTTTCGGCCTGGATCAGCGCCATCAGTCCGAAACCGGCTGCTCCGACGAACAGGCCAACCGCCATGGGCAATCGTGGGCCATGGTTTGCGGCAATGCGCCCGGCGGCAATGTTCGACAGGGTGACCGCCGCCATGAACGGCAGGAAGGCGAGCCCTGTCATCTCGGGAGAAAAATGCCTTTCCTGCTGGAAATACAGGCTGAGCATGAAGATCGTGCCATAGAGCGTCAGGTTGACGGCCAGTCCGACAAGGCTCGTCACAGCCGGCACGCGGCTGGCAAAGAGACCGAGCGGAAACATCGGCGCCCTCGTCCGGCTCTCGACCAGCAGGAACAGGCTTGCGGCCACCGCCGCCAATACCAGTCCGCCGATGACCGGCATCGAGGTCCAGCCCGATGAACCGGTTTCGATAAAGGCGCCGGTCAGCGAAAACAGCGCCACCACGACAAGTCCCTGCCCCACCCAGTCGATCGGCGGCCGCTCGGCCTTGAGCGGCGTTTCCTGCAGAAACCGATAAGCCATCCAGATGGCGAGAGCGCCAATGGGCAGGTTGACCAGAAAGATGCTGGCCCAGCCAAGCGACGCGACCATGAAGCCGCCGAGCACCGGCCCTGCCGACAGCGCGATGCCGCCCGCCGCCGTCCACAGCCCAACGGCGCGTGCCCGGCGCGCCTTGTCGGACGCGTAGGCGCGATTGAGGAGTGCCAGCGAACACGGCATCAGCAAGGCGGCACCCGCGCCTTGTGCAGCGCGCGCCGCAATCAGCAACCAGGCACTCTGAGCCAGGCCGCAAGCCAGCGAAGCAATGCTGAACAGCGCCATGCCGCCAACGAAAACGCGGCGAGCGCCGACCCTGTCGCCGAGGGCGCCGCCGGCGAGCAGCAGCGAGGCGAAGGCAAGTGTGTAGGCGTCGACGACCCATTGCAGGCCGCCGACCCCCATCGACAGCCCAGTACCGATCCTGTTCAGCGCGATGTTGACGATGGAGACATCAAGCTGCACGACGACGAAGCCGAGGCTGGTCGCAGCAACGGTGGCGGCATAGGCGGCAGGGCGCTTGAGAACGATGGTATCGGGCATGCCCATGGATAACGGGTTTCCCCTGACACCGTTGCGTCAGCAGGCGCCGGCCTGCGACAACAAGGCCGGAACTTCAGCCGCGGCAAATCAATTGATGCTGGCGGTCGCGGCAGGTTCGACGCGTTCGCCCGTCTCCGCATAGGGCACGCGAAACCCATTTGCCGCCAGCCAGCCTATCGCCGCCTTTGGCTCATCGGTCTGGATGATGGTGGCGCCGCGATCGGCCCAGAAGCCCCAGGCTTCACGCGGCAGGCTGGCCTGAACCGCCAGTTCATCGCCCCGGCCGCCGGCAAGGAAGCCGCCCGGCTTGTTGACGATGGCGTAGGTGTCGGCCCAGATGTGCCAGTCGCCCCTCACCGCGGCCGCGCGCATGCGCGTGCTGAACAGCGGCCCGCCAGTCTCGGTCAACGTCTCCGCGCCGGCGCGCCAGTTGATCAGCTCGATCGCGCGCGGCGCAAAAGCATGGTCGACCGTCGCGGCGAAACCGGCGTCATGCACTGCGTCGTCGGCGATGATCGGCATGAACTGGAAGCCGCCGCCGACCGCTTCCATGGCAGCCTTCACCGTAGCGATCCTGGTCTGGTTCCACAGGTTTTCCTTGACGATGACCTGGTCGGCCATGCCGAGATCTCGCGCCACCGCGACCATACCCGACAGGTCCCCAACCTCGAGCTTGTTGTCGAGATTGATGAGGATCTGGTCCCGGGTCGCCAGCAGCATCTCGCGCAGCGTCGAGACTGTCTCGTCGGTTACGGCGCCCGTGCCTTCGATCACCAGCCGGCAACTCTTCAGTTCGGCCAGCGTGTACTTAACCACCTCACCCTTGCAGGTTGTGGTGCGATCAAGCCAGCTGTCATGCATGACTACAAACTCGCCGTCCTTCGAGCGCCGGATGTCGACCTCGACGATCTCGGCGCCGATCGCGATCGAGCCTTCGACGGCGGCGAGCGAATTTTCCGCATAGAGCGTCTTGCCGGCCTGCATGCTGCCGGCGCGATGCGCGACCACCATGACGTGGTCGCGCCACTGATTGGCATGTTCGAAGCGGTCGAGGATCTGCCTCGCACGGGTTTCGCCCGCCATTGACTGGCTGGCGGAAGCCGCCAGCGTGACGGAAAACAGAAGGCTCGGCCAGAAGGTCCGCATCGAGAATCGCTCCATTCCGGATCGAACCGGGAATAGGCGATGCCCGTGACGTCTAGGTGAACGAAGCCGGCTAGCGGTTGCCAGCGATATGTCGCCTCAGATGCGTTTCGACAGTCGGCGGAACCAGGCCATCGCAGGCATCTCGACGAAACGCCAGGTAATCCAGGAGACACCTATCGTGGCAAGGAGCATGACGAGGATCGCAACGTCCCCCGCCCAGCCGGCGCCGAAGCCGGTCGCCGGCTCTCCGCGCAAGACGATGTCGCCGACAAGACCGGGGCCGAGCTTGCGCTCGACCAGGCCGGCGACATTGATCATGCGCGCCTGGACGAAGATGTGGACCATGTAGATCGAGTAGGACAGCGCGCCGAGCGTCAGAATGAGTGGGGTTCTCAGAAAGACACTGATCCAGCCCCCCTCATGAGCAAAGAGAAACAATGCCAGTGCAAACACCAGCGGTGCTGCGATCCCGGCATCATTGTCGCCCGCCAGTGCGACGAAAAGCACAATGACAGCCGCCATGACGATTTCGGCAAGGGTCCAGCTCAGCAACGGGCCGGTCCGGGCAAGCGCCTGTCGCGCGCCTGCAATGGAATCATGCTGGAACCAGGCAAGCAAGGCGCCGAGCGAGAAGCCGTACAGGCAGCGTATGAAGCCGAAATCGAAGGACACATCCATATGGTGGGTCGAGAAGCCAAGCAGAAACAGCGGCGCGGTGATGGCGGCGGCGACGAACCACACCCAGGCGCGTGCCCCGGCGGTGAAGACCACTCCCGCGAACAACAGGTAGGCGAAGAACTCCGCCGAAATGCTCCAGCTTGGCGCATTCCAAGTCAATTGGTCCTCGAAGCCGACCCCCTGGAGCAGCAGCAGGTTGGCAAGCAGGCTCTGGAGGCTGAAGCCGCCGGTGAAGGGAGCGGCACCGGCGCCATGCACCTGCGGCAGCATCAGCCGCAGCAGCTCGAAGCCGGCAAAGGCGGCGAGCATGAGAAGGTGCAGCGGATAGATGCGGCCGAAGCGCACCAGCGCAAAGCGTGCGACCTCCCGCGGCTGGTTCAGCCGCCAGCCATAGGAGCTGGCGATGACGAAACCGGAGAGAACGAAGAAGAAATCGACAAACAGATAGGACGAACCGACAAAGGCGCTTTGCGAGATCGTCGAAGCGGTCGGGAAGTGGAACAGCGCAACCAGCAGGGCGCAGATGCCGCGCCACGAATCGAGAACCAGGAACCGCTCACCCGCCACCGTGCCGGACTGGATCGACGCCGCGCCATGGGGAGAATCAAGAAACGCGGTCTGTGTCATGATGATACAATCCTGTCTCGCGGCGGCACCGCGGCCGCGCCGTTTCGTTTCCCCAAGCTGTGACTGGCATGTTGCGTGCCGGTTCTGTAGTTGTTGCACCCCGATAAAAACCAAGGATCCGTAATGGCGAACAAGAACATCGACCATGCCTTCACAGCCCGCTCAAAGACGGGCGCTTCGCTGGAGCCGACCTATGCCGGCGCGCTGTCGTTCATGCGACGCAAATACACGAAGGATGTGAAGGGCGCGGACGCTGTGGTTTGGGGCATCCCTTTCGATGCCGCCGTCACCAATCGGCCCGGCGCGCGTTTCGGGCCGCAGGCGATCCGCCGCGCCTCGGCAATCCTCGACAACGATCCGCAATATCCCTTTTCGCGCGATCTGTTCGAGCACCTCGCGGTGGTCGACTATGGCGATTGTCTGCTTGATACCGGCAACCACCAGAAGACGCCGGGGACGATCGAACGCGAGGCGACCAAGATCCTGAAGACAGGTGCTTTCCTGCTGTCGCTGGGCGGCGACCATTTCGTCACCTGGCCCCTGCTCAAGGCACATGCCGCAATCCATGGCCCGCTCGCTCTGGTGCAGTTCGATGCGCACCAGGATACCTGGGAGGATGACGGCAAACGCATCGACCACGGATCCTTCGTCGGCCGCGCGGTCAAGGAAGGCATTATCGATCCCGACCGCTCGATCCAGATCGGCATCCGCACCCACGCGCCCGACACGTTCGGCATCAAGATCCTCTACGGTCATGAGATCGAGGAGATGCGTGCATCCGACATCGCCTACGCCATCGTCGACAGGACGGGCGGCAAGAAGACCTATCTCACCTTTGATATCGACTGCCTTGATCCTGCCTATGCACCCGGCACTGGCACGCCGGTCGCCGGCGGGCCGTCCTCTGCAAAGATCCTGTCGACGCTGCGCCAGCTCAATCAGATCGATATTGTCGGGGCCGATGTCGTGGAGGTTGCGCCGGCCTACGATCACGCCGATATAACGGCGATTGCCGGCTCGATGATCGCCATGCAGTATCTTGGCCTGCTGGCCGAGCGGAAAGCACGGCTCGAAGAGCTGAACAACGGCAGCCACAACGGCGCCGCGGTGAATCAAGGCAACGGCATATAGTTTTTCGATATCAGGGAATTTGATCAGCCAATGAAACCGAGAATCTTCATCGACGGCGAGCACGGCACCACCGGCCTCCAGATCCGGGCGCTGCTTGCCGAGCGCGGCGACCTGGAGATCATTTCAATTCCCGCCGAGCGCCGCAAGGAAACGGCGGCGCGAGCCGAATTCCTCAATGCCGCCGACGTTGCGATCCTGTGTCTCCCGGACGATGCGGCGAAGGAAAGCGTGTCGCTGATCTCCAACGAGACCACCAGAGTCATCGATGCTTCGACCGCGCATCGCGTCGCGCAAGGCTGGGAATATGGCTTTGCCGAGATGGACAAGGAGCAGGCGAAGAAGATCGGGGCGGCAAAACGCGTCGCCAATCCCGGCTGCTGGCCGCAAGGACCGATCGCGATGCTGCGGCCGCTGGTCGCCGCCGGCCTTCTGCCCGCGGATTTCCCGGTCACCGTCAACGGCATCTCCGGTTATTCGGGCGGCGGCCGCCCGATGATCGAGGACTATGTCGCCAAGGGCGAGGACGCCTCTGAATTTCTACCCTACGGGCTCACCCTCCAGCACAAGCACGTGCCGGAGCTCAGGGCCTATGCGAAACTGTCGCACGATCCGATCATGCAGCCAGCGGTGGGCAATTTCGCGCAAGGCATGATCACGGTGGTGCCGCTGCAGCTCGGTGGCCTCGACCATGTGCCGACCGGTGCGGAACTCCATGCAGCCATCGCCGACCATTTCGCCGCCATCAAGGGCGGCGTGGTCGAAGTGGCGCCCTATGCGCATCTGGAGCGCATTCCGGAGATCGATCCGGAAATCTACAATGGCACCAACCGCATGAAGCTCTACGTCTTTGCCAATGACAAGCGCGCGCAGGCCCTGCTGCTCGCCGTTTACGACAATCTCGGCAAAGGGGCATCGGGGGCTGCCGTACAGAACATGGACCTGATGCTCGGCCTCTGATGGCGGCACCGGCATTTCCGGACCGTTGGAAGATCAGCGCGCCCGAGCTCATCGCCGAGACCTTTTCGAGCCGCATCTGGAAGGTGCGGCGCGAGGACGGCTCGCCGGCGATCGTCAAGGCGCTGAAGCCATTCGATGACGTCGCAGACGAGTTGCGCGGCGAGCATTTCCTTGCCTGGCGGCGCGGCGAAGGCGCCGTGCGGCTGCTGGGCCGCGACGGGCATTCCATGTTGCTCGAATATGCCGGGGAGACCATGCTGTCGCATGTTCTTGCCGAGCAGGGAGATTTGGCCGCCACGGAAATCGCGGCGGAGGTGATGGCAAAGCTGTTTTCGCCATCGGATCACCCCGCTCCGCCCGACCTGCAGCCGCTTCGGGAACGATTTTCCAGCCTGTTCAAGAAAGCGGAGGCCGACCGTGTCGTTGGCCGGAACAGCCTTTATGTCGAAGCGGCGGAAATCGCCGACCGGCTGCTGGGTGGTCCGCATGATATCAGGCCGCTGCATGGCGACCTCCATCACGACAACATCATGCACGGAGCACGCGGCTGGCTGGCGATAGATCCGAAGGGCGTTCTCGGCGACCCGGGATTCGATGCCGCGAACATGTTCTACAATCCTCTTGATCGCGACGACCTTTGTCTCGATCCCCCACGGATTGCCGGGATGGCTGAAGTTTTTGCGCGAACGCTGAGCCAGACGCCGGCGGCAATACTGGATCACGCCATCGCCTATGGCTGCCTGTCGGCTTCCTGGCACCATGAGGACGACAACGCGATCGAGGAGAACCGCGAACTGTCGGTCGCAGCAGCGATCCGAACGGTACGGCTCGGCTTCTGATCCGTGCCGCCTTGCGTCAGGCGGAATTCGACGGCGACAAGACGATGGCGCAGTCGAACGTTCTGGATGTGACCGGAGAGACTCAGCGTCCGAGGGCGATCTCGTGGGGCAAGGGATATGCGCCCTTGGTGCCGCGCCAATGCGCGGCGGCGAACCCCAGCACGATCAACGCGAATCCCTGGTGGGTCAGCGCCATGTGCAGCGGCACATGCATCAACAGCGTGCCGATGCCGACGGAGGCCTGCACCAGCACCAGGGCAAACAACAGCGTCGCGCGACGAGCATGCGTTGAACCGGGCAGACGGCGACGCGTGGCGATCATGTGCCACAGGGCGACGACGAACACCGTGTAGGCGCCGATCCGGTGCACGAACTGCACCGTCTTGGGGCTTTCGAAGAAATTGCGCCATGCCGGCTCCAGGATCAGCAGATCGCCGGGAATGATCTTGCCGTCCATCAGCGGCCAGGTGTTGTAGCTCAGGCCAGCGTGGAGCCCGGCGACCAGACCGCCGAGATAGATCTGGATCAGCGCCAGAAGCACTATGAAACCAGCCAGTTTCTGGGTCGAACGATCGGCCGCAGGTTCCGAATGCGGCGCCAAGCCGCGCGCGACGACCATGGTCGCCGTGAAGATCAGCGCGGCAAGCGTCAAATGGGTGGCGAGCCGGTACTGGCTGACCGAGACGCGGTCGACCAGACCGGAGGCAACCATCCACCAGCCGATGGCGCCCTGCAGACCGCCGAGAAGCAGGATGCCGACCAGCTTCGGCCCCAGTCCGCGCTCGATGCGGCGCGCCGCCCAGAAGAACAGCAGCGGCAAGGCAAAAACCAGACCGACGCTGCGCGCCAGGAGACGATGCGCCCACTCCCACCAGAAGATCGACTTGAATGCCTCGATGCTCATGCCCTTGTTGAGCTCGGCATATTGCGGGATCTGCTGATAGCGCTGGAATTCCTCTTGCCATTCGGCGTCGTTGAGCGGCGGGATGACGCCGTGGATCGGCTGCCACTCGGTGATCGACAGGCCGGACTCGGTGAGCCTTGTGGCGCCGCCGACCAGCACCAGCGCGAACAGCACCAGAAGCACGACGTAGAGCCAGCCGCGCACCAGCGCGCGGTTGTGCAGATCGCGGTCACGCGCCTCGTAAGGCGCGGCAGTAATGGCGGCCATGGATTTTATCCCGGCAGGTTGAAGTCGCGGATTGGTGGACCATCGCATTCCCGCATGCAAGACCGGGCGGCGCGGCACGCCGTCGCGCCGCGTCTGTCGGGTTGCACAGCTTCGCGTCAAGGCCTATGGCGAAGCCGACACATTGAGCTGGGCCGCACTTTACCCCGGCTCCAGGAGGCCAACCATGCCCGTGCGCCTGAAAAAGCTGATCGGAATGTTCCTGCTGGTGGCGCTTGTCATCATCTATGCGCTGGTCGCATCGATCTTCGCGGTCGCCCGGCTGTCCGAGGCGGGCCCGTGGACGCATTTCCTGTTCTTCCTGCTAAGCGGCCTGCTCTGGGTGCTGCCGGCCATGGGCATCATCAAATGGCTGATGCTGGAGCATCGGCCCAAGCGCTGAACCGTTGCCGGCCGGCCTCAGATGGTGACCACCATCTTTCCGGCGTTGGCGAGCGGCGTCGTCACGCCAGACAGCATGGTGCGGATGTGGGCGAGGTTCTGATAACGGCCGTTGACCGAGATGCGCGGCAATGCGTGCAGGAAGCCGGCGTGTTCGGCGCGCAGCACGCCATGACGGGTGGTCACGGCCGAGGTGTAGCCGGCATCGCGGACAAGGCCCACTTCGCGGCAGCCGACGGCGCTGGCATAGCCGTAGGGATAGGCGAAATGGCGCGGCTCCTCGCCCAGCTCGGCTCGCAGGATGGACTTCACCCCGACGATTTCGTGCCGCGCGTCGGCTTCTGAAAGCCGCTTCAGATTGCTGTGGTTGATCGTATGAGCACCGATCGTTACGAGCGGATGCGCTGCGATCGCGCGGATCTCCGACCAGGTCATCAGCGTGTCGACGCGCGGCCGGCCGGCGTCGACGCCTTTCGCATGCGCCAGTTCGCGCAGCACGGCGCGCAGGTCCTCCTCGCGAACCTCGGTGGTGAGATAGGTGTGCAGCCGTGCGATGGCCTGGAGCTTTTTGGCCGGGCTGGTGCAGTCGATCGTCGTTTGCCCGTCGGACGTCGTCAGGGTCAGGCGATCGCCCGCGTTGACGAGATCCTCGACCACGTCCCACCACAGATCCGCAGTGCCGTTGATCAGCCCCGGAGCCACATAGATGGTGATCGGCGCGCCGTGCTTTTCCAGCACCGGCAAGGCTTCGGTCATGTTGTCGCGATAGGCGTCGTCGGCGGTGATGGCGGCGAACTGGCCGCCCTTGCGGCGCGCCGCGATACGCTCCACCGCCTCGTCCATCGAGACGAAGGCGTAGCCATCCGCCTTCAGGCCGGCAATCATGGCGTCGAGGAAGCCGGGCGCAATGTTGAGATGACGGTTGACGCTGTCGGGCTTTTCGGGCTTTGCCGTAACGCGGTGCAGCATGAGGATGGCGCCAATACCGCCGACCAGCGGTTTGGCCAGCGGTGCGAGGCCGGTATAGCGGGCGACGTTGAGCGCCAGCTTTCGGATTGCCTCCCCGCCGTCGATCATTCCTTCACCTTTTGCGCCTAGGCTGAACCAAGCACGGATACGCCTGAGCGCCCCCAAATCGGCAGCAATACGCCCTAAGGATTGAGGTATGGTTGACGCGGCCGCGTCATTTGACGGCAATCGCCTGGCGGCAATCGAAGCCCCGCCCAGTGTGCCGCCAATAGAGCCGGCTGGGCTGTCGGTTTCCACCGCTTCCGCCGATGGGCTCGCGGCCTATGCCGCGTTCTGCCGCTCCGCCGTGTTCGCGCCGGCGCAGAGCGCGGTTTGGATCCGCAACTGGGCCGCGCAGGTCGAGCCGGACCCGGTCGTGGCGATGCTGAATTGCGAAGGCAGACCGGTTTTCGCACTGGCGCTGGAGGTCGTCGGCCATGGGCCATTCCGTGTTGCGCGCTTCATGGGCGGCCGCCACGCCAATGGCAATTTCGTCGCCGCCGACCCGCAATGGCTTGCCAGGGCGGACAGTGCGGCTATTCGTTCGACCCTGGCGGCCATAGCCGAGGCTCGCCCCGACATCGATCTCGTCGCCTTCGAACGCCTGCTGCCCGACCTCGATGGCGTAGCCAACCCACTCGCCTCGTTCGATTATTTCGACAGCCCGAACCTGTCGCTCGCCGTCGACCTGGTCGGCGGTTTCGATGCACTGCTCTCTCGCGCAAACGGAAAGCGCAAACGCAAGAAGCACCGCTCGCAGACGCGCAAGTTCGAGGCCGTCGGCAGCCATCGGCGCATCGAGGCGCGGACCGTGGACGAGGTCGGCCGGCTGCTCGACGGCTTTTTCGAGATGAAGGAATCCCGCTTCCGCAGGATGGGCATCGCCAACGTCTTCGGCGACAATCAAGTGCGGGCGTTCTTCCGTGCTCTGTTCACCGAGGCGCTTGCCGAGGATAAGCCCTCCTTCGTGCTGCACGGGCTCGAGGTCGCCGGCAAGCTTCGCGCCGTGACCGGATCGAGCCGCTCGGGCAAACGGCTGATCTGCGAGTTCGGCGCGATCGCCGAGGATGACCTCGCCCACACCAGCCCCGGCGACTTCCTGTTCTTCGACAATATCCAGGAAGCCTGCGAGGCGGGTTTCGACGTCTATGATTTCTCGGTCGGCGACGAGCCGTACAAGCGTTTATGGTGCGATATCGAAACGCAGCACTTCGAGGTGCTGGTTCCGCTGACGTCGAAAGGCCGCGCACTGGCGCTGGGGCTGCGGCAAAGTGCCAGACTGAAAGCCGTCGTCAAGAACAGTCCGACGATCTGGAAGCTGACCAAGCTGCTGCGTCGCAAGGCCGCTGGCCAGGCGCCGGCGCCCGCCGAGGACGGTAGCTAACCCGCCCACCTTCCAACGTGATGACCACAAGCGCCGTTCATCGGACTCAAGCCGCCGAGCGCCTTCCCGGCACCGGAGTGCCCGGCGGTTCGTGGCCGAGCGGGGTCACCAGCGTCAACTCCGGATAGCCATTCTCGATAAGCTTGACGGCGGCCTGCGTCACCTCATCATCCGGCTCCAGCATGGAGAGGAACACTTCGGTCGCATCGCCACCCAGACGGCTGATGCCTTGGGCGTCGGCGGGACCGCATTCGACTACCACCAGGTCATAGGCGGTGGTCAGCGATTGCATGATGATCGGCAGCCGGTCGGCGGCGCGCATGGCGCGAACCGGATCGGCGGTGCCGACAGGAATGACATGGCAGTCGGAATAGAGGTCGGGGTGGATGACTTCGCTGAACTGCGCCTGCGACGCGAGCAGATTGGTGATGCCCGGGAACAGTCCGCTGTCGAGCATCGGTCGCGAGGCGGCGCCGGAAGCCGTGAGGTCGAGCAGCAGCACGCGCAGGCCGGCGTCGGAGACCTCACGCGCCACCAGGATCGCGGACGCGGCCGCCTCGTCACCTTCGGGCGACACGAAGATGGCGCGCGCGGCGCCGCTTGCGATCAGCTTTTCCGCCGCTTTTTCAACGTCGATCTCGCCCAGCACCGAACGCGGCCTGGTTTTGGCGACCGGGACGGCCTCGGCAACAGGGACGGTTTCGGCGACCGGTGCGCCGGCGGCGGGTTCGACCTCTATGGCAGATTCCGCCGGCGAGGGCAGATCCGGTTCCACCATCATCTCCGGTTCCACCGCTTTCTCAGCGTGGTGCTCAGGCCCGGACTCTGGAATGATCGTCGTTTCCCTGGCCGCGACCGGCATCGCCACCTCGTCGATCGGCTCGAAGCGAGCGCCGCTGGCCGGGCGCATGGCGCGGCCGGAAAAGAGTTCGCGCAGCAGCGTGAACACCGACATGAGCAAAAGCGAGGCGGCAAAAGCAGCACCGACGATCGGCCCGATCTTGGGGAAGTAGGCCTCGGAAGGCACTACGGCCTTCGAGATGACACGCGCGTCGACCGGCACGTAATTGCGATCCTGGCGCGAAGCCGCCTCGCGGTAGTTGGTCAGGTAAAGTTCGAGCTGCTGGCGCTTGGCGGCAGCGTCACGCTGCAGCGCATCGAGACCGACCTGCTGTTCGCCTGCCTCCGCGGAAGCCGCCTTCAGCGTGTTGACGTCGGCGACGAGCTGGCTCTCACGTGACTTGGCGGCATCGGCCTGCATCGCCAGGCCCTTCATCACCTTTTGAGCTTCACTGCGGATCTGCGCGTCGAGATCGGCTAGCTGCGATTTTGCCGCGCGGATGCGCGGATGATTGTCGAGCAGCGTCGTCGACAGGTCGGCGATGTTGGCGCGCAGTTCGACCTGCCGTTCGCGCAAGCGCTGGATCAGATCGGATGACAGTACCTCGGGCAGCGAATCCAGCGAGCCGCCATTCTGCAGCGCCTTGCGCACGCTGTCGGCGGTGCCTTCGGCGGCGGCGCGGTTGGCCCGCACCCGCGACAATTCGGTGGACAGTTCGGCCAGTTGTTGGGTGGCGAGCACAGAATTGTTGCCGCCCACCAGAAGGTCCGACTGGGCGCGATAGGCGGCGACCTTGGCCTCGGCATCCCTGACCTGCTTCTGCAAATCGGCGATCTCGGGAGCCAGGAAGTCCGCCGCGGCGGTGTTGGATTCGAGCTTGGCCGCGCCCTGCCCGGCAATGTAGGCGGCGGCAATGGCATCGGGGATAGCAGCCGCGAGCTTGGGATCTTCCGAGGAGAACTCGATGGCGATGATACGCGTCTTTTCGACGCCATAGACGTTGAGCTTCTCGCGCATCTTCTTCAGGACGCGCTCATCGACCGGGATATCCAGGGGATCGTTCTTCAACCCCACCAGGATCAGCAGGCGGCTGAGAGGCGACATATCGACAGTTTCATCGAATTCGTGCAATCGCGACAGATCAAGCTTCTGCGCCACCCGCTTCAGGATTTCGTTGGACGAAATGATCTGGACCTGGGTGGCGACGCCTTGCTCATCGAGGATCGGCTTGTCGCTGTCATTACTGCCGGCGGGGCGCGTGTAGACGGATTCACGCGTATCGATCTGAACCTGCGTCTGGGCCTTGTAGTGCTTGGTTGCCAGCGAAGCGAGCGCAAACGCCAACCCGGTGACCACCAGGGAGACGACCAATATTCGCAGCCAGTTCCTCGCCAGGCTGGCGAAGAGCTGCCCAAGATCGACGTCAACGTCTGCGGCCGTGGACTGAACGGACATGCATCCTACTCCGATACGGATCGCGTGCACCGTAAACAACTATGGTAACTCAGCCGTTAAGATCACAGCAAGCTTCCGCTAGGACTTACTGGGAGGCGCCAAGCAAAATCGCCAAAGTTGTAAAACTCCTGTCGATCGATGCCGTATCGGTCGTACCCTTTACCGGCCATTAACCCTAACAGGACGATAACGGACGCGCTCTCAGATGTTTGCTGCGACGCCGCAGCGGCCAGTCGAAGGTATGTGTCCTGTCATGAAAAGCACTGCTTCCCTCTTTCGCGCGCTGCTTGCCGTGTCGATGCTTGCCGGCTGCTCCAGCTACCGGCCGACGCCGGCCGCCTTCCACGAGGTGCTCGATCAACCCTATCGCCTGGGCGCCGGCGACCGCGTCCGCGTCACGGTGTTCGAGCAGGACGGGCTGACCAACACCTATAGTGTCGACCAGTCCGGATATCTCTCCTTCCCGCTGGTCGGTGCCGTGCCGGCCCGCGGCCACACCGCCCAGCAGATGGAAAAGGAAATCGCCGACAAATTGCGCCAAGGCTATCTGCGCGATCCTGACGTTTCCGTCGAGATCGACCGCTACAGGCCTATCTTCGTCATGGGCGAAGTGGGCGCCGCCGGCCAGTATTCCTATGTGCCCGGCCTCACCGTTCAGAAAGCCGTCGCCATTGCCGGCGGCTTCACGCCGCGCGCCAACCAGGAAAGCGTCGACATCACCCGAGATATCAATGGCAAGGTGATGACCGGCCGGGTTGTTACGTCGGACCCGCTGCTGCCCGGAGATACTGTCTATGTGCGCGAACGTCTGTTCTGACGAACACACGTGGCGGACAAACTCAGGATCGTCCATTGCTTTCGTTCACCTGTCGGCGGGATCTTTCGGCATGTGCGGGACCTCGCGGAAGCTCAGGTCGCCGCCGGCCATTCGGTCGGCATCGTGTGCGATTCGACCACAGGCGGGGAATACGAGGAGCGCCTGTTCGAGCGGATGAAGGCCATGCTGGCGCTCGGCATCCATCGCACGCCGATGCAGCGCCATGTCGGACTGGGGGATCTCGCCTCGGCCTGGCGCACCTACGGAATCATCAAGGAATTGCGGCCGGACGTGCTGCACGGGCACGGCGCCAAGGGTGGCGCCTATGCCCGTCTGTTCGGCTCACTGTTGCGGGTATCAAGGTCTCGCGTAGCCCGCCTTTATTCGCCGCATGGCGGTTCTCTCCACTATGACGAGAGCACGTTCACGGGAAAGCTGTTCTTCGCGCTCGAGCGATCCATGGCTCACTTCACCGACTGTCTGCTGTTCGTCTCGGACTATGAGCGACGCACCTATCGCAGGAAGGTCGGCGAGGCGCCCATTCCGAACGCGCTGATCTACAATGGCCTGCGCGCGGCTGAGTTCGACCCCGTTCCGGAGAAGCCCGGAATGGTGGACCTGCTCTACATCGGCATGATGCGTGACCTCAAGGGACCCGACATCTTCATCGACGCGCTGGCCCTTGCGGGGACACGGCTCGGACGCCCGCTGGGCGCGGTCATGGTGGGCGACGGCGACAACCTGCCTCGGTACCGCGCGCAAGTGAGGCGGCTCGGGCTTGACGGCAATGTGCGTTTCCTGCCGCCGATGCCGGCCAGGGATGCCTTTGCGCTGGGCGCGCTGGTCGTCGTTCCTTCGCGCGCCGAAGCATTGCCGTATGTCGTGCTCGAGACGCTGGCGGCGGGAAAACCGATGATCGCCACGGCCGTTGGCGGCATACCGGAGATCTTCGGCGCCGATTCCCCTGCCCTGATCAGACCTGATCCGTTGCAGCTTGCCGACAAGATCGCCGAAGCGCTGGCCGATCCCGCCGCCTATCGAAAACTGATGCCCGATCGCGCCGATCTGGAGGCACGCTTCGGAGCCGATGTCATGGCTGCCGAGATCGAGAAAGCGTATTTCGCGGCGCTGGCCAAATAAACCACCGGCCCAAGCCCTTCCAAAGCCACGCGTTGTTTCAAGGGTTTCTTAGCTCTCTTTTGCTATTGCCTGGGGGAAGCTTGCGGAAATCCCATGAACGAGATCGATCCCGTGCACCGCTTTTCGGCAGAGGCTGTGCGCAAACTCGACACCCCGACCGATGGCGGCATGCCGGGCGGCATGAATGATGTCGCCCGTCAGGTCGCCTCGCAATACCGGCGCGATACGATGTCGCCGATCATGGTCAGCGGCGTCCTGCGGATGGTCGAGTTCGCAGTGCTGTTCCTTTCCGGCCTCGGCGTCTATTTCTACTTTGTCGGCTTCTTCAACTATTTCGCCTGGCAATATCCGCTGACGATCGCCGCCGCGTCGTTCCTTGCAGTGGTGCTGCTCGACGTCACCGATTGCTACCAGATCGTCTCGCTCATGCGGCCGATCGCCAATTTTGGACGTTTGCTGCTGGTCTGGGCCGGCACGTTCGCCCTCATGGCGCTGACGGCATTCGTGATGAAGATATCTGAAAACTATTCACGATTGCTGTTCGGCACCTGGTTCGCCGTCGGTTTCATTCTCATCTTCGGCCTGCGGCTGGTGATGTCGAAGCTGATCCGGCGCTGGGCGCGCGACGGCCACATGGAGCGGCGCGCCGTCATCGTCGGCGGCGGCAAGGCAGCGGAGGTCCTGATCCGCTCGGTCGAGAGGCAGCCCTACAACGACATCCGCATTTGCGGCATTTTCGACGATCGCAGCGACAAACGCTCGCCGCCTATCGTCGCCGGCTATCCCAAGCTCGGCACAATCTCGGAGCTGATCGAATTCGCCCGCATCGCCCGCATCGACATGCTGATCGTGTCGCTGCCGCTGACCGCCGAGTCGCGCGTGCTGCAATTGCTGAAGAAACTGTGGGTGCTGCCGGTCGACATCCGGCTGTCGGCGCATTCGAACGCGCTGCAGTTTCGTCCACGCGCCTATTCCTACATCGGCTCGGTGCCGATGCTCGACATCTTCGACAAGCCGATCAACGACTGGGATTCGGTGGCCAAGCGCGCCTTCGACATCGTTTTCAGCCTGATCGGCATCGTCGTGTTCTCACCGGTGATGCTGGCGACCGCTATCGCCATCAAGCTCGACAGCAAGGGACCGGTGCTGTTTCGCCAGAAGCGGCATGGTTTCAACAATGAGGTGATCGAAGTCTACAAATTCCGCTCGATGTATGCCGACCGGTCGGACCCGACCGCCAGACAGACGGTCACCAAGAACGACCCGCGCGTTACCCGCGTCGGCCGCTTCATCCGCAAGACCTCGATCGACGAGCTGCCGCAGTTCTTCAATTCGCTCTTGGGTTCGCTGTCGCTGGTCGGCCCGCGGCCGCACGCGATTGCCGCGCAGTCGCACAACCTGCTCTACAACGAAGTGGTCGACGGCTATTTCGCGCGCCACAAGGTCAAGCCCGGCGTCACCGGCTGGGCGCAGATCAATGGCTGGCGCGGCGAGATGGACACCAATGAGAAGATCCGGATGCGGACGGAATACGACCTCTATTATATCGAGAACTGGTCGATGCTGTTCGACCTGCGGATCCTGTTCCTGACGCCGATCCGGCTGCTCAACACGGAAAACGCCTATTGAGCGCGGTCACCCATGACCTGCCGCGCGCGGCGGTCAATGCGAAGCTGATCGCGCTGATTTCCTCGGGCGCGGTCGGGCTCGGCATCCTGCTTTCCGGCTTCGTCATCAGCGAGCCGGCTCCTTACGAAATCTACATGGCCGGCCTGATCGCCATCTGGGCGCTTTTCGGTTTGAGGATTTCGCACGCGGCCGCGCCGCTGCTGGTGCTTCTGGTGACGATGAATATCGGCGGCATGATCGCCATGACGCAGATGTCGGACCTCGCCAACACGCCGCTCTACCTTGCAGTGTCGCTGTTTCTCGCCTTCAGCGCGGTCTTCTTCGCATCGGTCACCGCCACGCAGCCGAGCCTCTACCGGCTGATCTTCATTGCCTATGTGATATCCGCGGTGATGACTTCGCTACTCGGCATAGCAGGGTATTTCCATGCCTTCCCGGGCGCGGAGATGTTCACCAAATACGACCGCGCCGCAGGCGCCTTCCAGGACCCGAACGTGTTCGGGCCGTTCCTGGTTCTGCCCGGCATCTATCTGCTCTATCTGCTGCTGACCGGGCCGGTCTCGCGCATGCCGCTGCTGGCGGTGCCGCTGCTCATCATCACATCAGGCATCTTCTTCTCCTTCTCGCGCGGCGCCTGGGGCATGTTTGCCGTCTCTGCCGTTCTGCTCACCGGCTGCCTGTTCCTGCAGAGCAACAGCGGCATGTTCCGGCTGCGCGTGGTGGTGATGACCATCGCGGCACTGTCGCTGCTGACGATCGCCATGATCGTCATCCTGCAGCTGCCCGGCGTGGCGGAGATGTTCTCCAACCGTGCCCATCTCGAACAGAGCTACGACACCGCCCGCCTCGGCCGCTTCGCCCGTTATGCGATCGGCTTCCAGATGGCGATGGAGCACCCGTTCGGCATCGGGCCTCTGGTGTTCGGCACCATCTTCGGCGAGGACACCCACGACATCTGGCTGAAGATGCTGATGGACTATGGCTGGCTCGGCTTCGTATCGTTCCTGACGCTCGTCATCTGGACGACATGTGCCGGATTCCGCATCCTGCTGCGCGACCGGCCATGGCAGCCCTATCTCCTGTGCGCCTATGTCGCCTTCATCGGCAATGTCGGGCTCGGCACCTTCATCGATATCGACCATTGGCGCCACGTCTACCTGCTGCTCGGATTGGTCTGGGGCGCGATCGCGCTGGAACACCGTCATCAGCGGCAATTACGGCTGGCGATGCCGGGCTCAACAGCCATCGCATTCACACCAGCGCGACAAGCGCCGAATTTCGGTTGACCCGAGCGGGGTTATCACGATACATCGCGACCGGTCCGGAGTGTAGCGCAGCCCGGTAGCGCACTTGACTGGGGGTCAAGGGGTCGTCGGTTCGAATCCGGCCACTCCGACCATTTTAAACAAGGACTTACCCCCAAAGTCCGTCTCATCGATCGCCATCTACCCCTGGCACACATCGACCCATTCGGCGCCGGTGAGATCAGCCATGCGTTGCGGTGCGATGCGCACCGCCGCGTTGGTGGCGCCGGCGGCGGGCACCACCTCTTCGAAACCGCGCAGCGACACGTCGCAATAGACCGGCAGCGGCGCCGGCAGGCCGAACGGGCAGACACCGCCGACCGGATGGCTGGTTGCCTCGATAACCTCAGCGGCCTCCAGCATGCGCGGCTTACTGCCGAACCGATCCTTGAACTTGCGATTGTCCAGCCTGGCGGTGCCGCTGGTCACGATCAGCATGGTGCGTTCGCCGACGCGAAGGCAGATCGTCTTTGCGATCTGCGCCGGCAACACGCCGTGCGCCTGCGCAGCCAATGCTACGGTTGCCGAACTCGCGTCAGTCACGATCACGTCGATGTCAGGCGCCTTGCTGGCAAAGAAGGCACGAACGGATTCCAAGCTCATCGAAACCCCGCGGATCGAAATGACGAAGCAGCAAGCTAGGCCGGCGCGTCCATAAACACGTGCCGAAGCCTTCAGTCACGGCAAACAGAAAACCCGCCAAGGTCCCCGGCGGGTTTTCGAACATGCATGGCACTGGCGCTACAGCGCGGGGCGGTCTTGCGCGGCCCGCGCCTGCACGGCCGTGCCGAGCAGCGCCTCCTGAGGAAGCCGAAGCGCCGACGCAATACGGCGCAGTTGCGACGGATCGGCCGTCCTGCCGTTCTCGATATCCTCGATTTCGTCGACCGACAGACCGGTTGTCAGGGAAAGCTCCTCGACACTGTATCCCCTGGTTTCCCGAATCGTTCTGAGGGCGCTATGGCCTTGCCCGGCTTCGCTGGCAACCAGTTCCGGGAGGGGTTCGCGCTTTGCACTGTATGGCATTGGCAACTCCGTTGGCTGAAAGAGTTTGATGAAAATGGTGTTGCCTGAGACGGCGAGAACATGCCCGCTTGCGGGTGATTTGCCAAGTCACAAACTGGCCGTCACAGCATCGTGAACCATGCCTGGCGGACGCCGCTCGCAACCGCTCTCGATCAAGTTCTTTTGAACACCTGATCACCTCGTCCCTCGATGATTTTTACGACCCCGTTCGTTGGTTCAATTGCGCCGGCGCGAAACCCAAGACGTTGCCGGCGCGGCTGTCATTTTCCTGAAAGGATCAATGCGATGAAATTGCGGACAATCATGATCGTGCTCGGCACGCTTTCCAGCCTTGGCCTTGCTGCAACCAGCGCGCCGGCGGCAGACACGGTGCGGGTGCGCGGCGTCGTGGCCAGTTCCGACCAATCCCAGCTGACGGTGAAAAACCGCCAGGGTGGCTTGGATAAGATCAAGCTCGCTGCCGGATGGAAGATATCGGGTGTCGCGGGCGCGTCGGTAAAGGACATCAAGCTCGGCGATTTCCTCGGCATAGCATCCGTGTCGAAAGCCGATGGCGGCAGCGGCGCGCTCGAGGTCGTGGTGTTTCCCGCAGCCTTGAAAGGCACGGGCGAAGGCGACCGCGCCTGGGACCTCAAGCCCAACAGCCGCATGACCAACGGCACCGTCGCCGACGTGACCGACGTGAATGGCCGCGCGGCGACGCTGACCTATGACAACGGCCAGACAAAGAAGATCTCAATCCCCGACAAGACGCCGGTCGTCACCTTCGCGCCGGCCACGCCGGGCGATCTCAAGCCCGGCGCGCCCGTCGTGGTCACCGCGACGCGCGGCGCCGACGGCACGCTGAGTGCCAACCGCGTCGTGGTCGGCAACAATGGCGTGGTCCCGCCCATGTAAGCCGGTTGCGTCTGCGGCCCCGTACCGAAATTTCTCCCGCTCATCGGCGCTGTGGGCTCAGCCTGTCGGCGGAGCCCACAGCCTGCGCCGCCAGACACATTCCAGAAACAAAATTCTATATTCGGGAAATACTGACGAAAAAAATCGGGAGCGTAATCCCGCTCGCGGCGAACAGGCTGTTGGCCTGATTCAGATTGCCTGCGAAAAAAGGAAGATATCCATGAAGAAGTCCCTCCTCTCGGCCCTCGGGCTTGCAGTTGCACTTGCATTCACCATGCCAATCCTCGGCGCGACCAGCGCTGATGCGGCGCCGATGCACAAGCATCATCGTCATCATCGCAAGCACCATCGCAGCCACCACTACCATCATCACCACCACCACAAGGTTATGGGCAAGAAGGCCTGAGCTTAACCGACTGCCAATGAGAAGACCGGCTTTGGCTTCTTGTTCGAAGCCGGTCTTCTCCTGGTTTCCTCCGGATACGCGCCGTATCAGCGCGATCTCGCAGCGCTACAACGAGCGCCTGCTCTGACGAAAAAAACCCTGTTCGTGCTGCAGACCGACAAGCTGGGGCTATGGCCCTTTTTTCGTGGCACCCACAGGCGCCGCTGTCCTAAACCGGGTGC
Organism: Mesorhizobium sp. B2-2-3; assembly: GCF_006442405.1. NCBI lineage: Bacteria > Pseudomonadati > Pseudomonadota > Alphaproteobacteria > Hyphomicrobiales > Phyllobacteriaceae > Mesorhizobium > Mesorhizobium sp. B2-2-3. The sequence continues at coordinate 254,705 of NZ_VFWC01000007.1, read as the reverse complement.
ACTTTCGGGCAACATGAATCGCCCGCGCACCGATCCAGCGGAACCGAGGAATAAAATAAGGTCAGCGCCGGCTGAACAGCAGACTGGCGACCAGACCAAGCACCACAAAGCCGATCGCCGCGGCCGTCGCCGGATGCTCGCGGGCGGATTTCTCGATCGCCCTGCCCCGCTCGCGGATCGCCGGCAACGCATCGTGCAGACGTTCCGCAAGGTCGGAATACGTGTCAAGCGCCGCGTCGCGACCGTCTTCGTAATAGGCGCCGCCCCGCCTGGACGCAGCCTTCTTCAGGGCCGCCAATTCCCTGGAGAGTGCAGCGACCCGCCTGTCGAGATCGACGTCCGAGAGGGTCGAGAATAATGCCATGATGCGTTTCCTTGTCTGCTCAAGCCTTGTCTTGCTCAAGAAAACGTAACGCATCACCCAAAGGCGGGTTCCCGTTCTTCAGGCGCCGGCCGGTTGCCCGTCAGCGCACTTGGTCGAGGAGGCGCTTGCATTCGAGGAGGTCGAACAACGCTTCCTGCAACAGCGCGCGATTGTCCCGCGACAGTTTCGAAGCGTCCGGCTGGACCGGGCCTTCCTCCTCGCTCTTGCCAAGACCGAAGAAACGGCGGCTGGGCTTGACCCTCGGCTGGCCAACCAGTTCGTCATCTCCGCCGCGCGGCTGCGCTGCCGCCGTCAACGGCACCTGGTCGGCCTGCTTTCGTTGCGAGATCGCCTCGACGGCGGCCATATCGCCATTGCCGATGGCAACCAGGAAATGGTTGCCGTTTTCGCGCAACAGCTTCTGCACGCCCTTGATGGTGTAGCCCTGGTCGTAGAGCATATGGCGAATGCCCTTGATCAGTTCGACATCCTGCGGCCGGTAGTAGCGGCGGCCGCCGCCGCGTTTCATCGGCTTGATCTGGTTGAAACGCGTTTCCCAGAAGCGCAGCACGTGCTGCGGCAGATCGAGGTCTTCGGCGACCTCGCTGATGGTGCGAAAGGCGTCAGGGCTCTTGTCCATGGGCGAAATCCTCACACTGGAGCATGATCCCGGGACATGGGAACCGGCGTTCGAATGAAATTCCCTCGACAGGAGGGAGCTCATTCCGGCCGCGCGTAACGATCACGCGGAACACCAATCCGGCCATGTTGCCGAATCGGGTCTCATTTCAGCGGTTTGTGAGGCAATATTCAAGCCCGGCATCATCGCAAGGCCTGTTTTCAACCGTGCATTTGCAGCGAGCCTACTTGCCGCCCTTTGCCTTGCCGCTCTGGTGGGAGCGCAAGATGCGGTTCTTCAGCACGTTCGACGACTTGAAGGTCATCACCCGGCGCGGCAGGATCGGCACCTCTTCGCCGGTCTTGGGATTGCGCCCGATGCGCTCGTTCTTGGAGCGGACGTGGAACGTCGCGAAAGACGACAGTTTCACCGTCTCGCCACGGACGATCGCCTCGCAGATCTCGTCCAGCACCGCCTCGACAAGTTCCGCCGATTCAGTGCGCGACAAACCTACCTTGCGGTAAACGGCTTCGGCAAGGTCGGCGCGCGTAAGTGTCTTTCCCCCCATGCGACCGTCCCATCAGCTCAAACATAAAATCGACACAACAGCGGCAGAGCCTAAGTAATTGATCCGGCAAGGTCAAGGACCGAACCGGACCGTTCGGCACTTACCAGCGAAGCAGAACCGCGCCCCAGGTGAAGCCGCCGCCCATCGCTTCCAGAAGCACAAGGTCGCCCTTTTTGATGCGGCCATCGGCAACAGCCACGGAAAGCGCCAGCGGCACGGAAGCAGCCGAGGTGTTACCGTGCAGATTGACCGTCACCACCACCTTTTCCTCAGCTATCCCGAGCTTCCTGGCGGAAGCGTCAATGATCCGTTTATTGGCCTGATGCGGCACGAACCAGTCGAGGTCGTCGGCGGTGATGCCGGCCTGCGAAAACGTCGCCTCGATGACGTCGGTGATCATGCCTACCGCATGTTTGAAGACCTCGCGGCCTTCCATCCTGAGGTAGCCCACCGTTCCCGTCGTCGAAGGCCCGCCGTCGACAAAGAGCTTGTCCTTGTGCGCGCCGTCGGAGCGCAGGCTCATCGCTAGCACGCCGCGGTCGGCAATACTGCCGCCCCCTTCACCGGCTTCAAGAACCAGGGCGCCGGCGCCGTCGCCGAACAGTACGCAGGTCGAGCGATCGGTCCAGTCAAGGATGCGCGAAAAGGTTTCCGAGCCGATCACCAGCACGCGCTTGGCCAAGCCGCCGCGAATATAGAGGTCGGCCGTGGTTACCGCATAGACGAAGCCCGAGCATACCGCCTGCAGGTCGAAGGCAAAGCCGTGATGCATGCCGAGCCGGTTCTGGATCTCGACGGCCGTGGCCGGAAAAGTATTGTTGGGCGTCGAGGTCGCCAGCACGATCAGGTCGATGTCTCCGGGCGTCAGGCCGGCATCGGCGAGCGCTGCGCGCGCCGCCGCCTCACCCAGCGAAGCGGTGGTCTCGTCGTCGGCCGCGATATGGCGCTGGCGGATGCCGGTGCGCTGGGCGATCCACTCGTCCGAGGTTTCGACCATGCCTTCAAAGTCGGCATTCTTCATGATGCGGCGGGGCAGCGCGGCGCCCATGCCGCGCACGACTGATCTGATCAAAGTTCTTTCCTATTCCTTTGCGTCGCTGACGACGTCGGATTTCCTAGATGTCTGGGCATGCGGATTGCGCGCATGGAACAAGTCCAGGTCGGCCTCGATGCGGTCGAGCAGATTGTTGCGCACCATATCGTAGCCGAGTTCGATGGCGGCGGCGAAACCATCCGAATCGGCGCCGCCGTGGCTTTTCACCACAATGCCGTTCAGCCCCAGGAAAACGCCGCCATTGGAGCGGCCGACATCCATCTTTTCGCGCAGGCGATCGAACGCGCCCTTGGCGAAGATATAGCCGATCCTGGCCATCAGCGTACGGCTCATCGCCGCCCGCAGGTAGCCGCCAATCTGGCGCACCGTGCCTTCCGCCGTCTTCAGGGCGATGTTGCCGGCGAAGCCTTCGGTGACGACGACGTCGACCACGCCCTTGCCGATATCGTCGCCCTCGACGAAACCGTGATAGTTCATCGAGGCCATATTGGCTTCACGCAGCATGCGCCCAGCCTCCTTGACCTCTTCCTGGCCCTTGATCTCCTCGACGCCGACATTGAGCAGGCCGACACTGGGCCGCGAGACGCCGAAGACCGATCGGGCCATGCCGGTTCCAAGGATGGCAAAATCAATGAGCTGGTGCGCATCCGCGCCAATGGTGGCGCCGACGTCGAGGACCACGCTTTCGCCGCGCAGCGTCGGCCAAAGTGCCGCGATCGCCGGGCGGTCGATGGTGGCCATGGTGCGCAGGCAGAATTTCGACATCGCCATCAGCGCGCCGGTGTTGCCGGCCGAGACGCAGGCGTCCGCCGTACCCGACTTGACCGCCTCGACAGCCTTCCACATCGATGACTTCCAGCGGCCATGGCGCAGTGCCTGGCTCGGCTTGTCGTCCATCCTGACGGCCACCTCGCAGTGGAAGAATTCGCTCACACCGGCCAGCTTGGGAAATTTGGCCAGTTCGGGTCGTACGGCCTCCTCCCGCCCGTAGATGACGAAGCGGACGTCGGGACGGCGGGTCGCGACCGTCATGAGCGCCGGAATGACCACGGCTGGTCCGTGATCGCCGCCCATGGCATCGATGGAAATCCTGATCACGCGGTATTCATCTCACGGTTTTGCTTAGGCGGCGGATCGTTTTAGTGATCGCGAAGGTTCGGCGAAAATAGCGGTTTTGGACATTCGCACAACCGACTTTTCCGTCGCGGGTGAGGTTTTCAGGATTTTCCCAACAGCGACCGCAGTTTCTGCTGAAATTCATTCTCCACCGGTTCGGCCTCGCGGCCGGCATCAAGCGACGCACCCGGCTTGCGCGGATAAGGATCGATGGCCAGTCCGAAGAACTGCTCGGCGAGTGCCCCGACATCGATCGTGTCGCCTGAAAATGTTTCGGGACTGTCAGGTCCATCCGCGTCGAGCAGGATCTCGCCGCCGCCTTCGAATCCCTGTCGTCCAAGCTTGGAATCCTCGGGCAGGAACAGAGCCTCGAATGATTCGTCGATATGCGCCCCGACCGGATCGAGCGTGACGATACAGGCCTGGGTGATGTCGGCCTCGACCCGGCCGCTGACCTTCACGCCATTGCGTTTCCACGGCGTCACCAGGAATTCGGCACGGTAGGCTTCGACCGAGAGCAAGCTGTGCTCTTCGGCGAGTGTCGCGCGCTGGGTGGCGTCGGCCTCGATGACCACCGGCAAGCCCTTCTGCGGCAGGCGGGCGACGTTGGCAAAAAACGATACCGGACTTTGCGGATCGGCGTGCTTCATCGATCTGCCTCCTGGGCGAGCGGAAAGGTCACCGTGCCGGAGACGATCGCCCGGCACGGCTGCGTGGCCAGCCGATTGCGGGCATCGGCGACATAGTCGGACAGTCGTGACGCTTCCGCCCAGGCCGCGGCGTCGGGCCGGACATTGCGTGCAAGGGCGGCGGTGAGCCCATCATGATCATTGCGCTCCAATGCGTCGTCATAGGCGGCGGTGCGGCCATAAAACATCTTCGCCAGCTTTTTCATGCGCTTGGGCACTCCGACATCGCCAATGCCGAGTTCCCGCAGCGAATGGTCGACGTCGAGGAAAAACTCGTCGATCAGCACCTGCGCGATCTCCTGCGCCACGCCGTCTTCCCCACGCAGCCGGTGCTGGACCAGGAACATGTGCAGCGACAGCATTTCGAAACGCCCAAGCGGCGTGTCCGGCACATTCCAGTGGGAATAAAATACGGTCTGCCGCGCGGCCGCCACGATTTGTGCGTAAAGCGCGTCGGTGATGGCGCGGTTGGCGTGGCGTTCGCGACCAAAAAGGCGCTGGAACATGGGGATGGTCTCCGGGGACCGTTTGTTGAATTGGCCTTGTTGCATCGGCAAGCAAGCTGGTTTACCGGTTTTGCGGCCCAGCGCAAGTTGCGGCGATATAGTGGAGAATTGTTGTTGCGCGCGCTGAATTTCAAGTCGACCTTCTCTTCCAGGCCCGCTGGCGCGATCTCGCTGCTGGCCATCATTGCGGCGCTTTCGGCCTGCAACAGTTCCAAGATGATCGGTGATCTGAACCCCAGCGAAACGCTGACGCAGGGGTATGTCATCGATCAGCAGGCGATCGATTCGGTGCCGGTCGGCTCAAGCCGCGAGCAGGTGCTGCTCGCGCTCGGCACGCCCTCGACGACGGCGACCTTCGACAATGAAGCCTTTTACTACATCTCGCAGACTCGCAAGCGCTATGTCGCCTTCGACAAGCCCCGGCTGATCGATCAGCATGTGCTGGCGGTTTATTTCGGGGCCGATGGGCGGGTCACCCAGATCGCCAATTACGGCCTGAAGGACGGCAAGATCTTCGACTTCATCTCGCGCACCACGCCGACTGGCGGCAAGGACCAGAACTTCCTCAGCCAGATCATCAACGGCGCCAGCAAGCTGGCGCCCGGCATTCCCGGCGGCGGCACTCCCTGATCTCAGACCCGCCTTCCCCTTGGGGATGGCAGCACCATCTCAGGCGACCAAAAACCCGTGGGAGCGATCCCACGGGTTTTTGTTATCATGGGGCGGGAGAGGCCGGCTCGTCGGCGATGGGCAGACAGCGACGGCAGGACGCGGACGCAGCCGTTGAAATTCGTTTTCCGCCTTCCAAAACCGCCGTCAAATAAAAACCCGCGGGGATTGCTCCCCGCGGGTGTTTTCAATGTCGAGCTTTGCCGCTCAGCCGTGCGCCAGCACCGCCAGCAGCAGGAGCGCCACGATATTGGTGATCTTGATCGCCGGGTTGACCGCCGGGCCGGCCGTGTCCTTGTAGGGATCGCCGACCGTATCGCCGGTCACCGAGGCCTTGTGCGCCTCGGAACCCTTCAGGTGCTTGATGCCGTCCTTGTCGGTGAATCCGTCCTCGAACGACTTCTTGGCGTTGTCCCAGGCGCCGCCGCCCGAAGTCATCGAGATGGCGACGAACAAGCCGTTGACGATGACGCCGAGCAGAGAGGCGCCGAGAGCCGCAAAGGCCGACGCTTTCGAGCCCGAGATCAGCAGCACGCCGAAATAGACGACGAGCGGCGCCAACACCGGCAGCAGCGACGGGATGATCATTTCCCGGATCGCCGCCTTGGTCAGAAGATCTACCGCGCGCGCATAGTTCGGCTTGGACGTGCCGGCCATGATGCCCGGGTCGTCACGGAACTGCTTGCGCACCTCCTCGACGATGGCGCCCGCCGCGCGGCCGACGGCCGTCATGGCGATGCCACCGAACAGATACGGGATCAAGCCGCCGAAGATCAGGCCGGCGACGACGTAGGGGTTGGAAAGATCGAAGGAGACCTCGCCCATGCCCTGGAAGTAGGGATATTTGTCGCCATTGGCGGCAAAGAATTTCAGGTCGTTCGAATAGGCCGCGAACAGCACCAGTGCGCCGAGGCCCGCCGAACCGATGGCATAGCCCTTGGTCACCGCCTTGGTGGTGTTGCCGACCGCGTCGAGCGCGTCGGTGGAGTGGCGCACTTCCTTGGGCAGGCCGGCCATTTCGGCGATGCCGCCGGCATTGTCGGTGACCGGGCCAAAGGCATCGAGCGCGACGATCATGCCGGCAAGGCCGAGCATGGTGGTGACGGCGATCGCCGTGCCGTAAAGGCCGGCGAGCTGATAGGTCGAGATGATGCCGCCGACGATGACGATGGCCGGCAGTGCCGTCGATTCCAGAGAGACCGCAAGGCCCTGGATGACGTTGGTGCCGTGCCCGGTCACCGACGCCTGGGCGATCGAGTTGACCGGACGCTTGTTGGTGCCGGTGTAGTACTCGGTGATCACGACGATGAGACCGGTCACCACGAGGCCGATCAGGCCGCAGATGAACAGGTTCTTGCCGGTGATGACCATGCCGGCGACAGTGCCGACCTCGCCCCAGCCAAGCGTGGCCGAGGTGGCGACGCCCAAGCCCACGATGGACAACAGGCCGGTGACGATCAGCCCCTTGTAGAGCGCGCCCATGATCGAACCGTTGGAGCCGAGCTTGACGAAGAAAGTACCGACGATCGAGGTCAGGATGCAGGCGCCGCAGATAGCGAGCGGATAGAGCATCGCGGCACTCAGAACCGCGGTGCCGCCAAAGAAGATGGCGCCCAGCACCATGGTGGCGACGACTGTCACCGCATAGGTCTCGAACAGGTCGGCCGCCATACCGGCGCAGTCGCCGACATTGTCACCGACATTGTCGGCAATGGTGGCGGGGTTGCGCGGATCATCCTCGGGAATACCAGCTTCGACCTTGCCGACCAGATCGCCGCCGACATCGGCACCCTTGGTGAAGATGCCGCCGCCGAGACGGGCGAAGATCGAGATCAGCGAGGCGCCGAAGCCGAGCGAAACCAGCGAGTCGATGACGATACGGTCATTGGGCTGAAGCCCCATGAAATGGGTGAGGATCAGGTAGTAGATCGACACGCCAAGCAGGGCAAGGCCGGCAACAAGCATGCCGGTGATGGCGCCCGACTTGAATGCGATGTCGAGGCCGGCGGCAAGGCTGTTGGAAGCGGCCTGTGCCGTGCGAACATTGGCCCGCACCGAAACATGCATGCCGATGAAGCCGGCCGCGCCCGAAAGCACGGCCCCGATCAGGAAGCCGATCGCGGCGGTGATGGACAGCAGCCACCAGGCGAGCAGCAGCACGACCACGCCGACGACGGCGATGGTGGTGTACTGGCGCGCCAGATAGGCTTGCGCGCCCTCACGGATGGCGGCGGAGATTTCCTGCATGCGTGCATTGCCCTGGTCCGACGCGAGGACCGAACGTGTCGCCCAGATGGCGTAAAGGACAGAAAGCAGGCCGCAGGCGATGACGGCGGAAATTATGGTCATGCCGGGTTTTCCTCGATTGCTGGCCCAAAAGAACCCCTCCCTGGGCCGTTGAGACAAAGACGGAATCCCGTGCGCGGAATCCCCCTCTTCGCAGCGGTGTATGCGAAACAGGGCCGCGAACGTCAAGATATTGTTCGGTTTTTGCCCGGCTTTCGCCCAAAAGAGCCAGACGGCGGCAGGTGTCGCCATGCCGCTGCTGCTTTATATCGATTGAAATCACGGATCAGCACTCAGGTTTGGCGCAGATCACCGTCTGGCTGGATGACGAAGATCAGCACCGCCAGCATGGTCATGTAGAACATGAATGCCTTCTGCTGGCCGTTCCAGATGCTCGATTGCCACATGGCGAACCACTCGCCGCCCACCACCATAAATCCAAGATACCAGATCAGGAATCCCATCGTCGCGGCGATAACGGCGAATTTCTTGGCATCGTTGAAAACCTCTCCGCTGGCATTGCGCGCTTGCCACAGGTTCCAGGCCGCGATCAGGTAGAGCAGACAGGTCAGCGCCTCGCCGGCGATGATGAGCCAGTAGCCCGTCGTCCATAGCGAGGGGTCGGTGATCGAGCGATACATCAGCGCGTTCCCGGGAAAGGTCGTGTCCATGCTCAGCACGTGCTGGACAAAGGCGAAGTTTGAGCCGTAATCGGTGACGTTGCCGAAAGCGACAAGAAAGGCGAAAGCCGCCAGACAGAGACACATGACGATCTTGGAGAAGCGCAAGGTCATGGCAAGAACTCCTGCTGAAGGATCGGGGCATCGGCCCAATCAATCGCCGAGTCCCGAAGATCGCGCAACTGGCAGGCGGGTGTTGATTACGCTCACGGCCAGCGCAAGACATTATGCCGGCAAGCAAGTCATCGCCGAACCCATCGAGGCGCTCCAGCTCGGCAGCGATTGCGCCGTGGGTGATCTTGTCTCGCTCGTGAAAGCCGGCACACAACACGACTTTGCCGTCATCTGCCGCCGCTGGATCTGCAAAGAGCAAGGCATCGAACTCGAACTGACGCTCGACCACCCTGCCCGTTCAAGTGGACGTTGAAAGATCGGAGCACCGGGACAGAAGCCTACTCGGCCTGGCGCCCCATGCGCCGCGCGGCATAGCGTTCGACCGCCGACAACCCATCATAGATCAGCACGGCCAAGGCGGCGACGATCAGGCCGCCCTGCAAGATGAAAGCGAGATTGTTGGACAAGAGCCCGGCAATGATCACCTCGCCCAATGTCTTCGCTGCAACCGTCGAGCCGATGGTGGCGGTGGCCAGGCTGATAACCACCGACAGCCTTATGCCGCCGAGGATGACCGGCGCGCTGAGCGGCAATTCGACCTTCAGCAGCCTTTGCCAACCGGTCATGCCGGCACCGCGCGCCGCTTCCATGACATTGCCGGGCAACGTCGTCAGGCCGGTCAGCGCGTTCTCGAAGATCGGCAGCAGACCATAGAGGAACAATGCGATCAGCGTCGGCTTCTCGCCGAACCCGACCGCCGGCACGGCAAGCGCCAGCACCGCCACCGGCGGGAAAGTCTGACCGATATTGACCAGGCTGCGTGACAGCGGCAGGAATTCGGCGCCGGCAGGCCTGGTGACCAGGATGGCGAGCGCGACCGCCACGATGGTGGCGGCGAGCGTGGCGATCAGCACGGTGCGCAGGTGCAGCAGCATCAGCGTCAGCAAGCTGCCCTGATTGTAGATCACCGGCGCGCCGTTCTCGGTCAGCGGCTTGAGCAGCGGCTCGAACCAGCCGGGACTGGTGACGAAAGCGACCAGCAGCACCACCAGCGCAAGCCTGAGCAGCAACGGCAGCCAGGCTTTCATGCCGGCCTCGCCGCACGCTTCACCAAGCCGTCGACGGTAACGCGACCGAGCGGCTTGCCGTCGGCATCCTTGACCGGCAGCGCCGGGCGGCCGGACCAGAGAAGTTCGGCCAGCGCGTCGCGCTGGCTGGCGTCGCCAGGAATCGCCTCACCTTCCGCCGCGCCCTTTTCGACTGCGTCGCGCACGCGGCCGAGCGACAGCAGCCGGAACGGTTTTTCGCTGGCGCCCACCAGGGTCTCGACGAAGCCGCTGGCCGGCCTCGCCAGGATCTCCGCCGGCCTGGCATATTGTACCAGCTTGCCGGCATCCATGACGGCGATCTTGTCGCCCATATGCACGGCCTCTTCCATGTCGTGGGTGACGAGGATGATGGTGGTGCCGAAGCGCCTCTGGATCGCAAGAAGGTCTTCCTGCGCCTTGGTGCGGATTATGGGGTCAAGCGCGCCGAACGGCTCGTCCATCAACAGCACGTTGGGTTCGGCCGCGAGCGCGCGGGCGACGCCGACGCGCTGCTGCTGGCCGCCGGAGAGCTCGTGCGGGTAGCGCGGGCCGTAGGCCTGCGGGTCGAGCTGATAGAGCGTCATCAGTTCGTCGACGCGCGCCTTGATGCGATCCTTGTCCCAGCCAAGCAGCACCGGCACGGTGGCTATGTTCTGCGCCACCGTTCGGTGCGGGAACAGGCCGTGGCCCTGGATGGCGTAGCCGATGCTGCGCCGCAGCTCGTAGCCGGGCACCGAGCGGTTGTCGGCGCCGTCGAGCTTGATGACGCCGGAAGTCGGCTCGACCAGCCGGTTGATCATGCGAAGCAGCGTCGTCTTGCCGGAGCCCGAGGTGCCGACGATGACGCAAAGGGTGCGGGGCTCTATGATCATCGAGACTTCATCGACCACCGTGGTCGCATCGTAGCGCTTGGTAATGCCTTCGATCTCGATCATGCGGGGTCCGCCCTGCGCTTGGTTGAGGTCATTTCGATCACCGCGTCGAGAATGATGGCAGCAGCGAAGGCGAGCGCAACCGTCGGCACGGCGCCAAGCAGCACCAGGTCCATCGCGGTCTGGCCGACGCCCTGGAACACGAACACGCCGAAGCCGCCGCCGCCGATCAGGGCGGCGATGGTGGCGAGGCCGATGTTCTGCACAAGCACGATGCGGATACCGGTGAGGATCACTGGGAAGGCCAGCGGAAACTCGACGCCGAACAGGCATTGGCGATCCGTCATGCCCATGCCGCGCGCCGCGTCATTGGCGGCACGCGGCACACCGGCAAGGCCGACCACGGTATTGGCGACGACCGGCAGCAGCGAATAGAGGAACAGCGCCACGAACGCAGGTGCCGTTCCGATGCCGCGGATACCGAGCGCGGCCGCTCCCGGCACATGCGCCGCCACCCAGCCGAGCGGTGCGATCAGCAGGCCGAACAGCGCAATCGAGGGAATGGTCTGGACGATGTTGAGCACGTTGAGCACGCCGGCGCGCAGGCGCTCGACGCGATGGCACAGGATGCCAAGCGGCAGGCCCAGTATCACCGCCGCCGCCAGCGAACCAAGCGCCAGCGTGACATGTTTGGCGCCCTCGGCCCAGAAACTGTCGGCACGGTTGAAATATTCCTTGAGGATCGAAAGGCTGTCCCAGGATCCCGTTATCAGCAGCAGCCCGATGGCGAGCGCGGCAACGACAAGCACGCCGACACGTGACCAGGGAGACAGGTTCATTCTCGTCAGCACGTCGGCCAGCAGGAGGGTAAAGGCAAAGATCAGCAGCCAAAACCCGGAGGCCGGCGAAACGCGCGCGAAGGTATTGCCTGCCGGGGTCAGGAATGTCCCGGTGACGCCGATCAACAGCGCGAGAGCCGCCAGCGTGATCACGCTGGCGGCAAGGCGCAGGACGAGCGGCGTTTTCAGCAGCGCGACAAGCGCGGCTGCGACAACGATGGCCAAAAGCAGCGGGCCGGCCATTGCCGGAAGTGCCTCTACGATCGAGCGCGCCTGGCCGGGCACGATGCGATTGGCGCGGAACGTGGCGAAGGGTGCTACGAAAGCCGCATAGGCAGCGATCGCAGCGATGACCACGCCGAGCTTGTCGAAGCGGAGGGTCATGGCTGCCCCTCAAAGGGGGAAATCTGCCACGAGGTACACAGTTGGCTGGCGACTGGCGAAAGCCGACGCGATTTCCGATCTCCCCCCTTGCGGGGGAGATGGCCGGCAGGCCAGAGGGGGGTGTGAAGGATCGCCAACTTTCGAGCGTCGGCTTGTTCGAAAACGGTCCTGTCCGAGCGCGCAGCTGTGACGAGTTGAGAGGTCGGCGGGACAGCACCCCCCTCTGTCCTGCCGGACATCTCCCCCGCAAGGGGGGAGATCGGCAGCTTCCAGAGGGGGGCGCCTCGCACCAGCATCACGGTCAGCTAAGCGCTGACTACTTCAAGAACCCATTCTTCTTCAAAAAGTCTTCCGCCACACCCTTGACCGGCTCTCCGCCGACCTGGACGCGGCCGTTGAGTTCCTGCAGCGTGATGAGGTCGAGCTTGGCGAAGACCGGCTTCAACAACGTCTCGATCTCGGGATGCTCCTTCAGCACCGCCTCGCGGATGATCGGCGCCGGCTGGTAGACCGGCTGCACGCCCTTGTCGTCATCGAGCACGACCAGCCCGGAGGGCGCGATGCCGCCGTCAGTGCCGTAGACCATGGCGGCGTTGGCGCCATTGGTCTGGTTGGCTGCCGCCGCGATGGTCGCGGCCGTGTCGCCGCCGGAGAGCGTGATCAACTGGTCAGGCTTCAACGTGAAGCCGTAGGTGGTCTGGAACGCCGGCAGGGCCGCGGCTGAATTGACGAACTCGGCCGAGGCCGCGAGCACCACCTTGCCGCCGCCGGCGACATATTTGCCGAAGTCGGACAGGGTGGCGAGCTTATTGGTTTCGGCCACCTCCTTGCGCAGTGCGATCGCCCAGGTGTTGTTGGCCGGCGACGGCGACAGCCAGACGATCTTGTTGGCGTCGTAATCGAGCTTCTTGGCCGTCTCATAGGCCTTGGCGGCGTCCTTCCAAACCGGGTCGTCGGTCTTCTCGAAGAAGAAGGCGGCATTGCCGGTGTATTCGGGATAGATGTCGATCTCGCCGGCGGTGATCGCCTTGCGCACCACCGGCGTGCCGCCGAGCTGGATGCGGTCAGTGGTCTTGATGTTGTTGGCGTTGAGGACGAGCTGGATGATATTGCCTAGCACGCCGCCCTCGGTGTCGATCTTTGAGGAAACAACCACCTGAGCATTCGCCGATGCCGCCGTGATGCCGAGCGCGAGCGCCGCGCCAGCCAGAAGCTTGATTGAAAACATTGTGAAAATCCCTTGCTGTGAACCGGAATTCGGTGCCGCATATGAGCACGGCTCCAACGTCTCGTCGGGGCACACGGTTTCATAACAAGTGGTACAGACGCAATATTTTTGTTCGGAAGGCCAATTGCGACGCGACGCTGGCGATCTGCTGCCATCTGGCGGATAATGCGGTGAGGGTGCGGGTGGCAAACACGGAGAGCGTGTCATGGCCATACACAAAGTCGGTTACCTCATCGGCAGTCTTGCCCGGGAATCCATCAACCGCAAGCTCGCGAAGGCGCTCGTTCAACTTGCCCCTCCCGAACTCGACATGACCGAAATCGCCTTCAAGGATCTGCCACTGTACAGCTACGACTATGACGCCGACTTCCCACCGGCAGCCCGGGATTTCAAAAAGGCGATCGCCTCCGTCCAGGCTGTATTGTTCGTCACCCCGGAGTACAACCGCTCGATCCCTGGTGGATTGAAGAACGCAATCGACTGGGCCAGTCGGCCCTACGGCAAGAATTCGTTCGCGCGCAAACCGTCGGCTGTCATCGGAACATCGCCGGGCGCCATCGCGACCGCCGTTGCCCAACAAAGCCTTCGAAGCGTTCTGAGTTTCTGCAATTCGCCCCAGATGAACGCGCCTGAAGCCTACATACAGTTCACGCCGGGGCTGATCACCGACGACGGCGAGGTGACGGTCGAATCCACTGAGGACTTCCTGCGCAACTACATGGCTGAGTTTCACATGTTCATAGCGCGAGTGCTTCAGGTTCTGCCGCCGGACGCATAAATTCAAATTGGGCGTCAAGCCAGACGCAAGCTCGCAATCCTCAGCGCGCCGAGCGCGACGAAGCATAGCACGGTGACGGGAAAGATCATCCAGTTCAGCATGGTCCAGCCCCAGGCATTGTAGACCATGCCCGACATCAGCGAGGCGCAGGCCACGGAGCCGAACAGGACGAAGTCGTGGAACCCCTGCACCTTGCCCTTTTCGGAAGGCCGGTAGCTTGCCGCGACCATGGCCGTGGCGCCGATGAAGCCGAAATTCCAGCCGAGGCCGAGCAGGATCAGCGCCGTCCAGAATTGCCATAGCGCCAAGCCGGACAGCGCGACGACCGCACAGCCGATCAGCAGCAGGAGGCCGACCGCGACAATGCGTTCAGCACCGAAGCGATGGATCAGCGATCCGGTGAAGAAGCTCGGCCCGAACATTGCCATGACATGCCACGAAATGCCGAGCGTCGCATCGTCCTCCGACAGGCCGCAGCCGACCATGGCGAGCGGCGCGCCGGTCATGACGAAGCTCATCAGGGCATAGCTGCCGACCGCGCAGAAGAGTGCCGCGACGAAACGCGGCTGCGTGACGATCTCGGCCAAGGGCCGGGCATCGCTGCCGGCAATTTCCGTTCCGCCGGCGGCGGCCCTCGCCGGCAGGCGCAGCAATGACAGGATCGCCGCGCCGACGGCGGCTAGCACCAGGATGGATGCGAACGAACCGGCAAACATCACCGGTGCGAACAACTCGCGGGTGAAGATGACGATCTGCGGTCCGAGAATGGCGGTGATGATGCCGCCCGCCAGCACGAAGGAGATGGCGCGCGCCTTGAACTGCGGCGGCGCATTGTCGGCGGCGGCAAAGCGGAACTGCTGGACGAAGGCGCCACCGACACCGATCACCGTCAGGCCGAAGGCAAACAGCCAAAAACTGCCATGGAAGAGTGCCAGCGTCGCGACCAGACCGCCAAGCGCGGTGACGATCGTACCGGTCATGAAGCCGCCGCGCTGGCCCATGGCGCGGATGATGGCCGCCGCCGGCAGCGCACCGAGTGCCACGCCGAGATTGAAGCCGGTGATCGGCGCCGTCGCCAGCGACTTGTCCGGGCCGAGCAGATATTGACCGGCAAGCGCGCCCATGGAGATGGCGATGGGCGCTGCCGAACCAATGATCGCCTGCGAGGCGGCGAGGATCAACGCGGTGCGCCGCGCCTCCCTGGCCGCCTCGATGGCGACCGCCGTCATGAAGCGTCCTTGCCGCGTCCCTCGCCACGCACCCGACGGGAGACGCGATCGAGCACGGCGTTGACCAGCTTCGGCTCGTCTTCCTCGTAGAAAGCCTTGGCGATATCGACGTATTCGGAAACGATCACCGCCACCGGCACGTCTTCGCGCTTCATCAGTTCGTAGACACCGGCGCGCAGGATTGCGCGCAGTGTCGAATCGAGGCGCGACAGCGGCCAGTCATCGGTCAGCGCCTGGCGGATAACCGGATCGATGGTTTTCTGGTCCTCGACGACACCGGTGAGGATGGCGCGGAACCATTGGGCATCCGCCTCGCGGTAAAGCGCGCCATCGACTTCCTTGCCAAGGCGAAACGCTTCGTATTCGGCAGTGATCTCGAAGACGCCGCTGCCGGCGACATCCATCTGATAGAGGGCCTGCACGGCGGCAAGCCGCGCCGCGCCGCGCTTGTTGGCGTGGCGCACCGTGGGCTGTCCGGGCGAAGCGGGGTCGCTCACGATCGCGCTCCCAGTCGTTCCTTGAGCGCGATCATGGTCAGCGCCGCGCGCGCGGCAAAGCCACCCTTGTCGCCCTCCGAACGCTTGGCTCGCGTCCAGGCCTGCGTGTCGTTTTCCGTGGTCAGGATGCCGTTGCCGATACAGACCGAGTCCTGCACGGACAGGTCCATCAGTGCGCGGCTGGATTCATTGGCGACGATATCGAAGTGATAGGTGTCCCCGCGGACGACGGTGCCAAGCGCGACGAAGCCGTCATAGTTCATGCCGCCTTCCGCCGCGCCGTCCAGCGCGAAGGTAATGACGGCGGGAATTTCGAGCGAACCTGGAACGGTGACGACGTCGTAGGTCGCACCCGCTTCGTCAAGCGCGCTCGTCGCGCCTTCGAGCAGCGCGTCGGCAAGATCGTCGTGGAAGCGTGCCTCGATAACGAGAAGGTGGGCCTTCTTCTTCGGGCGAATGAACGCTTTGCCGTGTTGGGATGTGCCAGCCATAAATGTCTCCGGGATCGCCGGTGACTTAGGCCGAAGCCGGATTGATCGCAAGCACAAGATTGCCTCATTGGGACGGGGTACCGAGATCGGACAGTCTGTAGCGAGGCTTTGAGCCCAGGCAACAATGGCGTGGGCCACTACTCGGCCAGCATCTACATCGGCCACCCCAGCCGCGCTTGCACTTTGGAATTCCTGTTTTCCATCACCGCTAGTTCCTCATGAACAGCTCGGCGATGCTCAAAGCCCCTCTTTCGCCGCTTCCGCCAGGCGGGCCGCATAGCGGGCCATGGTGTCTATCTCGAGATTGACGCGGTCGCCGACCTGGCGCTCACCCCAGGTGGTGACGGTCAGCGAATGGTGGATCAGAAGCACGTCGAAGCGGGTGCCTTCCACCTTGTTGACGGTGAGCGAGGTACCGTCGAGCGCGACGGAGCCTTTCGGCGCGATGAACTTCGCCAGCCCGCGCGGCGCTTCCAGCGTGAAGCGAACGGCGTCGCCTTCATCCTTGCGCTCGACGATCTCGGCCGTACCGTCGACATGGCCCGACACGATGTGGCCGCCAAGCTCGTCGCCGATCTTCAACGCCCGCTCCAGATTGATCCGCGTGCCCGATTTCCAGCCCATCGCCGTCGTCAGCCGGAGCGCCTCCTCCCAGGCCTCGACTTCGAACCAGCGCGCGTTCGAGCCGCTGTCGGGCAAGGCCGTCACGGTAAGGCAAACGCCGCCGCATGATATCGAGGCGCCGATGGCGATGGTTTCGGGATCATAGGCGGTGTCGATACGCAATCCCACGCCTTCCCGCAGCGGCTTGACGGCCGCGACGGTGCCTATGTCGGTAACAATGCCGGTAAACATCGGTGTTGATCCTAAAAGTCTCTTATCCACTCGGCGTAGCTGTCCTCGCCGAACCGCATCTCGCGCAGTTTGCGAAATCCCGCCGGGACATGGTTGGCATCGATGGGCGATGCAATGCCCCCCTTGCCAATCGCCTCCGGTCCTCGGAACAGCACGATGCGGTCAACCAGGCCTTCCGACAGGAAGGCGCTGGCCACCTTGGCTCCACCTTCGACCAGCACGCTGGCCATACCGAGCGCAGCAAGATCCTCGAGCAGTTCCGGCAGCGCCACGCCGCCTTCATGCGTCTCGGTGCCGATGAAACGCACGCCGGCGCGTTCGAGCGTTGCCCGCCGCAGAGGATCGGCTTCCAGGCAAGCCGCGACGTAGAGCGGCACCCTGTCGACACCGGACACCAGTTTCGAAGTCTCAGGCAGCCTGATCTGCCTGTCGAGCACAATGCGCGCCGGCGACCGGTTCTCCAATCCCGGCAAGCGCACCGTCAGCGCCGGGTCGTCCTCCAGCGCCGTGCCAATGCCGATCAGGATGGCATCGGCTTCGGCGCGCATTAGATAGACTTCACGGCGCGCAATGTCGCCTGTGATCGACACCTGCCCAACACCTTCCATGCCGATCTTGCCGTCGCTGGAAAGCGCTAGCTTGAGAGTCACTTCCGGCCGTTTCCTAAGCGATCGAATGAGATAGCCGGCCATCTGCTCGGCGGCCTCCGCCGCCAGGACATTCTCCACAACATCGACGCCCGCGGTGCGCAGGATCGCGTAGCCTTGGCCTGACACGCGCGGATCGGGGTCGCTGGCGGCGCCAACGACGCGCGCGATGCCGGCATTGACCAGAGCGTTGGCGCAAGGCGGCGTGCGTCCGTGATGCGCGCAAGGCTCCAGCGTGACGTAGGCGGTGGCGCCGCGCGCCAGTTCGCCCGCTTCGGCGAGCGCCTCGGTCTCGGCATGCGGGCGGCCGCCGACAGCGGTGACGCCGGTGCCGACAATCATCGGGCCCAAGCCATCGTCGCGCACGATGAGTGTACCAACGGAAGGATTGGTTGAGGTCCGGCCCGCATTCCTGCGCGACAGTCTGAGTGCGGCTGCCATGAAACGGCGGTCAAGGGCTGCCTGTCCGGCCTCGCTGTGTTCCGCCATGCTCAGCCAGCGTCCTCTTCGCTCTTGTCCTCGTCGCCTTTCAATTCCCCCAGCAGCTCATGGAAATCCTTGGCCTCGCGGAAATTGCGGTAGACCGAGGCGAAGCGGACGTAGGCGACGTCGTCGAGCGACTTCAGCGCTTCCATGACCAGCCGCCCAACCTCGCCCGAGGCCACTTCGGTCTCGCCGGAGCTTTCCAGCTGGCGCACGATGCCGGTCACGGCACGATCGATGCGCTCGGGATCGACATTGCGCTTGCGCACCGCGATCTCGACGGAGCGCAAGAGCTTGTCGCGGTCGAAAGGCACTTTTCGCCCCGACTTCTTGACCACGACGAGGTCGCGCAACTGCACGCGCTCGAAGGTGGTGAAACGGCCGCCGCAATCGGGGCAGACGCGACGCCTGCGGATCGCCGCGCCATCCTCGGCGGGGCGCGAATCCTTCACCTGCGTATCTTCGGACTGGCAATAGGGACAGCGCATTGAGAGCCTTGGGTTCACGAATCTGGTGAGGCGAAAAGGCTTAGAGCCTTTTGCCACGATGGCAAGGCACGCAGATCCTTTCGCGTCAGAGATAGCGAGCCGCGAGGCAGATTGCCAGCACCCGCCTTCGCGCGCTTGGCTAGGGTGCAACGTCCTTGGTCGGAAAGCCGCATGATGTGCCGAGGTTGCGGTAGGCCTTGGTGAAGCCGTCCATCGGAATGCTGGCGAAAGCCTCTTTGCCGAAAGCGACATCGAGCGAGGTGACTTTGCGCATGGCTCGCAAGAGCGCGAGACTGGTCTTGGGCTGGTTGTCGACCGTCCAGCTGGGACGGCCGTTCACGGCATCGTTCGAATAGACGGTGGCGGAAACCTTGACGCCAGGATCACCAAAAGTCGCGGCGATCTTCTTGCCAGTGGGCAGGTTCCGGTTGTCGACAATAAGCATGATGGCCGGGTAGGCGTCCGGCGGCATGGCGTCGCCGTTCGAGATCGACAGCGTCAGCGTGCCCGAATTGCCGCTGGCATCGAAAAAGGCAGTCGAAGCGGCGCAGGTCTTGCGCGCATCCTGCCCGGTGTCGAGCGTATCGACGATGGTTGTCCATCTGCCGAAGGTAGCGGTGGCGGGCACTTCAGGGGCGGTCTGCGCAAGGGCAGTCCCGGGCAATGTCAGGGAAACGGCCAGCAAGCCATGGGCGCCAAGGATGGCGGGACGGAAATTACGCATCGTCTGGTCTCCAGTTCGGCGCGTCGACCGATCGGGGGTCGGCGCGCCGCTGGCGGATAAGAGATGACGCGTGGCGCGAGGTCAACCGAGATAAGGGTAGAGCGGGAATCGATCGGTCAGCGCCACGACCTTGGCCTTGACCGCGGCCTCGACCGAGGCATTGCCCTCATCGGAATTGGCGGCCTTGAGGCCATCCAGCACCTCGGCGATCAGCTTGCCTATTTCGCGGAACTCGGCCTGGCCGAAGCCGCGCGTTGTGCCGGCGGGCGTGCCGAGCCGCACGCCGGAGGTGACGAAGGGCTTTTCCGGGTCGAAGGGGATGCCGTTCTTGTTGCAAGTGATGTTGGCGCGCCCAAGCGCTGCCTCGGCGCGCTTGCCGGTGGCATTCTTGGGGCGCAGGTCGACCAGCATCAGGTGGTTGTCGGTGCCGCCCGACACGATGTCGAGGCCAGTCTCCTGTAGGCTGGACGCCAGCGCCTTGGCGTTGGCGGCGACGCTCTCGGCATAGAGCTTGAAGCTCGGCTTCAGCGCCTCGCCGAAGGCAACCGCCTTGGCGGCGATGACATGCATCAGCGGTCCGCCCTGCAGGCCGGGGAACACCGCCGAGTTCATCTTCTTGGCGATCTCCTCGTCGTTGCACAGGATCATGCCGCCGCGCGGGCCGCGCAGCGACTTGTGCGTGGTGGTCGTCACCACATGGGCATGCGGCAGCGGCGAGGGATGCACGCCGCCGGCGACGAGGCCGGCGATGTGGGCCATATCAACCATGAGGTAGGCGCCGACCGCATCGGCGATCTCGCGAAAGCGCTTCCAGTCCCAGATGCGCGAATAGGCGGTGCCGCCGGCCAGGATCAGCTTCGGCTTCGTCTCATGCGCCGTCTTCTCGATGGCGTCCATGTCGAGCAGGTGGTCGTCCTTACGCACGCCGTAGGACACGACCTTGAACCATTTGCCGCTCATGTTGACTGGCGAGCCGTGCGTCAAATGCCCGCCGGAATTGAGGTCGAGGCCCATGAAGGTGTCCCCCGGCTGCAAGAGAGCCAGGAACACCGCCTGGTTCATCTGGCTGCCGGAATTGGGCTGCACATTGGCGAAGTTGCAGCCGAATAGTTTTTTCGCGCGCTCGATCGCCAGCTCCTCGGCGACATCCACGAACTGGCAGCCGCCATAGTAGCGCTTGCCCGGATAACCCTCGGCGTATTTGTTGGTCATGATCGAACCCTGCGCTTCGAGCACGGCGCGCGAGACGATGTTCTCAGACGCGATCAGTTCGATCTCGTGGCGCTGGCGTCCGAGTTCGTTGCGGATCGCGCCGAAAATTTCCGGATCGGCATCTTCCAGCGTGGTTTCGAAGAAGGATTCGAATTTGTTCGACGCTGCCGCTGCTGTTGCCATGGCCTGAATTCCTTAGGTCCGGAGGTCGGTTTTGTCTTGCGCATGCCGTTGTCCCAAACCCCTGCACATTTTTGTGTGACAGGATTGGGTTCGCCGCGCCATTAACACAGTTGTTTTCGCCTCGCCACGTTTGCGGCGCGAAATTTGCTGGCCCGATTGCGGCAAGCAGAGCGGCGAACCGTTATTTCCTGTCGCGCCGCTGCTTCAGAAGAGCCTCGGTCAAGGTGATCTCGGAAAACAGCGCCCGCATCGTATGGTCATTGATCTCGCGGCTGAGAAACATGGCGCGTAGCGCGGCGCGCTCGGCTTCTATGCCGGCCGCCCTGAGTTCAAGCTCCAGACGGCTCGCCTCACGCGCCTCGGCACGCGCTTCGTCGGCCTCGTCGGAGGCGGCGATGCGGCGCCGGTAGCCGGCGACGATGCTGTCGGCAACGGCGAGCCGTGCCTCGACGGCCCCGCCCTCGCCTGCCTCATTGGCGATGCTCTCGATCCTGGCGATCGCCGCATTGGCTGCGCCGACCCGCGCCCGGCGCTCCTCGGCCGCTGCCGGGTCCTCGCCCGGTTCGACCAGCCCGCGAGCGATCTTCGGCAGCGCGAGGCTGGCGATGGCCAGCGAGCAGATGATGACCCCGGCGGCGAGGAAGATCACCACGTCGCGGGCCGGGAACGGCGAGCCGTCCTGCAAGGTGAGCGGCAGCGACAGGATACCGGCCAACGTGATCGCTCCGCGCACGCCGGCGACCGATCCGGCGAGCCGCACGCGCAGGCCGAACGGCTCGGCCTTTCGCTTGCCGAGCCGCGCCGCCATGGCGCCCGCCATGTCGCCGATCCATATCCACAGGAAACGCAGGCCGATCAGGCAAAGGGTCAGCAGCAGGACTGTCAGCACCGGCTCGATGATCCAGTGCCGGCTGGACAACTCCGGCGGCACCTTACGGATGATATCGGGAAATTGCAGGCCAAGCAGGATGAAGAGCGCGCCGTTGAAGACGAAGGACAGCGTCGACCACAGCGACATCGTCTGCATGCGCGCCGAGACACCGAGAAAGCGGAACATGCCGGAAACTCCGGTCAACAGGCCGGCGGTGACCGCCGCCAGGATGCCCGAGGCGCCGATATGCTCGGCGCCGAGATAGGAGACGAAAGGCACCAGGATCATGACCAGAACCTGCGCCTCCGCCGGCACGCCGCCGATGCGGTTGAGCAGTTGCAGCGCCTTGGCGGCAACGAACAGCGCCGCCATGCCGGCGAGGATGCCGGCAGCCACGGCATAGAGAAAGCTCAGCGAGGCCGCGGCGAAGGAAAAGCTGCCGGTCAATGCCGCCGCCACGGCAAAGCGGAACATGACTAGGCCCGAGGCGTCGTTGAGCAGCGACTCGCCTTCCAATATATGCATCAGCCGCGCCGGAACGATGTTCCTGTCGACTATGGAAGACACCGCCACCGCGTCAGTCGGCGACAGCACCGCGGCGAGCGCGAAAGCGACGACGAGCGGGATGCTGGGCACCAGCCAATGCAAGGCGTAGCCAAATCCGACGATGGTGAAGAAGACCAGTCCGATGGCAAGGTCGAGGATGGGGCCACGCAAGGCGACAAGCTCGCGCTTGGGCGCAGCAAAGGCATCGGCGAACAGAAGCGGCGGAATGAATACGAGCAGGAACAGTTCCGGATCGATCTCGACATGCAGCCCGCGCGCCGGCCAGGCCAGCGCAGCACCCATGGCGATCTGCAGCACCGGCAGCGGCAGCCGCACCAGCCGCACCAATGCACCGGAAAGCGCCACCAGGACGAGCACTACGAGGATGAAGACGGCAACTTGCATGGTCCGATTTCCGGCAGTTTTGCCGACCATGCGCAATCGCCCGCGCTTCGTCCAGCCGGAGCGCGCCTACGCAGAGTTGGAGGTCAGCGGCGGTGTGAACGGCCTGGCGGCGACGACAGAAAAGGCCGCTCAAGAGCGGCCTTTTCCCTGAATAATCAATTGCTTAGAGCGACGAAGTGATCTGCAGCTCGTTGTTTCCGTCGAGGCCATATATGTCGTCGCGGAACTGGACGACGCCGGGGCCCGTCGACCAGGCCGAGAGATAGAGGAAATGCACCGGCACCGGGTTGGTGACCTGGACCGGCGTGTTTTCGCCGGTCTTGATCGCAGCCTCGAAATGCTGACGGTCCCAGCCGGGCGTGTCGCGCAGGATCCAAGTGACGAGGTCGCGCACGTTCTGCACGCGTACGCAACCCGAGGAATCGAAGCGCATCATCTTGCCGAACAGGCTCTGCTGCGGCGTATCGTGCATGTAGACGCCGTCCGGGCTCGGGAAATTGATCTTCACCGACGCCATGGCGTTGTCCGAACCGGGATCCTGGCGGAAACGGTACTTGGCCGCGTCGTCGGTCGACCAGTCCACATTCATCGGATCGACTTCGCTGCCATCTGGCGCAAACAGGCGAATATGGCTGTTCTTGAGATAATCGGGGTCCTTGCGCATCAATGGGATGATGTCCTTACGCACGATCGACACCGGCGCGTTCCAATATGGATTGACGATGATCTCGTTGATCTTGGAATTGACGATCGGTGTCTGGCGATCGATCTTGCCGACGATCGCGGTATGGCGAAGCACGACGCGATCGTTCTCGACCGCCTCGACCTGCGCTGCCGGAATATCGA
Organism: Mesorhizobium sp. B2-2-3; assembly: GCF_006442405.1. Taxonomy (NCBI): domain Bacteria; kingdom Pseudomonadati; phylum Pseudomonadota; class Alphaproteobacteria; order Hyphomicrobiales; family Phyllobacteriaceae; genus Mesorhizobium; species Mesorhizobium sp. B2-2-3. The sequence goes on along the minus strand of NZ_VFWC01000007.1, from coordinate 231,374 downwards.
CCAGCACATAACGGCTGCCAAGCGTGCCCGCCTTCTCCTTCAATCGCTGGAGATTGGTTTGCAACTGGCCGAGCCGGATCTGCGCCGAAACGTTCATCGCCGCGTAGGTATATTTGCCCAGCGCTCCGTCGGCCGGCAGGCCGTGGCGCAATTGGAAGCGCTTGACCGCCGAGTCGACATAGGAATCGAAGGCCGTCGAGATGCCGGCGCTCTGCGACAGGTCGCCGGCGACCATCAGGCGCTTGCGCAGCGGCACGACATCGGGATCGTCGACGCCGAGCTGCAGTTTCTTGGTCGCGGGAACCTCGACCCAGCCGCCCTGCCCGACAATGTTCTGGTACTGCGCCACAGCCTGCTCGGTGAAGGCGACGGTCTGCGGGCTGAAGATCGGCAGCGTCGAGGCCACCTTGCCGCCTGCGCTGGCGCGGGCGTCGAACTGATCGTCCCAGTTGCCGCGCGCCGAGGACTTCAGGATGTCCCCGATCACATCCTGCGCGCTGGCGCGGCCGGCAACAACGGCGGCTGCGAGCGCGGAGGCTCCGGAAAGGAAGAAACGGCGGCTGGTTCTCATGGACGTTCCAGACATTTGTAGCAGTTCGAACACTTGCTGCGTTGATCATCGGGCGATCTCGCCCGCACTCTAAAATTGGCAATCTTAACAATTAGCCAACCATGGTCCGCATCACCTCGGTGTGAAAACGCGCAAGGCTACGCGGCTGCTGGTGAACTCATGGTCTTCACCACAGCATCACTGCCATCTTCGGTTCCATTGGAATATGGCGGCAACGTGGCCTTGGCCCGCAATTTGCTTCGGCCAGCGCAACGAAAAGAAAAGACCGATGCTTTTCGGCACCGGCCCTGACTGGAGGTCGCTGTTGCGGCCGCGCTTCTGTGGCGCGGCTTCTGATTGGGGATGTGGCTTACATCCGGTAAGCGATGGTGTCGTTCCAGAAGCGGTCGAGGCGCTGGAGGGCGCGGTTCATCTGCTTGAATTCGTCGGTGTTGATGCCGCCGACCTGCTCGATCGAGCCGACATGGCGCTCATAGAGACCGGCGACCACGTCCGCCACCTCGTTGCCCTTCGGCGTCAGCGAGACGCGGACCGAACGACGGTCGATGCGCGAGCGCTGGTGGTTGATGAAGCCGAGATCGACAAGCTTCTTGAGATTGTAGGAGACGTTCGAGCCGAGATAGTAGCCCCGCGAGCGCAACTCGCCGGCAGTCAGCTCCGAATTGCCGATGTTGAAGAGCAGCAGCGCCTGGATGGCGTTGATGTCGGAACGGCCATTGCGGTCGAACTCGTCCTTGATCACGTCGAGCAGACGGCGGTGCAGGCGCTCGACCAGTTGGAGCGATTCCATGTAAAGGGAACGGATTGCCTCGCGGCGATCGTCGGAAACGTTGGCGGTCTTTGCCGCCGGACGCGAATTGATCATTGTCTTTGCCTCTCGTTTGTCGCCCTGGTGATTTTTTGTTTTTCACCTTGATCGCGACACTATCGAATACTCATAAAATTCGACTTAAACGCCAAGGCTAACAAGAGCTTACCGGTAATAGGTTTCGCAAGACGCTTAACGAACGGTCACTCGAGCAAGGATAATTAACCTAAAGATTTAGCCAATGATTTCAGGGCGAAATCCGATCCGCCGGATCGCCGGCGGCGCGTGCCGGCTTCAGGTCCGGGGCGTCCGCTTCTGCAGATAGATGACGAGGCGGAAAACGACATAGAGCAGCGCCACCCCCGCATGCGAGACGACGATGAGCGGGCGGCGGCCGAAGAGTTCGGGAAAGCCGGCATACATGACGATCTCCGTCGCGGCGCAGATGAACCAGATCACCGGCCCCCAGGAAGCCAGCATCCATAGGCCGGCTGCGGCAAAGGGAAAAAACACGGCGAGCATCACCGCTGTCACCTGCCAGTGGACCGGCATCAGGTCGAAGCGCCACAGCGAGCCGGGATAGAAGCCGATAAGCCTGATCCAGTACAGGATACCGAACAGCAGGCAGTATCCTGATATGATTCGCTGGAACCAGGCGAAGATAACCTCCACCCCTGAAGGCTGAAGCACGACGCGTCTGGACGTCACCTCACTCATAGCGCGAGTTCCCGTTCACCGAGCGAGGCAAAATAGGCATCGACATCCGCGTCGTCGACCGCATCGAGGGTTGCCGGCAGCCATTGCGGCTTGGAACCCTTTTCGATGATGGTGGCGCGTATGCCTTCGTAGAAATCGTGGCCCGCGAGCATCCGGTTGAGGATGCGGAACTCCATCTTCATGCATTGATCCATCGGCAGCGTCAGGCCGGCAGTGATCTGGCGCCAGGCGACACGAAGGCTGGTCGGCGAGCGCGTCAGGATCGTCGCCAGCGTCCTTGCCGCAAACTCATCGCTCCCTGCCGCCTGCTCCAGGCTGCCGATGATATCGGCAAGCGACGCCTGCGCGAAGTGGTGGGCGATCGCCTCCAGCACCTGCCTGTCCGTCTCGCGCTTCGCCGGGATGAAGAAGCCGCGCAGCACCGATTCGGGATCGCCGGTGGCGGCGAGCTGGTCGAGAAAGCCAGCCTGGTCCTGCGCCTTGATCGTATGCGTGGCCAGCCCGGACCACAACGCGTCGCCATAGCGGATACGATTGCCGGTCAGCGCCAGGTACATGCCGAAGGAACCGCCAAGATCGGGCAGCAGATGGCTGGCGCCGACATCCGGGAAAAAGCCGATTCCCACCTCCGGCATGGCGAACTGCGCATTTTCCGTCATCACCCGATGCGATCCATGAAAGGAGATGCCGACGCCGCCACCCATGACGATGCCGTCGATCAGCGCCACATAAGGTTTTTTGAAACGCGCGATTTGGGCATTCAGCCGATACTCGTCGGTGAAGAACTCGACGGGCGGCTTGCCGGCCCGGCCGGCCTCGTAGATGTGGAGAATGTCGCCGCCGGCCGAAAACGCCCTGCCCTCGGCCTTGACGACGACGACATCGACGCTCCAGTCCCGCTCCCAAGCGTGCAATGCCTTGGCGAGCGCGTTGACCATCCCGTGCGTGACCGCATTGAGTGCCCGCGGCCGCGTCAACGTGACGATGCCGGCCCGGCCCAGATGTTCGAAGCGGATCTCGTCGCCTCCGCCAAAATCCATCGTGAAAGAATCCCTCCCCCGCTCCGCCGGGACTGAAGTGCTAAAGCGTGGCCCATGGCCGCGTCAATGCCGGCATGCCGGCAGCGCGTCTTGGCCGGCATGCCGGCAGCGCGTCTTGGCTCGTGCCGGAGCCTAGTGCTAAAAGAGCCGTTGTGGCCGCAACGCCGGGAACCGCACGGCGACTGCGCAGCTGTAGCGGGTTTCCAACGGGGTGTTGCTCATGGCTGGATTTGCGCGCCTCGTGCCGATGACGATCGGGCTGATCATCATTTGCCTGGCTTTGCAACCGACCCTGGCGGCAAGCCTCGCTGATCTTTATCAGTCACAGACCATCGTCAACGGTCGGTACGAGAAGAACCGTCAGGCCGGCTTCAAACGTTGCCTCGACGCGGTTCTGGTCCGGGTTTCCGGCGACCAGCGTCTGCCGGCGAAACCGGAGATGGCGGCGCTGCGCGACAAGGCCGGCAGCTTCGTGGCGGGCTTTCGCTACCGCGATCGCATGGAAGGCATTCCAAACCATGACGATCAGGGCACGTATGATCGGCCTCACAATCTTTACTGCCAGTACAGCCCGGCGATGATCGATCCGGTGCTGGCTTCGCTCGGCAGCAGGCCATGGCTGACCGAAAGGCCACGGCTGGCGGTGTTCTTGTCGACCGAGCGCGGCGTCAGGCATTTCGCGCTCGATGCCGATGACGAGCGCGGCGTGCTGATGCGCGAGTCGTTCGGCAATGCCGCCGCGCCGATCGCCATGCAGGTAACCTTCCCAACGGCAGCGCTGCTGTCGAAGGCGGGGCTGGACGACAGGATCATGCGCGACGCCGACATGGCGAAGCTGGACAGGGTTGCGAAAACGGCCGGCGCCGACCAGGCGCTTTCCGGCAGCATCGTCTGGAGCGACAAGGAGTTGGGCTGGATCGCCGACTGGCGGCTGGCGAAGGCCGGCAAGACCTACGCCTGGCAAGTGCGCGGCGTCGGCTTCGACGAGGCGTTCCGTGTCGGCATGCGCGGTGCGGCGCAGATCCTTTCGGGCAACGGGAAACCCGAATAAGGACCCGACCGGATTGCTGGCACAAACGTGTCGCATTGGTCAGCACCACGAGTGCGTGATAAAAGCCGGCCAAACGAGAGTTTTGGCGATGAACAGATTCACCCCCGCAAAACCTGCCGGCGCGCGCAGCGTCGACGACATCACCGGCAGCCGCCGCTTGCGACGCATGCGCAAGGCCGACTGGTCGCGGCGCCTGGTGCAGGAGAACAAGCTTTCCGTCGACGACCTGATCTGGCCGATCTTCGTCGTCGACGGCAGACAAGTGCGCGAGCCGATCGCCGCCATGCCGGGCGTCTTCCGCCTGTCGATCGACCTTGCCGTCAAGGAGGCCGAACGCGCGGCGAAGCTCGGCATCCCCGCGCTTGCCACCTTTCCCAATGTGGACATTTCGCTGCGCGACGAGACCGGCTCGCATATCCTCGATCCCGACAACGTCATCAACCGCGCCACGCGCGCGATCAAGGACGCGGTGCCTGAGATCGGCGTCATCACCGACGCCGCGCTCGACCCGTTCACCAGCCATGGTCATGACGGCATTCTGCGCGACGGTCTCATCGTCAATGACGAGACGGTGGAACAGGTGACCGCGGCGGCCGTCATACAAGCAGCGGCCGGCGCCGACATCATCGCGCCGTCCGACATGATGGACGGCCGCATCGGAGCGATCCGCGACGCGCTCGACGCAAACGGTTTTCAGGACGTGGCGATCATGTCCTATGCGACGAAATTCGCCTCCGCCTTCTACGGGCCGTACCGCGAGGCGGTCGGCACGGCCGGCCTGCTCAAGGGCGACAAGAAGACCTATTACATCGACCACGCCAATTCCGACGAAGCGGTGCGCGAAGCCGAGCAGGACCTGGCCGAAGGCGCGGACATGCTGATGGTCAAGCCCGGCCTGCCCTATCTCGATATCATCCGCAGGCTGAAGGACGAATTTGCGATGCCGACCTTCGCCTACCAGGTGTCGGGCGAATATTCGATGATCAAGGCGGCGGGCGCCAATGGCTGGATCGACGGCGAAAAGGTCATGCTGGAATCGCTTCTTGCCTTCAAACGCGCCGGCTGCGACGGCATTTTGACCTATTTCGCCCCTGAGGTGGCGGAGATGCTGAGAGCATAGTTTCCCCAGCGCCTTCAAACCATATGCTCTTCATGGACCCACCGGCAAATGAGCCGGTATAGCGGCTGTCTCGGCAGCCGCCATTTTGGCATCCGAACCAACCATCAGGCAACACTCTGGACATCGCATAGGCGAAGTACGGATATGCATCTTTTCGATCGCGGAAAATACTACTTGCAATTTGCAATCGGTTTGCTAGAAAGTAACTGCTTGCAAAATACAACTGGTCTGAGGAGGCTTTCCATGTCCAGACTTCGCGTCAACGCATTCACCTTGTCGCTCGACGGTTACGGCGCCGGTCCCGACCAGGATTTGAAAAACCCGCTCGGCGTCGGTGGGGAAGCCCTGCACAAATGGATGATCGGTACCCGCACCTTCCGCAAAATGGTGCTCGGAGACGATGGCGGCACAACCGATATCAACGAGGCGTTCGCGGCGCGCAGCTTCGAGAATGTCGGCGCCTGGATCCTCGGCCGCAACATGTTCGGGCCGATCCGCGGCGAATGGGCCGACGAAAACTGGAAGGGCTGGTGGGGCGACAACCCGCCCTATCATGTGCCGGTCTTCGTGCTGACCCACCATGCGCGCGAGCCCATCGTCATGGAAGGCGGCACGACCTTTTACTTTGTTACGGATGGCATCCATTTGGCGCTCGAGCAGGCAAGGGCAGCGGCTAATGGCAGCGATGTGCGGGTCGGCGGCGGCGTCGCCACCGTCCGGCAATATATTCAGGAGAGGCTCATCGACGAGATGCATCTGGCGATCTCGCCGGTGCTGCTCGGCTCCGGCGAGCACCTCTTCGCCGGGATTGATATGCCGAAGCTCGGCTACGCGTGCAGCGAACAAGTAGCGACGCCGCTTGCCACGCATGTCGTCATCAAGCGGACTTAGGAATTAGTTGTCTGCGACAGTGGGAATTGGCAACCCTTGGTGCAGATCCTTTCTCCCCGTCACTATACGGGGAGAAGGACAAACTCTCGTTCAATACTTCTCGGGCACGTAGAGCTCGCTCGGCAGCACCTGGCGCTCGTATTCGGGATTGAAGACGCGCTCGGGCAGCTTGATCTCCTCGTGCGGCACCTCTTCGTAGGGAACCTGCTGCAAGAGGTGGTCGATGCAGTTCAGCCGGGCGCGCTTCTTGTCGTTGCCCTCGACGATGAACCAGGGCGCCTCCGGAATGTTGGTACGGGCGAAGGTCTCTTCCTTGGCCTTGGTGTACTGTTCCCAGCGCACCCGCGACTGCAGGTCCATCGGCGACAGCTTCCACTGCTTCATCGGATCGTGGATGCGCATCAGGAAGCGCATCTGTTGTTCCTCGTCGGTGATCGAGAACCAGTATTTGACCAGCGTGATGCCCGAACGGACCAGCATGCGCTCGAACTCCGGCACGTCACGGAAGAATTCCTCCACCTGATCGGCCCCGGCGAAACCCATCACCCGCTCGACGCCGGAGCGGTTGTACCAGGAGCGGTCGAACAGAACGATCTCGCCGCCGGCCGGCAGGTGCGGCACATAACGCTGGAAATACCATTGCGACGTCTCTCGCTCGGTCGGTGCCGGAAGCGCCACGACGCGGCAGATGCGCGGGTTGAGCCGCTGGGTGATGCGCTTGATGACGCCGCCCTTGCCAGCCGAATCGCGGCCTTCGAAGATCACCACAAGCTTCTTCTTGTGGTAGGCGACCCAGGATTGCAGCTTGATCAGCTCGGATTGCAGCCCGATCAGGTCGCGAAAATACTGCATGCGGTCGATAGAAGGCGGATGCGCGTTCTTGTAGATCCTGGCGATCTCCAGCGACAGCGCTGGTTCCGACATCTCCAGTTCATAGTCCTCGTCGAGCGTGTCGGCGAGTTCGGCTTCCAGCCAGTCCCGGGCGCCGGACTTGGGTATGGATTCATTCATCTGGTGTTCCTCCATCTGCAAGCTGCCGCCTCCGGCAACGACCGGGCGCACTGGTCGCGTCCTGACGGCGGCGCGCAACGCCCTGATCGACTGAGTATAGGCCGGCAATGACGGTTTTATTGCAGGGGCACGCCACGGCCGCTCATCGGTGTGCTGGGGCCGGAGGGCGACAAGCCGCACGGATTGTCCTACAAATCCAGCAACCTGATCGGGCCATTCTTCTCAATCGCGAGGACTGACATGGAATACCGCACTCTCGGCCGTTCCGGCCTGAAGGTTTCGGCGCTGACGATGGGCACCATGACCTTTGGCGGCGCCGGCCCGTTCGCGGCTGTGGGCAACAGCGATCTCGCCGAGGCGAAGCGCATGATCGATCTGTGCATTGATGCCGGCATCAATCTCATCGACACGGCCAATGTCTATTCGGACGGCCTGTCGGAGGAGATCATCGGCGAGGCACTCGGCGGCAAGCGCAGGAACGACGTGCTGATCGCCTCCAAGGCGCGCATGCGCATCGGCGACGGTCCCAATGACGAAGGCCTGTCGCGCCATCATTTGATCCGCGAATGCGAGAAAAGCCTTAAGCGGCTCAAGACCGACGTCATCGATATCTATTTCCTGCACGAATGGGACGGCGTGACGCCACTCGAAGAGACCATCGCCGCGCTCGACACGCTGGTCGGCCAGGGGAAGATCCGCTATATCGGCTGCTCCAACTATTCCGGCTGGCAGGTGATGAAGGCGCTCTCCATCAGTGACACCCGCCATCAGCCGCGCTTCGTCACCCAGCAGATCCACTACACGCTCGAAGCACGCGAAGCCGAATACGAGCTGCTGCCGATCTCGGTCGACCAGGGATTGGGCGTGCTGGTGTGGAGCCCACTGGCGGGAGGCCTGCTGTCGGGCAAGTATCACCGTGACAGCCCGACCGCGCGCCAGGTCGCCGGCTGGTCCGAACCGCCAATCCGCGACGAGGACCGGCTGTGGCGGATCGTCGATGTGCTGGTCGAAATCGGTAAGGCCCGCGGTGTGTCCGCCGCACAGGTGGCGCTTGCCTGGCTGCTTGGCCGGCCGGCTATCAGCTCGCTTGTGATCGGCGGGCGCAACGAGGCCCAGTTCAGGGACAATATCGCGGCGGCCAGCCTGACGCTGGCCGGCGAGGAACGTGATCGCCTCGACGCGGTCAGCCGCCCGCCCCTGCTCTATCCCTATTGGCATCAGCAGCTGACGGCAAAGGAGCGTTTCGGCGCCGCCGACCTTGTGATCGACCGAAGCAGCTTATAGGAACCCTGGTGCCGGCTCCGAGACGTCGGAAGGCGAACGACGCGTAGTCAGCCCACAAGAACAGCAAAAAAGGAGCCGCTATGGCACGAGCACCAAATTACGATCAGGAACGCAAAGAACGCGATCGCCAGAAGGCGGCCAAGAAGGCCGAAAAGCTGGCGGCCAAGGCTGCGGCGCGGGAGCGTCAGAAACCCGAGACTGACGCCGAGATTGAAACAGAGGAATGACGGCGCGCGGCGGCAATCCGGCCTGGATCAGGCCGGCGCCTTGTCGCTGACGAAGACGTCCACTTCACGCGCCGCCGCGATAAAGGCGCGCCTTGCGTTCATGGCCGGCTTGTCGCCGGCCAGCGCATCGTGGCAGGCCTGCAGCGCCGCGCGATGCTTGGGGGTGCGCTTGCCGGGCCAGCTGTTCATGAGATAGTCGGAAGCCTCGCGGGCCGAGCGTAAGAGCTGTGTACTTCCCGCCGTGACTGATTTGACGGTCACGGGTACTTCAAATCGGTTGTTTTCCATCGCCCGGTCCTACGCCATCGGCGTCCGCGAAGCGAGGCCGAAAGTGGGGCTCGGGGCCGGTGGTCCTTTTTTCGGCGGCGAGTGGCCTGCCCTGCAGGCCGCATTATGCCGCCACGACGGCAAATCCCCTGGCGCGAAGGCCGCGGCGATCATTGGCCAGCGACGTCAACAGACGGTCGCGACTGCCCACGATATGCTGCGAGAGCAAGCGCGCGGCTTCCTGTGCATCGCCGCTCCGCACGGCGGCCAGGACGGCGTGATGTTCGGCCCACGCGCGGCCAAGGGCCGCTCCATCGCGTACCTCCAGCCAACGGGCGCGCGAAAGCCTGGTCATCGCGTCGCGGACGGCCCGAAACAGGAATTCATTGCCGGACAGTCGCGCCAGCTCGATGTGGAAATCCATGCCGACGCGATGCCATTCCTCGCGCGGAGTGTCGTCGTCGCAGGAGACGAGCATAGCCTCGATGACATCGACGGCACTTCTGTCGGCAAGCCCGCATGTCAGCCGCAAGGCCGCGACCTCGACCGCTTCGCGGTAGACCGCGATCTGCTCGAGTTCGGCCAGGTTGATGGGCGAGACCGTCCAGCCGCGCCCGTCCCTGCCGACCAGCCCTTCGGTTTCGAGCCGCAGCAGCGCAGCCCTGACCGGCGTGCGCGAGGCGCCGAAGCGGCTTTCGATCCAGCGCTCGGTGAGTTTCTCACCCGGGCCGATCTCAAGTCCAAGGATCATCTCGCGGAGCTGCCGTTCGACGTTGTGCATCTGCGACATCGTTGTTGCCTTTTCACGTGCCCGCATTGACAGCGGTCGGGCTGTGGGTCCATGACGGATACCGACTTGGTATCCCAAAATGGTATCCACAACAATCCCTGGCACACGCAGGCACGGCATGACGCAGAACGATACGGAACAGGGCGGCTACAATATCCACTGGCGGCGCAATCTCGCCGTCTGCTTCGCGGGTTCGTTCAGCACGCTCATCGCCATGACCCTGCTCTTGCCGTTCCTGCCGCTCTATGTCGAGCAACTGGGCGTCGAGGGCCATGCGGCGATCGTGCAATGGTCGGGCATCGCCTATGGGGCGACCTTCTTCGCGGCGGCGCTCGTTGCGCCGTTATGGGGACGGCTCGGCGACCGCTACGGCCGCAAGCTGATGCTGGTGCGCGCCTCCTTCGGCATGGCGATCTGCATGTCGCTGACCGGAATGGTCGAGACGGTCTGGCAATTGGTGCTGCTGCGCCTGCTGATCGGCTTTGCCGGCGGCTATTCCTCCGGCTCGACCATATTGGTGGCCATGCAGACGCCGAAGGACCGCTCCGGCTGGGCGCTCGGTGTCTTGTCCGCTGGCATCACGGCAGGTTCGCTGGTCGGCCCCCTGCTCGGCGGCGCGCTGCCGCCGGTAATCGGCATCCGCGCGACCTTTCTGTTGTCCGGCGGCGTCATCTTCCTTGCCTTTCTGGCGACGACATTCCTGATCAAGGAGAACCAGCGCCCGCAAGCAAGCAAAGCCGCGACGGCGGCAAAGCCGAAGAGCGGCTGGTCGCAAATTGCCGACAAGCGTCCGGTCGTGGCCATGCTGACGACCGGCATGCTGCTGGCCTTCGCCACCATGTCGATCGAGCCGATCATCACCGTCTATGTGCAGCAGCTGATCGAGGACCAGAGCCGGGTGACGCTCGTTGCCGGCGTGGTGATGTCGGCGGCCGCCCTCGGCGCCATCCTGTCGGCGTCGTGGCTTGGCAGGCTCGCCGACCGCGTCGGTCATTGGAACGTCGTCGTCGGCGCGCTGGCCGTGTCGGCACTGCTGCTCATTCCGCAGGCCTTCGTCACCGACGGCTGGCAACTGATCGGGCTGCGCTTCCTGATGGGCCTGGCGCTCGGCGGTTTGCTGCCTTGCATCACCAGCGTCATCCGCCACAACATTCCCGACGGCGTCGGCGGCAACGTGCTCGGCCTTTCGATCTCGGCCCAATATGTCGGCCAAGTCGCCGGACCGCTTGCCGGCGGTTTCGTCGGCGGCCATTTCGGCATGCGGGCGGTGTTTCTCGGCACGTCGGTGCTGATGGCGCTCGGCGCGGTCTACAACTGGATTGTCCAGGCGCGGCGGACGCGGCATATGTTGATGGAAGCGAGCAAGCCCTGACAAGCTGCCCAGCCAATCAACCGAAGGAGCGTCGACATGAACCTGGCCGAAACGACCGGCAGCCGTCTGCTTGTGCTCGCCGCCGGCATCGTGGGCGCGGCGGGCGTGGCGCTGTCGGCGGCCGCCGCACATCTCGGCGGCGCCTTCACCGGTACGGCGGCATCGTTCCTGCTGATGCACGCACCGGCGTTTCTGGCCGTCGGTCTCCTCGACGCGAATCGCCCGCTGCGGATAGCCAGCATGGTGCTGCTCGTCGGGCTCGTGCTTTTCACGGGCGATCTTCTCGCCCGCGATTTTCTCGGATCGAGGCTGTTTCCGATGTCGGCGCCGATCGGAGGCACCCTGCTCATCGCAGGCTGGCTGACCATAGCTGTCTCCGCCGTGGTGCGTCGGCGACCCTGAGATGCGCGGCCGGTTTCAATCCCGGCGACGTTCAAGTCGGATCCAAAGATCGCGGTTGCGCGCCGAGAGCGTCGCGCGGCGCGGCGCCTCTGGCCGCTCCGCGGCCGTGCCGATGCCCCAATAATTGCGATAAATGTCGTCGAACAGATGCTTCATGGGATGCATGGCTCTTCTCCTCTTGATTTGAATTGAATCGATCCAATAGGCCGACGCAAAAAATTCACGCCAGTCAGCTCCGCTTGCGCGCCACCAGGAAGCGCAGATCGCGAATCCACGGGCTTGTTCCGCCGCGGCGCTTGGACTTGTTGGCGGCCGACCCGATGCTCCAGTCGTTGCGGTAGATGTCTTCGAACAGATAGTTAACAGGATGCATGGCGCACCTCCCATCCAGGTTTAATCCAGCAGGCAGATCTTAGTTGGATCGATTCAAAGATAGGCCTATGGAAGCCGCCGGTCAAGCAAAATTTGAATCGATCCAACGAAAGTGCTAGATGCAAGTCGGGAACGTGCTAAATGCATATCAGGAGGCACGCGCAAATGGCGTCACTCACCGCAGGCAATCGACGACCCGTCCGGCTGGCCGACATCGCCAAGGCGGCCGGTGTTTCGCATGGTACCGCCTCCAATGTCTTCAGCCGCCCTGAGATCGTGCGCGAAGAAGTCCGCGAACGGGTCCGTGCGGCGGCCGAGGCGATGGGCTATGCCGGCCCCGATCCCAAGGGCCGCCTGCTGCGGGCCGGCAAGGTCAACGCCATCGGCGTGGCCACCGCAGAGCCCCTTTCCTATTTCTTCGAGGATCCCTTCGCGCGCGTGATGATGGCCGGTATCTCGCAGGCCTGCGATGCGACCGGGGCCGGTATCTCGTTAGTCTCGGCCGCCAACAACGAACAGCTTGCCTGGAATATCCAGAGCGCCCTGGTCGACGGCTTCATCGTCTTCTGTATCGAAGGCGGCTCGCGCCTTGTCGAATTGGCCCGCGAGCGCAAACTGCCCTTCGTGGCGCTGGACCTGGATTCGGAGGATGGATCCGTCGCGGCGATCGGCGTCGACAACATCGCCGGCGCCAGCCTGGCGGCGCGCCATCTGACGGAACTCGGGCATCGCCGCTTTGCCGTGCTGGCGCTGCCTTTCGCCGACGGCAGGACAGGCATCATTTCGCCCGAGGAGCTTCGCGCCGCGGCCTATGCGGGGACACGCGATCGCCTCACCGGCTACTTCCGGGAGCTTTCGCGGGTTGGCATCGATACATCCAAAGTGCCCGTCTACGAAACCGCCAACGATGCCGCCACCACAAAGGCGGGGCTGGAAACGATCTTTGCTTCCGGCGAACCACCCACGGCCATCCTGGCGATGTCGGACAGGATGGCCTTGGCAACGCTTGAATGGCTGAGCGCGCGCGGGCTGAATGTCCCCGATGATGTTTCGGTCATCGGTTTCGACGGCGTTCCCGAAGCAGAGTTGTCCGAGCCACCGTTGACCACGGTCGCACAGCCGATCGCCGAGATGGGCCGGCTTGCCGTCAAGGCAATCCTGGAAAGCGACGGCAAGGTCAGCCGGCAGTTGCTGCCGGTCGAACTGATCGTGCGCGCCTCCTCGGCTCCACCGCGCCGCTGAAACCGGGCTCGCTGACCCTCAGCGGTTGGCTCTTGCTACGGCCGAGATACCGAAAGACGGCTGGACGGGCTTGGCGTCCTTTTGCGTCGTCCTGGCTTTCCCCGAACCGCCGATGGTCGACAACCATTCGAGATAGAAAGCGAGCGCGAACTGCATGGCAATGCCGGCGGCGAGCAACAGGCTGTCATAAGCGAGGCCGCCGGGATTGATCAGTTTCATCACCTGGGCAACCATGGCGATCAGCGTGCCGGCGATGAACACCGGAAGCGAACGCTTGCCGAGTATCGCCAGCGGATGGTCGGGGCCGGTGCGGAACAGGTTCGAGACCGCAGGCAGTGCCACCACCAGATAGCTGACCGCCAGGATGTGCAGCAGCCGCGGGAGCGACAGGAATGTCTTGTCGAAGCCGGTCAGCACCACCGGCAGGTCGAACCAGGTCACCTGGCCCCAAAGCGGACTATGCACCCATGCCAACGCGGCCAGCACATAGGCCGCGGCGGCACCGATCAGCCAGCGGTTGGCTGGAATGACGCCGCCGCGCCTGACATGCAGCATGGCGGCAAGGCCGATATTGAACAGGAATTGCCAAGACAGCGGGTTGAGGAACCAGAGGCCGGGCTCGGGATAGTTCGGCGGGGCGATCTGCCAGATGCCGGCAACAAGCCATAGCAAGCCGGACACTGTCAGCGCTGCAAGCGGCCTGTAGCTGATGAACAGCAAGAAGGCCGGCGCCAGCAAAAGCAGCACCGCGTAGACCGGCAGGATGTTGTTGTAGCCGAGTTGGTGGCCGAGCGTGACGATGCCGACCAGCACCTCGGGCGTGTCCTTCATCAGCGGTTCGATGTTGATCAGCTTCAGCAGTTCCGGCCGCCGGCCGAACACCGCCGCGGCACAGAACAATGCCATCACCGCCATCGTGGTGACGATATGGGCGATATAGAGCACGCCTGCCCGCCGCCACATTTTCAGCGTCGCGAGCAGCCGGCCTCCCGGGCGGAACTTCGTGCCATAGGCAAGCGCGACCGAAATGCCCGATATCAGCACGAAAGCCTCGGCCGCATCCGAAAAGCCGAAATTCTTGTAGGTCAGGGTCTCAAAAGCCGTGCCCGGCACATGGTCGACGAAGATCGTCAGCAGCGCGAGCGCACGCAGCACATCGATGCGCGTATCGCGCTCGGTTGGAACTGGGGTGGTCATCGACAAAAGGCCTCAAAGCTGGTTGTTCATGCCCAGCAATGCGACCCCCGGCGCACCGCTTCGATTCCTCCGCGATGGAGTATATCGGCGCAGAAACGGACTGAAATGCGCCCGGTTCAATCAACTTTCGCGGAGCATGAAAATATTGCGTTTTGAAGCCGGCAAATTGAGTGAAACGAAATGTAATCAAAAGGATACGGCATGAGCGATACAAGCGTCGAAAACAGCCTGCCGCGGCTGGATCTGGCCTTTCCCTATCGCTTCTTCGGATCCGGCGGGGCCAGCGACGAATGCCTGTTCCTGCTGCATGGATCAGGTGTCGACGAGACGACCCTGGTGCCGCTGGCGAGGCAGATCGCACCGCATGCCTGCCTGGTCGCCGTGCGTGGCCGCATCGTCCAGGACGACGGCTTCCGCTGGTTCGAGCGGATCACGCCGACCAGCTTCGAGCAGGCCAGCATCCGCCGCGAGACGGCCGCTTTCGCACGCTTCATGGCCGAGGCCATGAAGCGGCACCGGATCGATCCGAAGCGCGCGGCTTTCCTCGGCTATTCCAACGGCGCCAATCTGGTTTCCAGCTTGATGCTGCTCCATCCCGGCCTTGTCGGACGGGCGGCACTGCTGCGGCCGATGCCGGTGCTGGACGAGACGCCGGCAACCGATCTGACCGGCATCAAGGCGCTGATTGTCGCCGGCGCCGCCGACCTGACCTACGGACCCTTCGCGCCGGCCCTGGTAACGCTGCTCAGCCAGCGCGGCGCCGAGGTCGACGCGCGTATCGTCGCTTCGGGCCATGAAATCGGCGACCCCGATGCCGCGATCGTGCGGCAATGGCTTGCCCCGCCCGCTCCTGCCGCCTGACGGGCAAGACGCGGATCGCCGCGCTCAGCCTCCTTCAGCGATGCCGGCCTGCGCCCCGGCAATCAGCAAGTCGAGGCCGCTTTCGAACAGCGCCTCGTGACCGCCCGCACGATAATCGGCCAGGGCCTGGCTGAGCAGCGGGTAACCGCTTGCCTTGGCATCGAGCGCTGCACCTCGACCCGGGCTGGCCGGATATTCTGCCTGTTCCTCGAGGACGCAGCCCACCGTGTAGCGCCCGACGATCATCAGCAACCGCATGGCCATGACGGAAGGCATGCCGGCCTCGCGCAGAAAAGTGAGCAACCGTTCGACATGTTCGAGATCGCCCGGATCGGCCTCGGTACCGGCATGGACGCGCGCACCGTCGCGATAGGCCATCAAGGCGCCGCGGAAGCTGCGGGCGTTGTTGCGTACGAATTCCTGCCAGCTCTCGCCCGGCAGCGGTACCTGATGTCCATGGCCGCGCCGCAGGATCTCCTCGTTCATTGCGTCGAGCAGGGCGCGCTTGTTCCTGAAATGCCAGTAGAGTGCCGGCTGCTGGACCTTGAGCCGCTGCGCCAGCAGCCGGGTCGAGAGCGCATCGATGCCGACGTCGTTCAACAGCTCGAGCGCCTGCGCCACGATCAGCGCCTTGTCCAGCTTCATATGCACCTCGCTTGCCCAGCCAATTTATCGGTGATAAACGCTACCTTATCACCGATAAACTTTAGGAAAGAAGCATCTCGATGAAAAGGGCCTATCTCGTCGTGCTGACGGCAATGGCGCTGGACGCGGCCGGCATCGGGCTGATCATGCCGGTGCTGCCGGGGCTGTTGCGCGAGGTTAGCCATGTCGAGGACATTGGCTGGATTTTCGGCGCGTTCCTCGCCGCCTATGCCGCCATGCAGGTGCTGTTTTCGCCCCTGCTCGGCGCGTTGTCCGACCGCTACGGCCGCCGGCCGGTGCTGCTTCTGTCGCTTGCCGGGTCGATGCTGGATTATCTGTTCATGACCTTCGCGCCGTCGCTGCCGCTGCTGTTCGTCGGCCGACTGATCGCCGGCCTAACGGGCGCCAGCATGGCGGTGGCCTCCGCCTATATGGTCGACATCAGCAGCGAAGAGCGGCGCGCCCGCGCCTTCGGCCATCTGAGCGCCGCTTTTGGCGTCGGGTTCATCGCCGGTCCGGCGCTCGGCGGCCTGCTCGGCGATGTCTGGCTGCGCGCGCCGTTCCTGGCGGCGACAGGGTTCACCGGCATCAATCTGGTGCTGGCCTTCCTTCTGCTGCCGGAGCCGGAGCGGGTCGGCGGCACAGGCGAGCCGCTGTCGTTCAACCCGCTGGCGCCGCTGCGTTGGGCCCTGACTTTTCCGGCCCTCCTGCCGCTGCTCGGCGCCTTTGCCGTGCTCGGCCTTGTCGGCGAAGTCGGCGGCACCGTCTGGGTTCTCTACGTGCAGGACAAATTCCGCTGGAGCCTTTTCACTGTGGGCATCTCGCTGGCATTGTTCGGCCTCTTCCATGCCGGAGCCCAGGGTTTCGTCGCCGGACCGATCGCCGAGCGCTGGGGCGAAAGGCGAGCGCTCATGGTCGCCATCCTTGCCGACAGCACGGCCTATGTGTCGATCGCGCTGGCCTGGCAAGGCTGGATGGCGTTCGCGCTGTTGCCGCTTTTCTGTCTCGGCGGCATCGGAGCCCCGGCGCTGCAATCGTTGCTGACGTCACGTGTCGCGGCAGATCACCAGGGGCGATTGCAAGGTGTGCTCACCAGCATGACGAGCCTGGTCTCGGTGCTCGGACCACTCGTCATCGCCATGCTCTATTTTCGCACTCGAATGGTCTTCCCAGGCATGGTGTGGGTCGCGGGCGCGACCCTCTATGTCCTCTGCCTGCCCCTGCTGCTCGCAACCGGATCGCCCACGGCCAAACGGGAGGCGGCGGAGTGAGGATAATAGTGGCCGGCGACAGGGTTATCCCTGCCCCATCCTGTTCCAGGCGTCCAGCCCGGCGATCTTATAGGCCTCGGCCAGCGTGGGATAGTTGAATGTATTGTTGACAAAGAAGTCGACCGTGCCACCCAGATTGATCACCGCCTGGCCGATGTGAATCAGTTCGGTGGCGCCCTCGCCGACGATATGTGCGCCGAGCAAGCGGCGTGTCTCGATCGAGAACAGAAGCTTCAGGAAGCCGGTGTTGACGCCCATGATGTGGCCCCGCGAGGTCTCGCGGAAACGGGCCACGCCAACCTCGTAGGCGGCGCCGCTCTCGCGCACCTGTTCCTCGGATTGGCCGACGGTGGAGATCTCGGGCACCGCGTAAATGCCATAAGGAAAGGCTTCCGGCGGCGGCGGCAAGGTCACGCCGAAAGCATGGCACGCGGCTACCCGGCCCTGCTCCATCGAGGTGGAGGCCAGGCTCGGAAAGCCGATCACGTCGCCGGCGGCGTAAATGTTGGGCACGCTGGTCTGGAAGGTGTGCGGATCGACCTTGATGCGTCCCCTGGAGTCAGCCTCGATGCCGACCGCATCGAGGCCGAGGCTACCGACATTGCCGGTGCGGCCCGCGGCGTAGAGCACGATCTCGGAACGTATGGTGCGCCCGTCGGCCAGCGTGACCTCTGCATGGTCGGGCCTGGAGGCAATCTCCTTCACGGCGCTTCCCAGCCGGATGGTCATGCCGCGGTCGCGCATCTGGTGGATGAAGTCGTCGACGATCTCACGGTCGACGAAATCGAGGATCGTGTTGCGCGGCTCGACCAGCGTCACCGGCACGTCGAGTGCCGAAAAGATCGTCGCGTATTCGACGCCGATGACCCCGGCGCCGATGACCGTCAGCGTGCGCGGCAAGCGGTCGAGCTCGAGCATTTCGTCACTGTCGAACACGCGGCTCTTGTCGAACGGCACGTCGCCCGGCCGGTGCGGCCTGGTGCCGACGGCGATCAGCGCATTGGCGAAGCCGACCTCGCTGTAGTCGCCATTGTCCGATGTCAGGCTGACCCTGTTGGGCCCGAGAAATTTCACCGCGGCGCGGGAGCTCTTGACCGTGTTGCGCATGAACTGGTGCTGCAGCACCTCGACCTCGTGGTCGAGCGTCTTGTGCAGGCGCTCGACCAAGTCTCCGACCGAGATGTCCTGCTTAACCCGATAGCCGCGCCCATAGAAGCCGCGCTCACGCCAGCCCGAGAGATTGAGCACGGTTTCGCGCAGCGTCTTCGACGGAATGGTGCCCGTGTGCACGGAAACGCCGCCCAGGCGCCGCCCCCTGTCGACGACCAGTACCGATTTGCCGAGTTTGGCCGATTGTACAGCGGCACGACGGCCGGAAGGGCCGCTGCCAATGACCAGCATGTCGTAATCCATCCTGCCCGTCCCTGCCCCTTGGCGCTTTTGGTGCGCCGCAACAAGCTAACGCCATGTCAGGCGCGAATTCAACCGGCCCGCCGGCCGCTTCCCCCGCCTTGCGCACCGGGAAAGGCTCGATCTTGATTCCGCCATCAGCCTTTACCATTTTCCCAGCAGGTGGGGCGCAGGCTAAGCAGGCCCCTGTTACGAGGAAATGACATGAACGCTCGCGTTCTCGACGGTGAAATCATCAATACCAGGCTCGACGACGTGAGGGCCTATGAAGGGGTACGCACGCGGCGTGTCCTGGCGGTCATGATCGACTATGTCATTGTCGCGCTGCTCACCATCCCTGTCGCCATCCTGGTGTTCTTCCTCGGACTTTTGACCCTCGGCCTTGGCTGGATGCTGTTTGGCGTCCTGGTCCCGGCCGTCGCGATTCTCTACATCTGGAACACGCTTGGCAGCGCCGACCAGGCGACCACGGGCATGAAGATGATGGGCATCCGGCTCGATCGGCTCGACGGCAGGCCGATCGACGGGCTCACGGCAGTGGTCCATTCGGTGCTGTTCTGGGCCGGCAACGTCATCCTGTCGCCGCTGGTGCTGCTGGTGACGCTGTTTTCCGATCGCAAGCGCACGCTGCACGACCTGCTGCTCGGCACGGTGGTCAGCCGCACCGGCCGCTGAGGCGCATTTTCGCAAGCATCGCCGCGGCGTCGGCACAAATGTGAAGGCGTCCGCATGGCCACGCCTTCACAATCCTGTTGAATTTTTCGCTTTCCGCGCCAAAGGTAGAGCGATTCGAAGGAGTGTTTCCGAGACTCGATGACGCAGCACCCGACCCAGTCGCCGCAGTTCTTCCTGACCGCGCCGTCGCCGTGCCCCTATCTCGACGGCCAGTTCGAGCGCAAGGTGTTCACGCATCTGGTCGGCGACAAGGCGTCAGAGATGAATGATCTCCTGACCCAAGGCGGGTTCCGCCGCTCCCAGAACATCGCGTACAGGCCGGCCTGCGAAACCTGCCGCGCCTGCGTCTCCGTGCGCATCCTGGCGCAGGAATTCGTCGCCAGCCGCAACATGAAGCGCGTGCTGCAGCACAATTCCGATCTCGTCGGCGCCATGCACAATGCCGAGCCCTCGACCGAACAATATTCGCTGTTCCGCAGCTATCTCGATGCCCGCCACCGCCGCGGCGGCATGTCGGACATGACGGTTCTGGACTACGCCATGATGGTCGAGGACACCCATGTCGACACCAAGGTCATCGAATATCGCCGGCGCGGGCCCGATACTTTCATCACCGGCAAGGGACAGGGCGAGCTGATCGCGGTGGCGCTCACCGACAAGATGGCCGACGGCCTGTCGATGGTGTATTCCTACTTCAATCCCGACTTCGAGGAGCGGTCTCTCGGCACGTTCATGATCCTCGATCACATCGCTCGCGCCAGGGCGATGGGGCTGCCCCATGTCTACCTGGGATACTGGGTCAACGGCTCGCGCAAGATGAATTATAAGATGCGCTTCATGCCGCAGGAGCATCTCGGCCCGAAGGGCTGGGAGCGCTACACCAACGAAGCGGTCTCACGCTGAGTTTTTCCAAGATCCACGTTTAACTGTTTCAACGCAGGGGATGCTGGTCTTTCAGCCGCTTGGCGGGAGAGTGCGTCATTGCGCCGATCGGCTGTCCCATCTGTATTTCATTACGAAAGTTTGCAAATGACGTCCCACAGCGACCACCAGAAGGGCCTTCTGATAACCGCCATTGGCGGCCTGACGCTGACCCTCGACATTCCGCTGATCCGCCTCGCCGATGGCGGCGCATGGACGATCCTGCTCTTGCGCGGGGCCGCCACCTTCATCGCCGCAATGATCATCTGGGCTGTCTGGCGGGCGCTCAGCCGAAACGCGCCTCAGCTCATTCCAGGCTGGTCGGGACTGGCGGCCGCGATATGCTACGGGCTGACCTCGATCACCTTCGTCACCGCCGTCTTCTACACCTCGACCGCCGACCTGGTGTTCATCCTGGCCTTCAACACGGTGTTCGCCGCGCTCTTGTCCTGGTTGTTTCTCCGCGAAAAGCCGCGGGCGGTGACGCTCGCGGCGATGCTGGTCATGATCCTCGGCGTGCTGGTAATCGTCGGCGGATCCGTCGGCACCGGACACCTGTTCGGCAATTTCATGGCGTTGTGTTCGGCCTTCTTCATTTCCGTGGCCATCACCATTTCGCGGGCCAGCGGCAAGGACATGGGCTTCACGGCGCTCGTCGGGGTGGTTCCGTCGCTCGTGCTGGCGGCCTTCATGGTGTCAGGTGAAGGCGTCCATGTGAGCGCGCCCTGGTGGATCATCTTTAACGGCGCCGTGATCATGCCGATTTCGTTCTTCTGCCTGGCGGCCGGTCCCAAATACATCTCCGGACCGGAAGTGGCGATGTTCTACCTTCTGGAGACCGTGCTGGCACCGGTGTGGGTATGGCTGATCTTCTCCGAAACGCCGTCACGCAACAGCCTGATCGGCGGCGCGATCCTGATCGTCACATTGGTGGTCCATTCGGTGTGGCAGTTGCATGACGGACGCAGGCGCCGCGCCGCCCTTGCGGTGCGTCATCCGGCCTGAATCTTCTTCGCCTCGCCGTCGATCTCGATCAGCGACGGCGAGCCTTCCTGTTCAGGGGAAGCAGGCATCTCGTCCATCATTTCCACCTCGCGCAGCCATTCGCGCCAGATCGCCACCAGCAGTGCCATCAGCACCGGGCCGATGAACAGGCCGAGAAAGCCCATCGTCTTGACGCCGCCGATCAGGCCGAAAAAGGTCGGCAGGAAGGGCAGTTTTATCGGCCCGCCGACGAGCTTCGGTCGCAAGGTCTTGTCGACGATGAACAGTTCGACCGTCCCCCAGATGAACAAAGCCAGGCCGGCCACCGGTGAGCCGCTGGCAGCGAGATAGATCGAAACCAGCGTGAAGGACAGCGGTGCCCCGCCGGGAATCAGCGCCATGACCCCGGTGAGCGCGCCAAGCGTCACGGGCGACGGCACGCCGGCCAGCCAGTAGGCGATGCCGAGCACCAATCCCTCGCCGATGGCGATGACGGTCATGCCGGTCACGGTCGAGGAAATGGTCGCCGGCACGACGCGTGAGATGCGCTCCCACCTCGTCGGCAGGATGCGCTCGCCCAGGCGATCGACCTGGCCGGCGAAATGCTCGCCGTCGCGATAGGCGAAGAACAGCGCGATCATCATGAACAGAAGCGTCAAAAGCAGGCCGAAGGCGCTGCCGCCAGCGGCAAGGACGCCGCGATAGATGCTGCCGATATTGGCGCCGCTGACCAGTTGGATCAGTTCGCCGATGCCGCCGGGATGGCCGAGATTGGTCGTCCATTGCTGGTTCAGCCATTCTCCTACGATAGGCAGCGTGGCGATCCAGTGCGGTGTCGGGGCGCCGTGCCGGTTGGTCTCGATCGCCCAGCCGACCCATTCGCGCACCTCGTTGATGGCGTAGGTGCCCGCGAGCGCGATCGGTATGACCAGGAAGGCAAGGATGAACAATATGGCGAAGGTGGCGGCGATGGTGCGGTTGCCGCCGACACCGGCCAAAAGCCGCCGGTAAAGCGGCCAGCTTGCGAAGGCGATGACCAGCGCGGCCAGCACCGGGAACAAGAAGCCGTGGAAGAAATAGACGCCGGCGGCAACGATCAGCACCAGCAGCCAGCGCGCCGCCGAGAGCGGTGGGATGACGGCGGCTCTGAGCGGCGTCGACAGACCGAACAGGCGCTGCCCCGGTTTCTGGATTTTCGCTTCCTTCAAACGCTCGTCTCTCCCCGGCCATCCCGCGGCTTATGCTCTGATATAGTGCAGCAATCGTGATGATAGTTCAAAAGGTGATGGTGAAGCTGCGGATCTCCCCCCTCGAGGGGGAGATGGCCGGCAGGCCAGAGGGGGTAGCCGCGCGTAAGGCGCTAGCATTCTTTGTTCAAAGCAATGAGGTTGCGTCCAGTCGAACCGACCCCCTCTGTCGCCTTCGGCGGCATCTCCCCCTCGAGGGGGGAGATTACCCAAATTTCCCGGTCCTCGGGAAACCCTTCGGCACCATGCGGCCAGCCGACGCGCGGGCGCCGATCCATTCGGCCAATTCCTCGCGCGACCTTGTAAAGGTGCGGTCGGCCGAATCCTGCCAGGAAAGACCGGTCTCCAGCGTAAATGGCTTGAGATCAAGAAGCCCGCCATCCTTGTATTTCTGCAGCCGCACGCCCTTGCCGCGGCTCATTTCCGGAATGTCGGACAGCGGAAACACCAGCATCTTTCGGTTCTCGCCGACGATAGCCAGATGATCGCCGCCGACCGGCACGCAGCGCTTGGCTTCGTCGGGCGCCTTGACGTTCATCACCTGCTTGCCCTTGCGGGTGTTGGCGACGACCTCTTCCTCCGGCACGATGAAACCGTTGGCGTCATGCGAGACCAGCAGCAGCTTGCGCTTCGGATCGTGAACGAAGGCGGTGACGATGTCCTGGTCATTGTCCATGTCAACGATGATGCGGATCGGCTCGCCATGGCCGCGCCCGCCCGGCAGCCGATCGGCGCCGATGGTGTAAAATTTGCCGCCGGTGGTGAACACCAGGATCTTGTCGGTCGTCTGCGCATGGAAGGCGAGTTTCAGGCTGTCGCCTTCCTTGAACGCAAGCTGCGAATGATCGGTCAGATGACCCTTCATCGCACGCAGCCAGCCCTTTTCCGAAACCACCACGGTGACCGGCTCGCGCTCGATCATGGCATGTGCGATGTCGGTCAGGTCATGCTCGGGCGCATCGGCGAACTGGGTGCGGCGCTTACCGAGCTCGGTCTCGGGGCCGAATTTGTCCCGCAGGCTCGCAACCTCCCACTTGATCGTCCCCCATTGCTTGGCTTCGGACGCAAGCAGCGCCTCGATCTGCTTCTTTTCGGCAGTGAGGCCGTCGAATTCCTTGCGGATCTCGAATTCTTCCAGCTTGCGCAGGGCGCGCAGGCGCATGTTGAGAATGGCTTCGGCCTGGGTGTCGGTGAGCGACCAGCGGGCCATCATGACCTGCTTGGGCTCATCCTCCTCGCGGATGATCTTGATCACCTCGTCGATATTGAGATAGGCGATCAGGTAGCCGGCAAGGATCTCCAGCCGTCTTTCGATCTCGCCGAGGCGATGTTTCGAGCGGCGGATCAGCACGTCGCGGCGATGCTCGAGCCATTCCTGCAGCACGCCCTTCAGCGACAGGACATTGGGCACCTTGCCGCGCGACAGCACGTTCATGTTGAGCGGGAAACGGCTTTCAAGCTCGGTGAGCTTGAACAGCGATTCCATCAGGATGCCGGGATCGACGGAACGGCTCTTGGGCACCAGCACGACGCGGATGTCCTCGGCGCTCTCGTCCCTGATGTCCTCGAGCAGCGGCAATTTGCGCGCCATCAGGAGCTCGGCGATCTTCTCGATCAGCCGCGCCTTCTGCACGCCATAGGGGATTTCGGCGACGACGATGCTCCAGGTGCCCCTGCCCTGGTCTTCCTGGCTCCATTTTGCCCGCACGCGAAAGCCGCCGCGGCCGCTTTCATAGGCTTCGAGGATGGAGGCTCGGCTGTCGACGATGATGCCGCCGGTCGGGAAATCCGGGCCCTGGACGAAATCCATCAGCTTGGCCACCGGCGCGTCCCGATGCTCGATCAGGTGAAGGGCGGCGTCACAAAGTTCGGCCGCGTTGTGCGGCGGGATCGATGTCGCCATGCCGACCGCGATGCCGGACGAGCCGTTGGCCAGCAGGTTGGGGAAGGCGCCCGGGAGCACCACCGGCTCCTCGTCCTCCTCATTGTAGGTCGGCCGGTAGTCGACGGCATCCTCGGTGATGCCCGCGAGCAGCTCGGTCGCCACATCGGTCATGCGCGCTTCGGTGTAGCGCATGGCGGCGGCGTTATCGCCGTCGATGTTGCCGAAATTGCCCTGGCCGTCGACCAAGGGGTAGCGCATCGAAAAATCCTGCGCCAATCGCACCAGCGCGTCGTAGATCGACTGGTCGCCATGCGGGTGGAACTTGCCCATCACCTCGCCGACGATACGGGCGCATTTGGCGAAGCCCTGGTCGGGGTTGAGGCGCAGCAGGCGCATGGCATGCATGATGCGGCGATGGACCGGCTTCAGCCCGTCGCGGACATCGGGCAGCGCCCGGTGCATGATGGTCGACAGCGCATAGGCAAGATAGCGCTCTTCCAGCGCCTTCTTCAGGTCGACCGGTTCGATATGATCGCCGCCACCATTGTCAGGCGGCAAAAGCCTTTTTCCCATGGGCTGGAACTAGCCGAGCGGGTGATTCGCGGCAAGAGGGCAAGCCTTGAAGTGGGTGCATGCCCTGCCCTGCAACACGAAGCCGCAGGCAAGCCCGCCAGCCAACATCAATCTGTTACATGCCGTCTCTATTGCGAAGCGCGACGACGCTCGGCGGCCCGGTCTCCAGCATGTTCGGATCGAGTTTGCCTTTCGCCGCGATTTTTGACCATTGTGGCGGGATGCGCCTTTTTCCCGTCCAGTTCGTCACTGAAGGGTGATGGCGCCAAAAATTGAAAAATAATTTTCAGGACACTCGCAGGGGCATTCGCGATGACAATCAAACGCTCGACTCTCAGGAAATTCGCCTTTTCGACCTTGTTGCTCACACTGCCGCTGAACGCGGCGCTCGCCCAGGACACCGCGGTCGCCGACCGGCTGAAGGCGGCACTTGCCGCGCAGGGTGTCAACATCTCCTGGACCGGCGTGACCGGCGACAACGCCAGCATGGTGTTGCAGGGCGTATCCATCAAACCGGGCGCGGAAAAAGAGGCCCTTGCGATCGGCGACGTCAAACTCGAAGGCGTGACCGAAGCCAATGGCGGCTATGATATCGCAACCGTGTCGACCTCGGCATTCGAACATAGCAAAGACGGCGTCACCCTCAATTTAAGCCCCCTCGTCATCCACGACATGATGGTTCCGGCCAGCGGCGCCAGCGGCCCGCTGGGCTCGCTGATGATGTACAAGTCCGCCGAACTCTCGAACATGAGGGTCAAGATCGCCGACAAGACCGCTTTCTCGATGGACGGGCTTGCCATCGAAATCACGCCGCCGGCCGACGGCCAAGCGATGAAATTCACCGGCACCACCGAGAAGTTCAATGCCGACCTGACGCTGGTCGAGGATCCCAAGTCGAAGGAAGTCATCAACGCACTCGGCTACCAGAACATTGCGGGCAATTTCGAGATGGCCGGCACCTGGCAGCCCACTGACGGCAAGATGGAGCTGTCGAAATACAACATTTCGGTCGAGAATGCCGGCACGCTCGGCATGACCTTCGATCTCGGCGGCTACACGCTCGACTTCATCAAGTCGCTGCAGGAAATGCAGAAGAAGATGGCCGCGCAGCCCGAAGGGGCCGACAACTCGGCGCAAGGCATGGCCATGCTCGGCCTGTTGCAGCAGCTTTCCTTCAACAGCGCCTCGATCCGTTTCGACGACGATTCGCTGACGGGCAAGGTGCTGGACTATGTCGGCAAGCAGCAAGGCATGTCGGGCAAGGATATCGCCAATCAGGCCAAGGCGATCGTGCCGTTCGGCATGGCGCAGCTCAACAATCCCGAGCTGACGGCGCAGGTAACGGCGGCGGTCGGCAAATATCTCGACGATCCGAAGAGCCTCGAAATCTCGGCTAAGCCGCCGGCGTCGGTGCCGTTCGCACTGATCATGGCGGGCGCCATGTCCAATCCGACCGACCTGCCGAAGACGCTCGGCGTCACCGTCAAAGCCAACGAAGACTGATCGAAGCGACCTCGACTTGCTTCAAGATACGAAAAGCCCGGCAGCGATGCCGGGCTTTTGCCTGCGATTCTCAATCGAACGAGTCACTTCGGAGGCTTCTTTAAAGCGCCGTCCGAAGCGCCATCATGCCTCTTTCTTGATCGGTGCGACACGCAGCGACAAGTCGCGAAGCTGCTGCGGCGTGGCTTCCGACGGCGCATTCATCAACAGGTCGTAAGCCTGCTGGTTCATCGGGAACATGGTGATCTCGCGCAGGTTCTTGGCGCCCACCAGCAACATCACGACGCGGTCGATGCCGAATGCCGCTCCGCCGTGCGGCGGGGCGCCGTACTGAAACGCACGGTAAAGGCCGCCAAAGCGCTCCTCGACGGTCTGGCGATCCAGTCCGACCATCTCGAAGGCCTTGACCATGGTTTCGGGCAAATGGTTGCGGATGCCGCCCGAGGCGATCTCGAAGCCGTTGCACACGGCGTCGTACTGGAACGCCTTGATGCCGAGCGGCTCCTGGTTGTTGAGGGCGTCGATGCCGCCCTGCGGCATCGAAAACGGATTGTGGGCGAAATCGATCTTCTTCTCGTCCTCGTTCCACTCGAAGAACGGAAAGTCGACGATCCAGCACAGCTCGAAACGGTCGCGGTCGACAAGGTTCAGTTCCTCGCCGGCGCGGGTGCGCGCAGCGCCCGCGAAGGAGACGAATTTCTTGGGATCGCCGGCGACGAAGAAGGCGGCGTCGCCATCGGCAAGGCCCAGTTGAAGACGGATCGCCTCGGTGCGCTCCTCGCCGATGTTCTTGGCAAGCGGACCCGCGCCTTCGATTTTCTCGCCTTCCTTGCGCCAGAAGATGTAGCCCAATCCGGGCTGCCCCTCGCCTTGCGCCCAGCTGTTCATGCGGTCGCAGAAGGCACGGCTGCCGCCGGTCCTGGCCGGAATGGCCCAGACCTCGGCCTTGGGATCGTTGGCCAGGATGTTGGCGAAGACCTTGAAGCCGGAATCACGAAAATGGTCGGAGACCGCCTGCATCTCGATCGGGTTGCGCAGATCCGGCTTGTCGGTACCGTATTTGCGCATCGCAACATCATAGGGGATGCGCGGCCAGTCCTTCGTGACGGGCTTGCCGTTGGCAAAGGCCTCGAAGACCGATGTCATCACCGGCGCCATGGTGGAGAGCACGTCATCCTGCTCGACAAAGCTCATTTCGAGGTCGAGCTGGTAGAATTCGCCGGGCAGGCGGTCGGCGCGCGGATCCTCGTCGCGGAAGCAGGGCGCGATCTGGAAATAACGATCGAAACCCGAGACCATGATCAGCTGCTTGTATTGCTGCGGCGCCTGCGGCAGCGCATAGAAAGTGCCGGGGTGAATGCGCGACGGCACCAGGAAGTCGCGCGCGCCTTCGGGCGACGATGCGGTGAGGATCGGCGTCGAGAATTCGGTGAAGCCGACCTCGCCCATGCGCTTGCGCATCTCGGCGATGATCTTCGTGCGCGCCACGATGTTCCTGTGCAGCGTCTCGCGGCGCAGGTCGAGGAAGCGGTATTTCAGCCTGATGTCCTCGGGATAGTCCGGCTCGCCGAAGACCGGCAGCGGCAATTCCTTGGCCGCCGAAAGCACTTCGATCTCGCGCGCGAAAATCTCGATCTCGCCGGTCGGCAGGTTGGCATTGGTGGTTTCAGGCAGGCGCGCCTTGACCTCGCCGTCGACGCGGATCACCCATTCGCCGCGCACTGTTTCGGCGATCTTGAAGGCCGGCGAATCGGGATCGGCGACGATTTGGGTCAGGCCATAGTGGTCGCGCAGGTCGATGAACAGCAGGCCGCCATGGTCGCGCACGCGATGCACCCAGCCCGACAGGCGAACGGAAGCGCCGACGTCGCTCTTTCTCAACTGGGCACAGGTATGGCTGCGGTAACGGTGCATTGTCATGGGCAAAAGTCCGGGATGTTGGGTTGCCGGCCGAAGCATCGCGGCCCGGCCTGAAAAATTTGCGCGAAAAGCGCATGGGAGGCCCGGTTTGTCAAGGCGAGTGGGCGGAGGGCCAGGGCAACGAACCCGGGTTGACGGGTTCTTTCGGAGCATTCGCCGGCGCGCAGGTCGCCCTATGAACCAAGGCTTGACAGCCGCAGGCGATGCGCGAGGTGATCGACGACCAATGCGGCGCTTGCGGAAGACGTTGTGGCCCGATGAAGGCGGATCTCCGCCCCGGGCAGCGGCGGCACATAAGGGCCAGGATGGACATCGCGCAGGCCGGGCGCGAGCATGCTGCCCTTGACCACGGTAACCGCAAGGCCCTGCTCGACGATCGCCTCCGTCGCGGCAAGGCTCGGGCTGACATAGGCCAGTCGCCACGGCCGGCCCGCTCTGTCGAGCGCGTCAATCGCCCATGCGCGAAACAAGCAATCGGGGTCCGACAACGCGACGGGCAGCGGATCGAGTTCTTCGACAGAGTGGGTCCTCGCCGCCGCCCATATCGCTCTTTCGCGGCATATCAGATCGCCCTCGGCCACACCTTCCGGATGCATGACGATGACCGCGTCAAATGATGAGCCGAGCCGTTTCAGCAGCCGCGCCGTGAGACCGATCTCCATTTCGACCTGCATGAGCGGAAATCGCACGGCGATATCGGCGAGGAGGCGTGGCAGGATCTTGGTGCCGTAGTCCTCCATGACGCCTATCCGGATGCGTCCCGCTACCCGTTGGTTGGAGACACGGGCAATCGCCTGCTCGTTAAGTGCAAGAATGCGGCGTGCGTCGATCAGAAACCCCTCGCCGGCGGCCGTAAGCTCGACATGGGCCGTCGATCGACGGAACAGCGAAATGTCGAGGCGCTCTTCAAGGCGCTTCACCTGCAAGCTGACGGTGGCTTGCGTTCGATTGAGCTGCTCGGCGGCTCGCGTGAAAGAGAGCCGCTCGGCAACGACGACGAAAGTCCGCAACAATTCCGGATCGAGACTCCGACTGCTCATTGCGCAAGCTTATCAAGCTCATTGCATTTATTCGATTCCTTTTACCCGGTTTGCCCGATACCGCTGGACTCCGAACTGGCAGAGGGGAAGCGATGGAAACTGGAGGCGTGCTCGCGGCGATTCTCTCCAGCGCCTTTGGCGGCACCGCTGTCGGTGCAACGCGCTATCTCGCGCGTTCGCTGGATCCGCTCACCATCGGCGCGATCCGGTTCGGGGGTGGTTTTCTAGTGCTCGCCGCCGTAGCGCTTCTGCGGCGGGACAAGTGGCCTGCGAAAAGCGATTGGCCGGGCGCCGCCGCATTGGGCCTGCTGTTCTTCGGCCTATTCCCGGTGCTCTTCAACGGAGCCCTTGTCTACACGACGGCGGCGCGAGGAGCTCTGGCGCTTTCGACGCTGCCTGTGCTCACAATGCTCGCAGGCGCGGTTCTAGGGATCGAACCGCCGACGACGCGCAAGATCGTCGGCGTCCTGGTCGCGATGGCCGGAGTGGCTGTCGCGCTTGGCAGCAGCCTGACGACAGCTCCCCAGGGCGCCTGGCGCGGAGACCTCCTGATGATCGCGGCGGCATTCTGCATGGCGCTCTACAATGTCTGGTCGCGACCTTTTCTCACCCGCTGCGCGCCGACATCATTCGCCGCGTTTGGCATGGCCGTCGGCACGGCCTGCCTGTTGGCGCTGTCGACTTTGACTGGAGGCCTGACGCGACTTGCCGCGCTTGAGGCGTCGCAATGGGTTGCCAGCGGATACCTGGCCGTAATTTGCGGCGCCCTGATCTTCTTCCTCTGGGCGTTCGCGCTTGAACGTGCGCCGCCAACGCTGGTTGCCGTTTCAGTTGCCGTGAACCCCGTGACGGCATCGATCTTCGGCGCCGTCTTTCTCGGTGAGCAAATCAATGCAAACCTAATTGTCGGGCTCATCGCTGTCCTCGCGGGAATAGCCATCGCGTCGGGAGCAGCCGGGCGGTTCGCCGTGGGACGTCGAGGAGGCAGGCGCCGACTTCCTTGAACGGAAAGGCGGACACATCCTGTTGGCGCGGGGAATTGCCGCTGGTATTGACGGAAGCGATGGTTCAAGAAGGGATCACAGACATGTGATCGCCTCTTAATGTCCTCCATCCGTCCGCTGATCCCGCTCCTCATCGCCGCAGGCATCCTGCTCGGCGGCAATGGGCTGCAAAGCACGCTGATCGCGCTGCGCGGCGCGCAGGAAGGTTTTTCGGCTTCCGACATCGGCCTGATGGGCACGTTCTATTTCGCCGGCTTCCTGCTCGGCTGCCTGGCCGTCACCCGCATCCTGAAGGCGGTCGGCCATGTCAGGACCTTCTCGGCGCTGGCCGCGGCCGCCTCGGCCGGCACATTGCTCCTGGTTCTGGTCATCGACCCGGTGATGTGGTGCGCGGTGCGTTTTGCCGGCGGTTTCTGCTTCGCCGGCCTGTTCACGGTGATGGAGGCCTGGCTCAACTCCGGGGTCAGCAACAAGGACCGCGCCCGCGTGCTTGCCATCTACCGCATGGTCGACATCGGCTCGGTCACCGGCGCGCAGTTCCTCATCCCGATCTTCGGAGCGGGCGGCTTCGCCATATTCGCCATCATGTCGATGATGATCACGCTGTCGCTGGTGCCGGTATCGCTGGGCGATCGCTCCAACCCGACGCCGCCGGAAGACGTCAAGCTCGACCTGGCGCGGGTCTGGCGCATCTCGCCGCTCGGCTGTTTCGGCTGCATCGCCGTCGGCGTCACCAACAGCGCGTTCCGCACGCTGTCGCCGGTCTATGCCGAGCAGATCGGCATGTCTGTCGCCGATGTCGTCACCTTCGTCAGCGTCGGTATCTTCGGCGGCGCACTCATCCAATACCCGCTGGGCTATCTTTCCGATCGCTGGGACCGGCGCTCGGTGCTGCTGGCGACGACATGCTGCGCCATGCTGGCAGCGCTGGCGCTTGCGTTCGTGGCGGGAGCCGACCCGTTTCTCAACTTCCTCATCATCTTCATCTTCGGCTGTTTCGCCATGCCGCTCTACTCGCTGTCGGCGGCGCACTCCAACGACCGCGCCGGCGCGGGCGAGTTCGTTCTGATCAACGCCGCCTTGATGCTGTTTTATTCCTTCGGCGCCATTGGCGGCCCTTTCGCCGCATCGACGGCGATGCAGTATTTTGGCCCAAGCGCGCTGTTCGTGTTCAGCGCGCTGGTCTATGCAATCTTCATCGCCGTCATCCTCTATCGGATGCGGGCACGATCGGGCGTGCCGGCTGGCAAGCGCAGCCGCTTCACCGCGCTGTTGCGCACCTCGACGGTTTTCGCCCGGCTGGCGAGAAGAAACGGCGATCCGGACGGGCCGGACGGGCCGTGATGCGAGCGCCAACGCTTGACGAAAGCCTTCCCGGCTGAAATCTAGGAAGACCCTACTCCTGCCAAAAGCGATTTGATGCACGTCATCACCACCCAAAAAGAACTCGAGACCGTTCTCGCCGCTTTCGAAAAATCGGATTTCGTCACCGTCGACACCGAATTCATCCGGGAAACGACCTTCTGGCCGATCCTGTGCCTGATCCAGATGGCGGCGCCCGGAATAACGGCGCTGATCGATCCGCTGTCGCCAGACATCGACCTGAAGCCGTTTTTCAGGCTGATGGCCAATGAATCTGTCGTCAAAGTCTTCCATGCCGCGCGGCAGGACATCGAAATCATCGTCCATCTGGGCGATCTCGTTCCCCATCCGGTGTTCGATACCCAGGTTGCGGCGATGGTCTGCGGGTTCGGCGACAGCGTTTCCTACGATCAGCTCGTGCAGCGCGTGACCGGCGCGCGGCTCGACAAGTCCTCGCGCTTCACCGACTGGCGCCACCGGCCGCTGTCCGAAAAGCAGCTCGACTATGCGCTTGCCGACGTCACCCACCTTATCGAGGTCTACCAGCATCTCAGCGCCGAACTGGAGCGGGAGAACCGCGCCCACTGGCTGAACGAGGAGATGGACGTCCTGACCTCGCGCGAAACCTACGATCCGCACCCCGAGGATGCCTGGAAGCGGCTGAAGATGCGGCTGCGCAAGCCGCAGGAGCTGGCGATCGTGCAGGCCGTGGCGGCATGGCGCGAGCGCGAGGCGCGCGAACGCGACGTACCCCGCGGCCGCGTGCTCAAGGACGACGCCATCTACGAGGTGGCGCAGCAGGCGCCGCGCGACGCGGCCGCGCTGGCCAAGCTGCGCACGATACCGAAGGGCTGGGAGCGCTCCTCGACCGCGGCGGCGCTGCTTGGCGCGGTCAACACCGCACTAGCTCTGCCCAAGGAGCAATTGCCGAAGCTGCCAAAGAGTTTTCAGCCGCCCGAGGGATCGAGCGCCGCCGCGGAGCTGTTGAAGGTGCTGCTCAGGATCGTGGCCGAAAAGCAAGGCGTCGCATCGAAGGTCCTGGCTTCCAGCGACGACATCGACCGCATCGCTGCCGAAGGCGAAGCCGCCGACGTGCCGGCGCTGCAGGGCTGGCGCCGCGCCGTTTTCGGCGAGGCGGCGCTGAAGCTGGTGCGCGGCGAGATCGGCATCAAGTTCGACAAGCGCAAAATAGCGGTGTTCGATTTGTAGGCGGAGCGCCCCAACGAAGGGGAGTACTGCTCAAACCACCCGGAGCAGGTGCAGCGCGAGCCAGATCCAGCCCAGCAAAAGAATCACTGCCCCCAGGGAGAAAGACCGGCTGCGCAGGAGCAGATTGTTGCTGGTCAGGTGAACCCAGGCATGAAAATAGCGGGTCGCGACAAAGATCCACATCAGGGCCAAGGTCAGATAGTTGACGCCGTTGGTCAGGTGCAACATCAGGCACAGCACATAGAAAAGCACCGGCAGTTCGAACTGGTTGCTGAGATTGCTGGCAACTGTCACGCAGGAGGCCGGCTCGGTCGAGCGCGCCTTGTACTGGCTGACTTTGGCTTCGCCCGATTGGATGGCGACATACCTGCGCCGGGCCATGGCGCCATAGACGATGTAGACCAGCAACACGTGCGCCAGAACAGGCCAGAAAATCGATGTCTGGTTCATGAACCCTCCCCGCCCGGTGCCGGGTCAGATCAATTCTGTTTCTGACCCGCCAGCCAGAAGACGGCGATGACGATCACCGGAATTGCGAGCAGCGCGAATTTGGTGACGATCAGCGCCGAGGCGAGAGCCAGGGAATCGGGATTGGCCGACAGGAAATCCGACAGAAGGCGAGCCACGGCGATGTTCTGGGCGTAGTTGGCGATCGTGTAGGGCAGCACCAGGATCAGTGCGAAAATCGATTGTATCTGGCCCGGAAGCACGCGGAAATTCCTCAACCGCCTTCCCGTTGCCAGGATCAGGCTGACCAGCGTCACCGACAACAGCGTGGGGAACAGGAGATCGAAGGTCAGATAGTGCCAGACCAGGATGATCTCGCCGCCGCGCCGGCCGAGCGCCGTCAGCCAGGCCATGCCTTCGTCCGGCGTGAAGCCAAAAACGCGCATGTCGAGCGACGGCAAACCGCCGCTTAA
This sequence comes from Mesorhizobium sp. B2-2-3, assembly GCF_006442405.1. NCBI lineage: Bacteria > Pseudomonadati > Pseudomonadota > Alphaproteobacteria > Hyphomicrobiales > Phyllobacteriaceae > Mesorhizobium > Mesorhizobium sp. B2-2-3. Next base: position 197,582 of record NZ_VFWC01000007.1, on the reverse strand, counting down.
CTGGCGGAAATAGAAGAACTCCATGAGCGTCATGGCGATGAAAACCGCCACCGATGCGGTGCAAAGGGCGGCAGCGTGGCGCGATAGCCGCAAGATGGTCGCGGCCAAATTGCGCCAGAACGTGTACTGGTCGGGCCGATCAGGCTCCGCCGGGATAGTTGGGGCTTTCGCGGGTGATCGTGACGTCATGGGCGTGGCTTTCACGAAGTCCGGCGTTGGATATGCGCACAAAGGTGGCGCGTTCGCGGAAATCGGCAAGGTCGCGGCCACCAACATAACCCATAGCGGCTTTCAGGCCGCCTGCAAGCTGGTGCAGCACGCCAGACACAGGTCCTTTGTAGGGGACCTGCCCCTCGATGCCTTCCGGCACCAGTTTCAGCGTGTCGCGAACCTCCGCCTGGAAGTATCGGTCGGCCGAGCCGCGCGCCATGGCGCCGACCGAACCCATGCCGCGATAGGCCTTGAAGGAGCGGCCCTGGTGCAGATAGACCTCGCCCGGGCTTTCGTCGGTGCCGGCAAGCAGCGAGCCGATCATGGCGGCACTGGCGCCGGCGGCAAGCGCCTTGGCCAGATCGCCGGAATATTTGATGCCGCCATCGGCGATCACCGAGGCGCCCGATTTGTGCGCAGTTTCCACCGCCGACATGATGGCCGACAGCTGCGGCACGCCGACGCCGGCGACGATGCGGGTGGTGCAGATGGAGCCGGGGCCGATGCCGACCTTGACGGCATCGGCGCCGGCATCGATCAGCGCCTGGGTGCCCTCGGCGGTGGCGACGTTGCCGGCCAGGATGCGCACCGAATTGGAGAGTTTTTTCGCCCGCGTGACGGCATCGAGGACACGCTGCGAATGGCCGTGCGCGGTGTCGATGACCAGAAGGTCGACGCCCGCCTCGATCAGGCGCTCGGCGCGCTCGAAACCGTCGTCGCCGACGCTGGTGGCGGCCGCGGCGCGCAGACGCCCCTGCGCGTCCTTGGTGGCGTGCGGGTTGAGCTGCGATTTCTCGATGTCCTTGACGGTGATCAGGCCGACGCAATTGCCCTGCTTGTCGACGACGACGAGCTTTTCGATGCGGTGCTGATGCAGAAGCCGCTTGGCCTCGTCCTGGTCGACATTCTCCTTGACCGTGATCAGGTTCTCACGGGTCATCAATTCATAGACTTTCTGCGCCGGATCGGAGGCGAAGCGCACGTCGCGATTGGTCAGGATGCCGACCAGCCGTCCGCTCTTGTGCCCGCCGGAGCCGCCATTCTCGACAACCGGAATACCCGAGATCGAGTAGGTGCGCATCAGCGACAACGCGTCGGCCAGCGTCGCGTCGGGACCGATGGTGACCGGGTTGACCACCATGCCGGATTCGAATTTCTTCACCTGCCGCACCTGCTCGGCCTGCTCGGCCGGCGAGAAATTGCGGTGGATGACGCCGATGCCGCCGGCCTGCGCCATGGCGATGGCAAGCCTTGCCTCCGTGACGGTATCCATGGCCGCCGACAGGATCGGCACGTTGAGGTCGATGTCGCCGGCAATCCGCGTGCGGATGTCGGTCTGGCCGGGCATGACTTCGGAATGGCCGGGCTGCAAAAGCACGTCGTCAAAGGTCAGCGCCAGCGCGCCGGTGGACGTTTCGATGATTTTTGCCATGGCCAGCCCTTTGAATGCGGGAAAAGCGCTGGACCGGGATGGACAGCGCGACTCTCTTCTTCCCTTTCAGGATTGGCGGTGGCTGGTACCACGTCCCGGCACGGAAGAAAAGCCGATCGTTGCGGACGCTTCAGCTTCTATTGCGAACCAAGGAAAGCATCCAGCAAAGCGTGACGCGGCGATGCAAAGGGGTTGACGACGGTTACACCGCCCCAGGTGAAGCCGTCCTGCAGGTCTTCCGACAGAAGCAGCCGGCAACCCGTTTGGGATGCAGCCGAAAGAATGACGGCATCCCAGATGCCGAAGCGATGGTCCGCCGCAAGATCGACAGCCATCGTCATCACCTCCGGCGTCGTCCCAGCAACCGGGAACGCGTCGCGCCAGCTAAGCAGCGCATCCCGAGCCTCCTGGCGCGACCTTCCGGCTTTGCGGACGAGGACATTGAACAGTTCACCCAGCACCTGAACCGGAACAATGGCAGCGTCTTGTGGAACCTTGCGCAGCAGTTCGAGAACGTGGTCGCGTTTGTCTACGTTGTTAACGCCCTCTGCGTAGGCAAGAATGTTGGTGTCGAGCGCGACCCTCACAGGTCATCCCCGTAGAGCTCATCGCGGGTCCAGCGTCCTGCATCGGCAACCGGCTGCCGTTCGAGTCGCGACAGCAATGCCGCGCGCGAGCGGGAGGCCACACCCTCGTGCCTCTCCGCAGGCACGATCCGTGCCACCGGCCGACCATGGCTTGTCACGACGTAGCTCTGGCCCTCGCGTACCTCACGCAGGATGCGAGAAAATCTGCGATTGGCATCGGCTGCCGAAACGGCCTCTTCCATGATCATAACGTCCTGTAGTTATTTTCACTACAATAGGGATAGTGTCCGCTTTTTGCAAGCAATCGCGTATCGCAGCCGCCACCGGAGGTTGCGGTCGCATAAAAGTGACAGCAATTTAACACGACATTGGTGTCCAGCCGTGATAACCGCCCTGCCTGCCGGCAAACTCCCGGTCGGCAACATCTGGAATCAAGCCCGGACGCGTTCCTTTGAACCGAACCATTCCGCTCATATTGGCGGTCGCTCTTTTCATGGAAAACATGGATTCGACCGTCATCGCCACATCGCTGCCGGCGATCGCCCTCGACATCCACACCAGCCCGATCGCGCTCAAGCTGGCGTTGACCTCCTATCTTGTGTCGCTGGCGATCTTCATTCCCATCAGCGGCTGGATGGCGGATCGCTTCGGCGCCAAGAACGTTTTCCGCGCCGCGATCGCGGTGTTCATCGTCGGTTCGGTCGCCTGCGCCGTTTCGGGCTCGCTGCCGGCCTTCGTGGTGTCGCGTTTCCTGCAAGGCATAGGCGGCGCCATGATGACGCCGGTCGGGCGCCTGGTGCTGGTGCGCGCCACGCCCAAGAGCGAACTTGTCGCGGCGATGTCCTGGCTGACCGTGCCGGCATTGGTGGGCCCGCTGGTCGGACCGCCGATCGGCGGCTTCATCACCACCTACTTCACCTGGCACTGGATCTTCCTGATCAATGTGCCGATCGGCCTGATCGGCATCTGGCTGGCCACCCGCTTCCTGCCGGAAACCGAATCGATGGAGACGCCGCCGCTCGATTTCGTCGGCTTCGTGCTGAGCGGGCTGGCGGCGTCCGGCGTCGTGTTCGGCCTGTCAGTGATCAGCTTGCCCTATCTGCCGCCGGCGACCGGCTTCATCACCGTGGGCGTCGGGCTGGTGTCGGGCGCTCTCTACCTCATGCATGCGCGCCGTGCCAGGAACCCCCTGCTGGCGCTCGACTTGTTCCGCAACCAGGTATTCCGCTCCTCCGTGCTTGGCGGCGGACTTTTCCGCATCGGCATCGGCGCCGTGCCGTTCCTGCTGCCGCTGATGTTCCAGATCGGTTTCGGGCTGACGCCGTTCCAGTCCGGCATGATTACCTTCGTCTCCGCGATCGGCGCCATCGGCATGAAATTCGTCACAGCGCTGATCTTCCGCGTCGTCGGCTTTCGTCGCGTGCTGATCGTCGGCTCGCTGGTGGCCGCCGCGTCGATCGCCGTCAACGGCCTGTTCACGCCCGATACGCCCTATCTCTTGATGCTGGCCATGCTGCTGGTGGGCGGCTTCATCCGCTCGATGTTCTTTACCGGCATCAACGCCCTCGCCTACGCCGAGGTTTCAGCCGAGGACACGAGCAAGGCAACACCGATCGCCGCCGTGTTCCAGCAACTGTCGATCGCGCTGGGCGTGGCGGTTGCCGGCGGCATCCTGGAAGTATCGACGGGTATCCACGGCGGCCCGTTGACATTGCCGGACTTCCATACCGCCTTCTTCATCGTCGCGGCAATTTCCGCCGCCGCATCGCTGTCGTTCATGCGGCTGGCGCCCGATGCCGGCAACGCCGTATCGGGCCACGGCCGCCTGACCATGCCCAAGCCGCTGGAACCGCTGAGGTCGCCGGGGGAGTGAGACGGTTCAGCCGTCGCCGTCCGCCGGCCCTTCGCCATGGCTCCGTGCGCTCAAGTTCTTCGAGACATCCACTGGACGTTCCGATCCGCCTGATGGCGGACCGGATTCTCGCCCTTTGAAATCCTTCGCCAGTAGATACAGCTCCACCGACTCATCGCGCGACGCAGGCGGCTTGACGTGGTGGACGGACCGGAAATTCTTCTTCAGCATCGAGAGCAGCTCGTTTTCGGCGCCGCCCTGGAACGTCTTGGCCAGGAAGTGGCCGCCCGGCTTCAGCACCGACAGCGCGAAATCGGCGGCCACCTCGCACAGATGCATGGTGCGGATGTGGTCGGTCCGCTTGTGGCCGGTGGTGGGCGCCGCCATGTCGGACAGCACGACATCGGGATCGCCGCCAAGCGCCTCGGCCAGCTTCCGCGGCGCCTCGGGATCGAGGAAATCCATCAACAGCACCGGCGCGCCGGGCACCGCATCCATCTCGAGATAGTCGATGCCTACGACATGCGGATTTTCCGCGGTCGATTTGGTCCGCGCGGCCGCGACCTGGCACCAGCCGCCGGGGGCCGCACCGAGGTCGATCACCTTCATGCCGGGTTTCAGCAGATGGTGCTTGTCGTCGATCTCGATCAGCTTGTAGGCCGCGCGCGAGCGGTAGCCGTCAGCCTTGGAGCGCTGGACGTAGGGATCGTTGATGTGGCGCTGCAGCCAGCGGCGCGACGATTCCTTCAGCCCGCTTTTCTTCTTGATCCGCGTCTTCAGCACGCGAATGCCGGCCGAGCCCGGCTTTTCCGGTTTCTTGGTCATTGGTTGACTTCTTGTCTGAGTTTTCTCGCTTGCCGGGTTGTGGCCGTTTTTCGGCGGCAGCGCGTTTGGCAAACGGCTTCCCCCACTCCGTCGCTGCTCCGCAGCGCCACCTCTCCCCCCTCCGGAGGGAGAGGAAGGGCGCCAAGATTGGCTAGCTCGCGCCATTCCTCTCCCCCGTCGATCGGGGGAGAGGTGTCGAGCGAGGCTCGACGGAGTGGGGGTCGACTGTTCACCGGAGCAACGCTTCCGCCTGGTTGCCCGAGCGTGACTTCTGGACAAACGGAACCGTTTGTTCGCGAAAACCGGTCGCCACTTTTCGCTGATGCGGTCCTGCGGTTCGGGATCATGTTCTGCCGCGCCCATCGTTGCGCCAGACGCCGTCATCGGCCATCAGCTCGCTCAATATGCCCTCGCGCAGGCCGCGGTCGGCAACGCGCAGCCGCTCCGACGGCCACACGGCGCGGATCGCTTCCAGGATGGCGCAGCCGGCCAGCACCAGGTCGGCGCGGTCCGCGCCGATGCAGGGATTGGCGACACGCTGCTGGAAATCCCAGCCGACAAGTTTTTCCACCATGCGGTCGACGCTGTCCCTGTCCATCCACAGGCCGTCGACGCGGCGGCGGTCGTAGCGCTCGAGATCGAGATGGACGCCGGCCAGCGTCGTCACCGTTCCGGAAGTGCCCAGCAGATGAAATTTCGGGCTGGCCTTGAGGTGGCTAAGCCGATCGCGGCCATCGAAGGCGGCGAGCCGGGCGGCGACGTCGTCGACCATGGCGCCAAAAATCTCGCGCGTCACCGTGCGGCCGCCGAAACGCTCGGCCAGCGAGACGACGCCGACCGGCAGCGACGTCCACGACACGATATGGTTGGCGAGTCGCGGTGAGCGGCGGCCGGTGAGATCGATCAGCGCGATTTCGGAGGAGCCGCCGCCGATGTCGAACAGCACGACGCCCTGCGTGTCGCGCTCGACCAGCGAACCGCAGCCGGACACCGCGAGCCGGGCTTCGGTCTGTCGGTCGATAATTTCGAGCTTGAGGCCGGCCTCGCGCTCGACGCGCTCCAGGAACTCGACGCCGTTCGCCGCCGAGCGGCAGGCCTCGGTGGCGATCAGCCGCGCCTTCCTGATCTTGCGGTTGCGCAGTTTCTCGCCGCAGACCTTCAGGGCCTCGACCGCGCGGTCCATCGCCGGTTGGCCGAGGCGGCCGCTGGTCGTGAGCCCCTCGCCCAGTCGCACGATGCGCGAAAAGGCGTCGATGACGCGAAACTGGCCATGACGCGCCGGCACGGCGACCAGCAGCCGGCAATTGTTGGTGCCGAGATCGAGCGCGGCGAAGACCGGCAATTCTGGCATCGGCGGCCGACGAGCCCCCGATTCGGGCCGAGCCACCGCGATGGGCGGTGTGGCTATGCCTGCAAGCGCCGCGCCAGCCGCGGCGGCGCGTGCCGTCGGCGCCCCGTTCGCCGCGGGACGGATATCGTCGCGCGCAAAAACCTTGCGCCCGCGCCGGCGTTTGCGCCTTTTCTTGGCCTTGCCCTTTTGATGGTGGTTCGCGTCGCTCGCCTGCCCGTCGGCGGAGCGTGGCTCCGTCGGGCGGCGTTGCTGCCATTTGGCGGTCCCCGGGCCTGCCGGCCCCGGGGAAGCGCTGGACGCGCCCACCTCCGGCGCGCCGGCGCCGGTGTCGCGGTCTTCCACTGTCGTTCCTTCCGGCGCCGCGCGAACCGGCGAACGGACGCAGCAGGCGCTTCTTTGTTTCAAGTTGCCGCCAGACTAGCAGCGCCGGCCCGGATCACCAAGTGCCGCATGGCACGAATTTTGCCGGCTGTCCGCAATCCGCCTGCTGCCGCGTCTTACGCAAAGTGGGGGTAAACAGCGACTTTCAGCACAAATGCATGCGGAGACGGTCGCATGGCCGGGCCGATATTCCCGCTCGGCTGTCGATTTTCCGCCTCTCGACGACGATAACGATTGCGGCTTGCCATGGCGGCAAGGGCCGGCGGTTGAATAGCCGGCTTCGATGAGGCATCTCTGAAATAGAGGGGGCAAAGCGATCGGAATCGCCGACCGCTTTCCCGCAATGACAGCGAAGGCAACGGGCCCGCAACGCATGGCAGTCAGGCAATGAACTGGAGACGCTATTTCTGGCCGGTCGTCGGCATCGGGGCGGTGATTTTCTCGCTCCTGCTGCTCTGGCACGAATTGCGCGGCATTTCGCTGGACGATGTCTGGGACGGTATTGCGGCGATCCCGGCACGCGGCTGGATCCTCGCGGGGCTGAGCTCGGTTGTCGCCTATGCCTCGCTCGCCGGCTACGACCACATCGCGCTCCTGCATATCGGCAAACGCGTGTCGTGGCTGTTCGTGACGCTGTGCTCCTTCACCACCTACGCGCTGTCGCATAATATCGGCGGCTCGGTGTTTTCGGGCGCCGTCATCCGTTATCGCGCCTATGGCACGAGGGGATTGAGCGGACAGGACGTCGGCGTGCTGGTGGCGATCTGCTGGATTACCTTCGTGCTGTCGACGGTACTTGCCTCCGGCCTCGTTCTGGTGCTCGAACCGCAGATCATCGACCGCTTCTCCGGCATAGCCCATCACGGCCTGTCGCGGGCTGCGGGCATCGTCATGCTTGCCGTCGTCGCCGCCTATATCTTCGGCAGCTGGCTGCATCTGCGGCCGCTGAAGATCGGCAGCTTTCAGATTCACTATCCGGCCCTGCCGATCGTGGCGCGACAATTGCTGATCGGCCCGATCGAACTCCTGGCGGCAGCCGCGATCATCTTCTTTGCCCTCCCCGGGACCCATAACCCCGGCTATTTCGTGGTGCTCGGCGTGTTCCTCGTCTCCTTCTCGATCGCGCAGATCTCGCACGCGCCGGGTGGGCTGGGCGTGTTCGAGGTGGTGTTCCTGGCCGGGCTCTCCGACATGGACCCCGTGGGCGTGCTGGCGGCCCTGCTGGTATTCCGGCTGTTTTATCTCATCGTCCCGCTGTTTCTGGGCCTGGGCATCGTGCTCTATTTCGAGCGCTCGCAGTTCGGGCGGACAGGCAATTGAAAAGCCGCGCCGAAACATCACAATTGAAACACCGGCAGGCTTGACTATTTTCTGCTGGCGGCTACAAGGCAGCGCTCACAGCGGTTCGCCCGCTCGGCCCGCGCGGTTCATGACCTCGCCTGCTGGGGAATAGGTTAACGGTAGACCCACGGACTCTGACTCCGTTAGTCCTGGTTCGAATCCAGGTTCCCCAGCCAGCTTCACTCGGGTCCGTTCCGGACACATAGGTTACGGTTTATACCGGAGACATGGGTAACACTTTTGGCCCGAAGGGGTTTTGGAGTGGTTCGAGCCTGCATGTCTCATCATCGAAATATCCCAAATCGTAGTCCATGAAGCTAGCCAGCCAGATATGGTCCTCGACCTGTTTGATGCCGACGATCTGGCCGGCAAAGACAAGGCTGAGGTTGATCTTCTTTCTGTTATAGCAGATGCGGCCGCAGGTGGTGACGGTGACGGCCTTGTCGTGAAACGGATAGTCGAGGTCTGGTAGGCCGGCATAGGGACGCGTTGAGGGCGCGTAGCGCTCCGCCGGGTAGTCCATGTCGAGCGCCTGGTGCGGGCGTTCTGAGTTGAACTCATCGATGAAGTCATCGAACCTGGCCTGCTGTTGAAGGAAATTGGCACCAGCCGGTTTGGTGGTTTCCTTCTTCAGGGTGAGGTGCATGCGCTCATGACGCCCGTTCTGCTGCGGGCAGCCCGGCTTGATGCGCTCGATGTCGATGCCCAGGCGCAGCCACCAGACCGACAGCTTGCTGAGGTTGAACAGCGCATTGGGGCTGGCGAAGGGAACGCCATTGTCGGTCCTGATCGCGCTGGGGAGGCCGAACTCTTTGAAAACGCTTTCGAACACGGTGAAGGCATAGGCTTCCTTGGTGGTCGAGAGCGCCTCGCAGGCGATGAGATAGCGGCTGGCAAAGTCGGTGATCGTCAACGGATAGCAATAGCGCCGATCGGCGAGCATGAACTCGCCCTTGTAGTCGGCACACCACAGATCGTTGGGGCGACAGCCGTTTGAAAGCGATGTCCCCGTCGCCCGGTTTCGCCTGCGCTTGCGGTGCTCGACCAGGCCGTGGCGATCGAGCACGGCGTGCACCGTCGAGATCGCCGGCCGGTGCACATCCGGATACAGCCGGGCCAGCCGCTCGCGTATCTTCGGCGTGCCCCATGTCGGCTTGTCTTGCTTGAGGCGCACAATCAGCTTCTCGATTTGAAACGGAAGCTGATTGGCGTGGCGATAGGGCCGACGCGATCGATCCGTCAGCCCCTCCAGGCCGCTACCGTTGTAGCGCGCGAGGATCTTGTAGCCGGTCTTGCGCGAGATATCGAACTCTCGGCAAAGCACGGCCATCTTCTCACCGTCCAGCAGCCGGGCGACGAACTTCAGCCGCTCTTCCATGACGTTACACTCCTTCCAAGGCACCTTGCTCTCCTTGCAAAGGGCCGAAAGTGTAACCCATCTATCCGGAATGAACTGTCACCCATCTCTCGGGAAGGGCATCCCACCGTCCGCACCAGACCAACCAGCCTGATCCGCCGTCTCGCGATCGAACAGGCAGCCCGATCATCACGGGTTGAAATATCGGGGCGGCCTCTTACCTCGGTGAAGGGCGGGCGAACAATCCAGCAGATCGGAGAGCGGTTTTGGCGTCTCGCGGGATTCGACTACCGGCTATCCTGTTTCTTCTCACCGGCACGGGCGCGCTCTGGTCCTGCGTCGTTCCCGACGATACGTCCAAGCTTGCGAAAGAGGATCCCACAACGGCTGCCGCCCAAAAGGAAATGGTCGGCCTCAGCGAAGCGGATCTGCGAATGTGTGCGGGATTCCCCACCGCCACCGCCGACGAAGGAGCATCGGGGCAAATCTGGAGCTACGAGCGCGCGGTGCAGCGGGGCAATGTCAATGTCGTGCTTCCTACCTTCGCGGTAGGCCCCATCCCTTCCGTCGGCGGGTCGTTGAATGTCGCTCCGGGAGGTTATTGCAACACACAGGTTCGCATCGTCGATGGCCGTGTGGCTGAGGTCGCCTATGCGGGCGATAACAACCTTCCAAACCGCCGCGATGGGCTGTGTGTCAGCGCCGTCGACGCATGCGTCGTCTATGCCCGCAAACAAAGCAAGGCCAGGCCTGGCAGTTAATGGCGTTCGACACCGGTGCGTGTGAGCCCGGCGTTGCCATAGGCGCTGCACGGGCTGGTGGAATGCCTGACACGGCGCGGCGAAGCGAGGCGTTGCCGGCGCTGCAAGCAAGGTTGGCCAAGACGGATGTACCAATCAGCTCGTCATGCCTGTGCAGGACGAGCGTGCAGCCGGCGCCGAGTTCTTGCCGTTAAGTCTATCATCACATGCATCCGCGCGACCGCCGGACGTCCCGATCCGTATTCCTCATACTGGCGGTCGGTGATCGCGGCTCAAATGCAGGGGGGAATGGAACCAGATCGGCCCTGCAACGTCATAGAAGCAGGTGCTCATGCAGGAGTGTGACGTCGATGACCAGGCTCCTTCTCGTCGCGGCTGTCGTGCTCGCCATGGCATGTGACGTATCGGCGGCGGCAAAGCTGGACGTCGCAGCCGTCAACAACGTGCAATTCGACGACAGCGAAGCAAAAGGCGTCAGTGCGACCGTGCTGAAGGCACAGATCCTTCTGGATCGCGCGCGCTTCTCGCCGGGCCTGATCGACGGCCGCGCAGCAGAGAACTTCGCCAAGGCGGTCCGGGCGTTTCAGGCGGCCAACGGGCTGCCCGCCGATGGTAAGCTCACCCGCCAGACCTGGGACAAGCTGGTCGCGACCTCCCCGAGCCCGGCGCTCGAGACGTACGAGCTGACGCGCAAGGATGTGCGCGGACCGTTTACCAGGCGAATTCCGGCGCGCATGGAGAAAATGGCCCGCTTGCGCAGGCTCGGCTACCACAACGCGGCGGAAAAAATAGCGGAGCGCTTCCACGTCAGCCAACAGTTGCTTCAACGGCTCAACCCTGGCGTCGGCTTCAGGAAGGCCGGGCAAAAGGTGCTGGTGCCTGCCGTCACCCGAGGCGATCCGCCCGCGGGTGTTGCTGAGGTCGAGGTCGACAAGGGCGCGCGCCAGCTTCGCCTGCTCGACCCGTCCGGCAAAGTGCTTGCGGTGTACCCCGCCTCGATCGGCAGCCAGGAGAAGCCGGCGCCGAGCGGCCAGGCAGAGGTCAAACGCGTGGTGCACAACCCGACCTATCACTACGATCCCGACTTCGCCTTCAAGGGGGTCAGGACCAAGCGCCCCTTCACGATCGCCGCCGGGCCAAACAATCCGGTGGGATCGGTGTGGATTGATTTGTCCATCGAAAGTTACGGCATTCACGGGACTCCGGACCCGAGCAAGATCGGGAAAACCTTCTCGCATGGCTGCATCAGGCTGACCAATTGGGACGCCGAAGATCTCGCCTCCGAAGTGCACGAGGGCACGAAGGTCATCTTCACCGGCGAAGCGGTGGGATCGATCGACCAGGGATCGCCGTAGAGGCAACCGGGGGACTCACTTTCACTTGGCTGCTGCCATTGAGGCGCTGCCGGCCTTGGCCGTTAGCCGGCCGGCGCCTCAGTTTACTGCGAAGTTACCCCAGCCACTTCTCATAGTCGGACACCAGCAGGTGCAGCGGGGCGACGTCCTCGTCGATGTTGGAGAAGCGACCGATCGGCTCGCGAAATACATTGTCGGTGAGATCGTCATTGACGGTCGACACCTCGCCGATCAGTACGTCCTTGCCTTCGGCCCAGAAGGCATGCCAGACGCCGGGCAGCAGCGTGACGCTCTGGCCCGGATCAAGCTTCAGCAGCCCGCCCGCCGGCAACCGGTGGATGGTGCCGTCGACAGGCACCGACACCTCGGCCTTGGGATCGATGCCGCCGTCGCGATCGTGCATGAACAGTTCCAGCACCAGCTTGCCGCCGCCACGGTTGATGATGTCCTCGGCTTTGATGTTGTGGCGGTGCATCGGCGACAACTGGTCCTTGCGCGAGATCATGATCTTCTCGGCATAGAGCATGCCCATGCCCTTCTTCATATCCTCGTAGCGGCCGTTGCGCACTGTGAACAGGAACAGGCCGAGCTCCTTGAATTTTTCCTGGCCGTAATCGGTGATGTCCCAGCCGAGCCGCGAGGTGAAGATGGCCGAAGAATCGATCTGGCGCGCCTTCATCTCTTCCGGCGACCAGTAGGCGAAGGGCGGCATGATGTAGCCGAACGATCGGATGAAAGCGTCGGCTTCGCGGATGATGTCGTTGATGGCGGAGCGTTTCATGATCGTGGTCCTCGTGTCGACTTTTCCGATAAGTCGCATAGCCCAACGCCGATGCGGTGTCGATCCGTATTGCCCGCCCCGGCTTGCGGCGTGGCCGCATGGAACCACGGGTCCGCTCGGCTGGCCGCGTGACATAAGGCGGTTTCAAGGCCATAACCGCTGCGGATTCCACAGGGTGACAGATGATGCCGACCATTCACGACCTCGATACGCCATCGATCCTGATCGACGCAGCGCGCGCCGAAGCCAATATTGCCCGCGCGCAAGCGCATGCCGACCGCCACGGGTTGAAGCTCAGGCCGCACATCAAGACGCATAAGCTGCCCTATTGGGCGAAGAAGCAGGTGGCGGCGGGCGCGGTCGGCATCACCTGCCAGAAGATCGGGGAGGCCGAGGTGATGGCCGATGCCGGGCTGACCGACATTTTTCTCCCCTACAACATTCTTGGCCGCGCCAAGCTGGAGCGGCTGAAGGCGCTGCACATGCGCGTAACCCTGTCGGTGACGGCGGACAGCGTGGAGACGATCGACGGGCTGGCCGCCACCTTCACCGATGCCGGCAATCCCCTGCCGGTCCTGGTCGAATGCGACACCGGCATGGGGCGTTGCGGCGTGCAGACGGCTGGTGAAGCGGTTGGGCTGGCAAGACAGATCGACACGGCCAAGGGCCTCGTCTTCGGCGGGCTGATGACCTATCCGGCCGCGGGCCGTGCGGCGGAGGCCGAGGCCTGGCTCGCCGGCGCCAGGCAGGCGCTGGCCGCCTGCGGTCTCGCCTGCGCGCGCATCTCCAGCGGCGGCACGCCCGACATGTGGCGCTCGGGCGAAGACAGCGTCGTCACGGAATACCGCCCCGGCACCTACATCTATCTCGACCGCTACCAGGTCGCCAAGGGCGTCGGCAGCCTCGACGATTGCGCGCTGAGCGTGCTGTCGACCGTGGTCAGCCATCCGACGCGGACGCGTGCCATCCTCGACGCCGGCAGCAAGGCGCTGTCGAGCGATACGCTGGGGCTCGCCGATTTCGGCGAGTTGCTCGGCGTTGCGGGAGCGCGGGTGACGGGCCTGAGCGAGGAACACGGCACGGTCACGCTCTCAGGCGATGGCAAGCTTCGCATCGGCGAGCGCGTGCGCGTGGTGCCCGACCATTGCTGCGTCGTCACCAACCTGTTCAATGAGGTCAATTTGATCGACGGCGAGACGGTGCTGGAAACCCTGCCGGTGGCCGCACGTGGGCGGATGGGATGACTTCTTTGGCCAGGCGCGGGTGATTCAAGCCGGCTGACGCTCAGCCTGCCGGGCCGCGACCCTGCGCATCGCAATCACCCGCCGCCGGTGGATTTCGGTACGCATCGCCATCAGGTGCAGCGCGAAGAACAGCACCGTGAAGCCGATGGCCATCACCAGCAGCGGCCATAGCATCGAGGGGTCGATGGTCGATCCGCCCATGCGGAACACCGAGGCCGGCTGATGCAGCGTGTTCCACCAATCGACCGAGAATTTTATGATCGGGATGTTGATGAAGCCGACCAGCGTGATGATGGCGGCGGCCCAGGCGGCGCGGCCGGCATCATCGAGCGCGCGGGTCAGCGCGATGATGCCGAGATACATCAGGAACAGCACGAAAACCGAAGTCAGCCGCGCGTCCCACACCCACCAGGTGCCCCACATCGGCTTGCCCCAGATCGAACCGGTGACCAGCGCCAGCGCGGTGAAGACGGCACCTATGGGGGCCGCCGATTTCAGTGCGACATCGGCCAGCGGATGGCGCCAGACCAATGTGCCGAGCGCCGAGAGCGCCATCAGCATGTAGCACATCATGGCCAACCAGGCGAAAGGCACATGGATGTACATGATGCGGACGGTGATACCTTGCTGGAAGTCCTCGGGCGCGGTGAAGCTCATATAGAGGCCGGCGGCAAGGGTCAGCGCCGCAATCGTCGCGAGCCACGGCACCACCCGGTCGGCAAGCGCCACGAACCGTGTCGGGTTGGCAAGATCGGTCCAGCCGCTCAGGCGTGAAGTGCTGTCGCTCATGCCGCTTTAAATAGCCCGGCTATGCGTCTGGGGCAATCGAGGGAGTGTCGCAGGCCTTGTCACCTCCCCTTGGGGGGGTTGCTGCGAAGCAGCGGGGTGAGGACGGCGGCGCTCCCCGACCGGACCTTCGGTCCGACCTCCCACGGGGGGAGGTAAAAGAACCCGCTCAGGCGGCCTCGCCCTGTATCGAGCGGCTGAGGCGGCGGACCTCTTCGTCGTTGAGCAGGCCGCCGGCGCGCAGCAGGCTGGCGAAACGGCCGTTGCGCAGCGACAGCTCGGCGAAGCCACCCATTTCGACCACCCTGCCCTTGTCCATGAACACGACCAGATCGGCGTCGCGGACGGTAGTCAGGCGGTGGGCGATGATGAAGGTGGTGCGGTCGCGGCGCAATTCGTCGATCGCTTCCTTGACGCGGTCTTCTGTCTCGACGTCGAGGGCGCTGGTCGCCTCATCCAGCACCAGGATCGGAGCATCCTTCAACACGGCGCGGGCAATGGCGATGCGCTGGCGCTCGCCGCCAGACAACTGGCCGCCGCGTTCGCCGACTACCGTGTCGTAGCCATTGCTCTTGGCCAGGATGAAGTCCTGTGCGGCAGCCGCGTTGGCGGCGGCATGGATCTCGTCGTTGGTCGCATCGGAGCGGCCGACGCGGATGTTTTCCTCGATCGAGCGGTTGAGCAGGCCCGCATCCTGGAACACGGTGGCGATCGAATGGCGCAGCGACTTGCGAGTCACGGTGCGGGTGTCGATGCCGTCGATCAGGATACGGCCGGTGGACGGCGAGAAGACGCGCTGCAACAGATTGATGAGCGTGGTCTTGCCGGCGCCGGTCGGCCCAACGATGGCTACGGTCTGGCCCGCCTGGACCTCGAAGGAGACGTCGTGGATGCCCTGCCCCGAATTGGCGAATTCGAAGCCGACATTCTCGAAGCGGACATGGCCGGTGACGTTAGTGAGATCGCGCAGCCCGTCCGGTTCGGCGGCGTCGGCCGCCGAGTCCTCGAGATGGTAGAAATCCTCGAGCTTGGCGCGGGCCTCCGAAATCTGGTTGGCGAATGCCGACATCTGGTCGAGACGTGCGATCAGCAGCGTTGCAAAACCGGTGAAGGCGATGACGTCGCCGATGCGCAGCTGGCCGTGGGTGACCAGATAGGCGCCGATCAAAAGCACCACCATCATCGAAATCGTCGACGACAGGCGATGCAGCGCATTGGCCATGGCCCACCAGTCGAGCACAGGGTTCTGCGCATCGAGCAGGTTCTTGACGTAGCGGCGCAGCGTATCGGCCTCATGGCCGAGGCGGTTGTAGCTCTGCAAAACGGCGACGTTGCTGACCGAGTCCGTCACATGGGCGAATACGGTGTGATAGTGGCGCTCCACGGCGGCCTGGCCTGCCTTGGTCCGCTTCATCACCAGCCGGCCGATGCCGACATAGAGCACGCCGAGAGCCAGCAGCACCATCGACATGCGCACGTCCATGCTGAGCGCGGTCGGGATCAGCAGGAACAACGCGACGGCCGTGGACAGATGCTGGCGCATGAATTCGAGCCAGAGACTAAACAAGGTCTCCACGGCACGCAGCAGCGTGTGCAGGGAATTGGACGTGCCGCGCTGATGATGCCAGGCGAGCGGCATGGTGATGACGCGCTCGAAGGAGTCGCAGAGCACTTCGCTGCGCCGGGCGTGGGCGAAGCGGTCGGCGCCGCGCGCCACAAGAACGAACGCGATGATGTTGAAGGCGCCGAGGCCGGCCCAGAGGGCGAGCGTCGAAAAGACGGAGCCGTGTGCGGAAATCGCGTCGATCACGCGACCGAACATGATCGGCTCCAGGATGGCGATGATGGCCAGCGCGACATTGGCTGAGCAGATCAGCGCCACGCGTTTCCTGTCAGCTGCCAAATAACCGAGCGCTCGCCAGTAGATTTGCAGAAGGGACACTTCAGCTACTCCGCCAAAACATTTATTGTGCACCGCACCATTTCTTGACACGTATCGGTTAACGCGTCGCAAAACAATGCCCGTCTATCCCTTCCGTTCCCGTTTAGCGAACAAAAGATGACGACGATGCGAAATCTCACGTGATCACCTAACGGGTTGAGATAAAAGGTGAAATGTCAGCCTTGCGGCAAAATCATGGCAGCCGCTGAGCGCTGCCACATTTTTAATCACGGCGATCTTGCCCGGCATGGCCCGACCGGATCCGCCGGCTGCCCAAGCGGAGATCTGCAAATAGACAAAAGACTATCCCGCGCATTCCGGAGGATGCGCGGGACAGGGTTGAAGCTGTTGATTTTATGACGGTATCTTCACGACAACTTCGACCTTGCTACCAGCCTTCGGTTGGAAAGACGCGGATTTCGTCTTCGAACCATCAACTTCAAGCGAGATCGACTTGGTCTTTTTGTCGCGGACGACACGCACCGTGACTTCGGCCCCCAGCATTTTGAGCGTGGCGGCGTAGCCATCCCAATGGCTGGGCAGTTTCGGCCTAAACGTGATCTGCTTTCCACGCCGCTCGATGCCGAGAATGCCTTCGACCGCCGCCCGGTACAGCCAGCCCGCCGAGCCCGTGTACCACGTCCAGCCACCGCGGCCGCCCTTGTTGTCGCTGGCATTGCCGTCGCCGGCGTAGATATCGGCCGCAACCACGTAGGGCTCGACGCGGTAGCGCTCTGCCGAGGCCTCGTCCAATGCGTGGTTGACCGGGTTCAGCATCGAGAAGCAGCGATAGGCTTCGTCGTTCAGCCCCATTTCGGCCAGCGCGATGACGAACCAGGTGGCGGCATGAGTATACTGGCCGCCATTCTCGCGAACGCCCGGCGGGTAGCTCTTGATGTATCCCGGGTCCTTCTTCGTCTTCGAAAAGGGCGGCGTGAACAGCTTGAGGATCTTGAGTTCGTCGTCGACGAGCAGCTTGGTCGCCTGCTGCATCGCCGTCGTCGAACGCGCCGGATCGCCCTCGCCCGAGAGCACGCTCCAGGACTGGGCGATGGAGTCGATCCTGCACTCCTGGGATGAGCGCGAACCGAGCGGCGTGCCATCGTCAAAACTGCCGCGCCGATACCATTCGCCGTCCCACGCCGTGCTCTCCAGCGCGCGTTTCAGCGCGTCGGCATGCTTTGCCCAGGCCTGCGCGTGCTTGGCATCACCCTCGGTCTTGGCCACGGCGGCGAAGTCGCCCAGCGTCCGCAGCAGGAACCATCCGAGCCAGACGCTCTCGCCCTTGCCTTGCTCGCCGACGCGGTTCATGCCGTCGTTCCAGTCGCCGCCGAGGATCAGCGGCAGCCCGGCGGGACTGCTGCGCGTAATGGCAAGATCGAGCGCACGCGCGCAATGCTCGTAGAGGGACGCCGTCTTTTTCGAAATTTCGGGCGTGAAGAAAGCATCGTGCTCGCCCTCGCCGAGCGGCTGTCCATCGATGAAGGGCAGCTGCTCCTTCAGGATGGTGGCGTCACCCGTCACCAGCAGGTAGCGCGCGGTGGCATGGGCGAGCCAGACTACGTCGTCGGAGATCAGCGTACGCACGCCCGCCCCGGTGCGCGGCAGCCACCAATGCTGCACGTCGCCTTCAGGGAACTGCCGACGCGCCGCGTTGAGGATCTGGTCTCGCGCCAGTTTGGGATCGTGCGCCAGCAGAGCCAGCGTGTCCTGCAACTGGTCGCGGAAGCCGAAGGCGCCGCTGGCCTGATAGAAGGCAGAGCGGGCGCGGATGCGGCAGGCGAGGCTTTGGTAGGGCAGCCAGTGGTTGACCATGGCGTCGAGCGCCTTGTCCGGCGTTTCGACCTGGATGGTGTCGAGGAAGCCGCGCCACTCGCGCTCGTTGTCGGCCAGACGCTGGTCGAAATCCCTACCCCGATGCTTGCGCACCAGGGCGCTCGCTTCCGCGGCCGAGCCAGCGTCCCCGAGCAGCCAGAACAGCGTGACGTCGCCGCCGGCCGGAACATCGATGTCGCGGGCGATTGCAGCGCAGGGATCGTCGCCGGCCTCCACGCGGCCTGACAGTCCCGCGCCGCTCAGCACCGCCTGCGGAAACTCGCTGGTGCCGTGCCGGCCCAGGAATTCAGTCCGGTCTGCTGTCACCGAATGCACGCCGTCATCGGCGGCGAGGAAGGCGACGCGCTCCCCGAAATCGAGCCCGTAGGGGTTCTGTGCCAGCAAGGCGCCGGTGGCGGCATCGCGCGACGGAACGATGGTCGCCGCCGTGCGCGAGCGATGTCCGCCCAGCACCCATTCGGCATAGGCATAGACGCGCAGCCTGGCCGGCGTCGGGCCGGCATTCTGGATGCGCAGGCGGGAAATCTTCACCGGGTCGACCGGGTCGACGACATGGGTGAGGTCCATCGACAATGAGCCGCGCTTCGACCGGAAGGTGGAGAACCCTTGGCCGTGCCACGTCTCGTAAGTCATCGACGGATCGCGCACCACGGCGGCGAGCGGCGAGAATGCCCGGCCACTGGCGTGATCATAGATATAGATGCCCTCACCGGGCCGGTTCGAAACCGGATCGTTCGACCACGGCGTCAGCTGGTAGTCGCGGCTGTTGCGGCTCCAGGTGAAGGCAGCGCCTTCGGCGGAGACGTGGAAGCCGAACGAGGCGTTGGAAATAACATTGATCCAGGGCTGGGGCGTGGTGCTGCGGCCGGCCAGGCGCACGACATAATGCCGCCCGTCGCCCTCGAAACCACCGAACCCGTTCCATTGGCTGAGCCCGTGCCCGTCCGCCGCCAGGGCCTGCGAGCCAAAGGAATGTGTCATAGACGCCAATTCAGGCAATGCCGCCGGCTGCTGGGCATCGCGCGCCTGCAAGGCCGCCACTTCGGCCCGCTCGATCTGATCGAAGATGGTGCCGTTGCGCGTGTGCAGAACCACGCGGGCAACCGCAAGCAGCGTCTTGTAGGTGGTCTCGTCCATCAGGTCGCGGCGCACGGCGAATATGTGCTGGCGCGGTCCGAGCTCCTTGCCGCGCAAACGGCTGTTCTCGCATAGGGATTCGACCGCCCGCTGCAGGTCCTGCACATAGGAGGAGGCCTGTTCGTTGACGACGACGAAATCGATCATCATGCCACGGGTGCGCATGTATTCCTGGAAACGCAGTGCCTGCGCGACGATTTCGAGATCGGCGACGTCGCCGATCCTGACCAGGAAGATCGGGAAATCGCCCGAGATGCTGGTCGGCCACAGGCTCGACTGCTTGCCCAGTCCCGAAGCGATGGATTCTGCCGGCAGGCGCAGGAATGGATCCGGATAGATCAGGTAGCGCGCCAGCTTCTGTACGTTGGCGGCGTCGGCCAGGCTGAGGCCGAGATGCCGGGTCTGCACCTGGCTGCGCGTCCAGGCGAGCATGGCCTGGCGGGCAAAGCTCTCCGGGTGGTCGAGCCGGGCAATGGCCTCCTCCAGCTCCGCGCGGTTGGAACCGACGACGGTCCAGAAGGTCAGCGATATCTTCTTGTTGGCGGGCACGCGCACCTGGCGGCGCAGCGAAGCGACCGGATCGAGGGTAAAGCCGGAATGGCCGCCAAGCCGGGCGCCCGGATCGAAAGCCGCAGCGTCGACGATGGTGCGGCCACGGCCGATAAAGGCGCGCCTGTCGGTCTCGGCTTCGGCGTCGCGCGCCGGACCGGACGGGTCGGTGACGAAATGCACCATCGTCACGTCTGGCTCGCTGGTCTCGCGCTTGCGCCGCGTGGCGAAGATCGCCCCATTGTTGGGGGCAATTTCGGTCTCCACGAACATTTTCGAGAAGGCGGGATGGGCATTGTCGGATACCTCCAGGCCCAGCACCAGCTCGGCGAAGGAGGTCACTTCGATGTGACGGTCGGTCGGTCCCTCGTTGAACAGCGTCACGCGGCGGCCTTCGCCATTGCCTTCCGAGATGACGATGCATTCGACCTCGGAGCGCAGCGTGCCGACCAGTTTGACGAAGCTCGCCTTGTCGTCGGAGAACAGCGTCTGGGTGCGCTCCTCGGCCGCGCGCTTCGGCTCCGCCGTCGCCGACCACCAGTCGCCGCTGCCTGCGTCGCGCAAGAAGATGTAGGAGCCAAGCCGGTCCTCGGTCGGATCCGGCTGCCAGCGCGTGACGGACAGGTCGCCCCACCGGCTGTAGCCGGAGCCTGTCGCGGTGACCATCACCGAATAGCGGCCGTTCGACATCACGTTGGTCGAACGCAGCGCCCGCACAGGATCGAGCACGATGCGGGTGTCGGGACTCTCGGTTTCGGTCTCGTCCTTCGCCCGTTCGTCCGCCTCGGTCCTGACGGTCGCGGTCGGGATGTCGCGCGGCGCCCTCTCCTGGAGCAGAAGTTCGGCCGACTCGATGACCGGATCGCTGTGGAAACGGTCGCGCAGGCGACCCTCGAAAATGGCGTCGGCGACCGCCGCGATCGACATGCCGGAATGGTGGGCCATGTAGTTCTGTACGACGACGTGATCGGTGCCTTCCGGCACGCGCTGCGGCGTGAAATCGACGGCGTCGTAGTAACCATGGCGGCCAAGCGCGCCGAGTTCCCGCAGGCGCGCGAGGTTCTGCACCGCTTCACGCGGGTTGAACTGCGCGGCCAGCACGGTGGCGTAAGGCGCGATCACGGTGTTCTGGCCAAGACCGCGCTTCAGCCCGAGACCGGGCACGCCGAAATTGGTGTACTGGTAGGTCAGCTCGCGGTCGCGGGCATTGTAGGCCGCTTCCGAAATGCCCCAGGGCACATTCTTCTGACGGCCATACTGGATCTGGCGCTTGATGATCAGCTTGCTGGTCTGGTTGAGAATCGAACCTTGCGGTTCCTTCATCACCAGCGGCGGCATCAGATACTCGAACATCGAGCCGGACCAGGACATCAGCGCGCCCTGGAAGCCGATCTCGACGATCGGCCGGCCAAGCCGGAACCAGTGCTCAGTCGGCAGGTCGCCCTTTGCGATGGCGAACAGGCTGGTCAGCCGCGCCTCGGAGGCCAGAAGATCGTAGCAGCTCTCGTCGAGCTGGTGCTCCTCGACCCGGTAGCCGATCGACAGCAGCTTGCGCTCCGGCCGCATCAGGAACGAGAACTCCATCTCGAAGGCGAAGCGGCGCGTGCGCTCGCGCAGGGTGAGCAGCTTGGCCCGCAGCGCCTCGACCGCGTTGTCGTCGCTGTGGGCGTCGTGGACATGCGCCTCGCAGGTCGCTTCGAGCCTGGCCGCCCAGTCGACGATGACATCGCTCTGTGGCGATGCCGCCTCGGTGTGGATGGCGGTGGCGAGCTTGCGGATCTCGCCGGCCAGCACAGCCAAATTGATGGTGCGGATCGAGGCCATTTCCGGCTGCGCCTTGATGGTGTCGACGGCGCGCCGCATGCCGTCGAGGCGGTCGGCAAGGCGCTGGCGCAGCGGCCGCAGCTGACGGCGGTCGTCGGGCAGCTCATCCAGGCTCTCGCCGAGGATGGTCACTGTGTCGAGGATGCCCTCGAAATCGCCCTGGAGATGAACGGACGGCGCCTCGGCCCATTCGGCGCAGGCCGCCGCCACCGCCACCAGATGGCCGGCGAGATTGCCGCTGTCGACAGCCGAGATGTAGAGCGGATAGAGCGGCTTCAGTGTGGTGGTGTCGTACCAGTTGAAGAGATGGCCGCGGTTGCGCGGCATGCTCTCGATGGTCGTCATGGTGGCATCGATGCGGGTGATGGCGTCGGACAGGCTGATCCAGCCGAAATCGCGAGCCGAGACGACCGACAGGAGATAGACGCCGATATTGGTCGGGGAGGTGCGCGGCGCGACCACCGGCGCCGGGCTCTCCTGGAAATTGTCCGGCGGCAGGTGATGATGCTCCGCCGTGACGAAGGTTTCGAAATAGTGCCAGGTGCGGCGCGCCACGGTGCGCAGCGCATGGATGTCGGCCTGCGAGATGCGCAGCCGGTCCTCGGTCTCGGCCGAGCGGCTGATCCAGCTTGCGATCGCCGGGGAGCCGATCCAGAACAGAGCGAAGAAAAAGGCGACGAAGGCGCCGGTGGAATCGGCCAGCACCGGAATGGCGAGGCCGACGAAGCCGACGATCACGGCGCCGTACATCATGCCGTAGTAGGAGCCGACATCGTTGTCGCCGGCCTTGTGCGCCTGCGAGGCGGTGCGCCATTCCAGCAGGTTCTGCCGGGAGACGAACAGCCGGTAGAGCGTGCGCACGATGGCGTCGCCCATCATCCAGGCGTTATGCGCCATCAGCACGATCTTCAATGCCACCATGGCGGTGCCGAAGGCCACGTCGCGCGCCAGCGCGGAGAAATGGCCGCGCGGCGTCTGGTCACCGCTCTTGGGCAGTATGGCGTTGACGACGTCGAAAGTGGGCGCCATGAACAGGCTGAGGATCAGCAATGCCTGCCATTGTGCTGCCTGCGTGAAGGGCAGCAGCGTCCAGCCGGCGATCGCCGCCATCACCCAGAAGATCGGCGTCAGCGAGCGGCGCAGATTGTCGACCATCTTCCAACGCGACAGCGCCGGCACGCCGGAGCGCGGATCGAGGATGAAGCCCAGGAGCTGCCAGTCGCCGCGTGCCCAGCGGTGGTGGCGCGAGGCATCGACCGAGTAGCGGGTCGGGTAATCCTCGACCAGTTCGACGTCGGTGACGAGCGCCGAACGCGCCAGCGCGCCTTCGAGCAGATCGTGGCTGAGGATGGTGTTTTCCTCGATGCGGCCCTGTAACGCGGCCTCGAAGGCATCGACGTGGTAGAGGCCCTTGCCGGTGAAGGAGCCGTCGCCGAAGACGTCCTGGTACAGGTCGGACACCGCAAAGACATAAGGATCGAGGCCGCGATTGGCCGAGAAGACCCGTTGGAAGAACGATGCCTCGTCGCCGCTGGTCAGCGAAGCGGTGATACGTGGCTGCAGGATCGTGTAGCCCGAGGTGACGACGCGCCTGGTGGCATCGAAATGCGGTCGGTTGAGCGGGTGGCAAAGCTTGCCGACAAGCGTAGCGACCGCGTCGCGGGTGGTGCGCGTGTCGGCGTCGAGCGTCATTACGTGAACGACTTTTTCCGGCAGCGGCACATCGAGCGGCAGGAAGGTGGTGTCGCTGTCGCCGCGCAGCAGCAGGTCAAGCTCGTGCAGCTTGCCGCGCTTGCGCTCCCAGCCCATCCAGCATCCCTGCGCGGCATTATAGAGCCGGCGCCGGTGCAGGAGATAGAAGCGCGGCGCGCCTTCGGCGGGATAGCGGGCGTTGAGGCGGGCGATCTCGTCACGGGCGAATTCGAGAATCTCGGTGTCGGCTGCGTCGATCTCGGTCTTGCTGTCGGGCCAGTCCGACAGCAGGGCGAAGTGGATCTCGTCCGCCAGATTGGCGAGGTAATGCACCTCGATGTTGCGGATGTTTTCCTCGACATCGTCGCGCGAGCCGATCAGCGACGGCACCACCACCAGCGTGCGTGCCTCGGACGGCACGCCGTGCCTGTAGTCATAGCCGATAAGGCGCGTCGGCTTGAGGAACAGCGAGACAACGGTATTGAAGAAAGCGAGCGCGCCTTCGCTGGCCGGCACGGCAAACAGCGCTAGCATCAAGACGATCGAAGGCACAGACAGGCCGAGATTGGCAAGGGCATTGCCGGAAACCACCAGCAGCAGCACGGTCAGCGCAAAGACCGGCAGGACGATGCCCAGCCATCCGGTCTTGGCAAAGGTGCGCTTGACGGTCTGACTGACGGTCGGTCGGTAGCCGATCGCCTTTTCCAGCTCCAGCCGGCGTGGCCCGACAAGGAAAAAACCGACATCCGTGTGCGCTAAAGGAGCCGCAAGGCCATCTGCGCCGTCGGCGGCGGATGCAATTTCGTTGGTGATCTGGCCGGCCAGTTCGATCGCCTTTTCGGCGACGCGATATTCCGACAGATTCGAGCGGCGGGCCAGCTCTTCGATCGCGGTCCGGTACTGGTCACGCGAGAAGAAATCGAGCGCGGCGAAGTCGGTGCGCTCGCGCAGCACCGTGTCGATACGGCTGACGCCCTCGAACCACACCGTCCAGTCGATATCGTTGATGAGACGCAGGCCGCGTATGATGTTGCCGGTCGTCACATTGCCGCTGGACAGCGTATGATGCTCGGAAATGATGATTTCCTCGGCGTCCGAGCCGGTCTTCTCGAGTTCGCCTTCCAGCCACTCCAGCGCCTTGCCTGCATTCTGCGAGCCGTCGCGCAAGCGGTAGAGCAGTTGCGTGGCAAAGGTGGTGTCCTGGGCGTGCGCGCTGAAATTGGCCAGGATCGCTTGCCGGTCGCGGGTATCGTCGGTCGCCAGCACCTTGTCCGCGACATCATTGGCGATCTGGCGCATCTGCCGGGTGCGGTTGACCCTGACCGCAAGGCGGCGAAGATTTTCGATCAGAACGAAGCGCAACAGCGACGGCAGCGCCCAGAGTTCGCCGATCTTCAGCGGCTCGACCGACTGGAAGCCCTGGACGATGGCCTTGAACATGGTCGCGGAGACGGAACTGTCGGAATGCGCCACATAAGTCCAGGCCAGCGCCAGCGCGCGCGGCACGCCGCCGCCGTCCGGCAGCTTCAGCGTCGGCAGTTGACGATAGAAGCGGCGCGGCAGGTCGCGCTTGACCTGGAAAATGGTTTCCTCGACCAGATAGTTGTTGTCGAGCAGCCATTGCGCCGCGGGCGTGATGGTCTCGCCCCTCGCCTGCGCGGCGTTGGTCGAACGGTAGACCTCGAGGATCTTCTTGGCGCTGTCGCGGATGCGGGCCTGGAAATCGAACGGTGTCAGGCCGAACAGATCCGCGAGATCGCCCTTGGCCAGGCTTTCACCGAGCAGCCGAAGGCGTTCCTCCGGCAGGAAAATGGATCTTATCGGTTCTTCCGTGATGGGCGGGAAGCTCGCGCTAGTCTTTTCGATTTGTGCTGGATTCGTCTGAATATTCATTGAAAATTCCGTAAGCGGGCACTCAGCGGCGTCACCGCCACGGCAATGGCCCTAAAACCGATTCAAATGCAATTGGTTGCATGCCCAGCTTTTGCCGAAAATTGTTTCCGCACCACGACAAGGCATCGTCTTTCGACAGTTTCAAAGACGAACGCCCGTCACTCCCGCCGAGACCGATCGACGGAAAGGATTCAGGCTTTTTCGTGATCCCGGCTGGAGCTTACCCTATATTTCGCCGGCATCACGATCATGTTTGGAAACAAGCGTTAATCGTTGGGTCGAATGCCATCGATCCGGACCACGAATACTGTCGGGTGGTCGATGGGCTTGATGCGCAGGCCAGCTGTGGCTGAGGCAGTCAGGAGTGCGTCGAGGTGGCTAAGGCGAATAGGCTCTGCGGCG
Organism: Mesorhizobium sp. B2-2-3; assembly: GCF_006442405.1. Lineage (NCBI taxonomy): Bacteria > Pseudomonadati > Pseudomonadota > Alphaproteobacteria > Hyphomicrobiales > Phyllobacteriaceae > Mesorhizobium > Mesorhizobium sp. B2-2-3. The sequence continues at coordinate 172,044 of NZ_VFWC01000007.1, read as the reverse complement.
GAAACCAAGACTTCCCCACCCAGGCACAGGACGAGGGTCGCTCTGCTTTCAATCCCGATTTCCAAAGGGTTCGACATTACGAGGCGTTCGACGGAATGCCTCATGCGGCCACGCCGGGTCATCACGTTGAGATCGGTGATCGGACCGGCGATCAGTTCGGCACTGGTCGGCCGGTCGGCTGGAAAGGAAAACGGCGCTGAAGCGGCGGTCAGGCACGCCGGCGGCTCGCCGGCGACATCAAGAATGATCCCCTCGCCTTCCAATACCGACAGGGTGCGGTCAATGCCGGCAAAGCTGGAGAACGGCCCGCTGCCTTCGACGCGGGCCATCGAGACACGCCAATCGAAGGTGTCGAGCCCGGCATCGGCCGGCGAGACGGCGATTTCCGTCGTCACGCCGCCGCCGTTCTTCCACGGCATCGATTTGTATCCGGCTGCCCGCAGGACGCGCATCGGCCGGCCCGTTAGCCCAGAATGCCGGGCAAATTGAGCTGATGCTCCCTGGCGCAATCGATGGCGATGTCGTAGCCGGCGTCGGCGTGCCTCATGACGCCGGTCGCCGGATCATTCCACAGCACCCGCTCCAGGCGCCTGGCGGCCTCAGCCGTACCGTCGGCGACGATGACCATGCCGGCATGCTGGGAAAAGCCCATGCCGACACCGCCGCCATGGTGCAGCGACACCCAGGTGGCGCCCGACGCCGTGTTGAGCAAGGCGTTGAGCAGCGGCCAGTCGGACACCGCGTCCGAGCCGTCCTTCATCGCCTCCGTCTCGCGGTTTGGCGACGCGACCGAGCCGGAATCGAGATGGTCGCGGCCAATGACGACAGGCGCCTTGAGTTCGCCTCTGGCGACCATCTCGTTGAAGGCCAGGCCCAGCCGGTGGCGGTCGCCGAGGCCGACCCAGCAGATGCGCGCCGGCAAGCCCTGGAAAGCGATGCGCTCGCGCGCCATGTCCAGCCAATTGTGCAGATGCGTGTTGCCGAGCGTCAGTTCGCGCACCTTGGCGTCGGTCTTGTAGATGTCCTCCGGATCGCCGGAAAGGGCCGCCCAGCGGAAGGGGCCGATGCCGCGGCAGAACAGCGGCCGGATATAGGCCGGCACGAAGCCTGGGAAGGCAAAGGCGTTCTCGAAGCCTTCTTCCTTGGCGACCTGGCGGATGTTGTTGCCGTAGTCGAGCGTCGGCACGCCGGCGTTCCAGAAGGCCACCATCGCCTCGACATGCTCGCGCATCGAGGCGCGGGCGGCTTTCTCGACTGCTTTCGGGTCGGACGTGCGCTTCTCGCGCCACTCGGCCAGCGTCCAGCCCTTGGGCAGATAGCCGTTCAACGGATCGTGCGCCGAAGTCTGGTCTGTGACCATGTCGGGGCGCACGCCGCGCCGCACCAGTTCCGGCACGATATCGGCGGTGTTGCCGACCAGGCCGACCGATTTCGCCTCGCCTGCCCTGGTCCAGCGCGCGATCTTCTCCAGCGCCTCATCAAGCGTATCAGCCCGCTCGTCGACATAGCGGGTGCGCAGCCGGAAATCGATGCGGTCGGGATCGCATTCGACGGCCAGGCAGCAGGCGCCGGCCATGACGGCCGCGAGAGGCTGGGCGCCCCCCATGCCGCCGAGGCCGCCAGTCAGGATCCATTTGCCCCTGAGATCGCCGCCATAGTGCTGGCGTCCGGCTTCGACGAAGGTCTCGTAGGTGCCCTGCACGATGCCTTGCGTGCCGATATAGATCCACGAGCCGGCCGTCATCTGGCCGTACATCATCAGGCCTTTCCTATCGAGCTCGTTGAATTTCTCCCAGGTCGCCCAATGCGGCACCAGATTGGAGTTGGCGATCAAAACGCGCGGCGCGTCGGGATGAGTGCGGAAGACGCCGACCGGCTTGCCGGACTGCACCAGCAGCGTCTCGTCCTCGCCAAGCGTCTTCAGCGAAGCGGCGATGCGGTCGAAATCGTTCCAGGTGCGCGCCGCCCGGCCGATGCCGCCATAGACGACCAGTTCGTTGGGATTTTCGGCGACATCGGGATCGAGATTGTTCATCAGCATGCGCAGCGGCGCTTCGGTCGTCCAATACCTGGCATTGAGCTTGTCGCCGCGGGGGCTGCGCACTTCGCGGATGTTGTGGCGAGGATCGGTCATGTCGTCACTTCCCTTTCAGATGAGTGCGGCGAGGCGTCAGCTCTCGACCCACGAAATCGCGGTCTCGAGGATGGATGTCAGCGTGGCGCGGATCGGCGCGGCGAAGGCGGCGTCGTAAGGCACCGGCCAGTTGTCGGGCGCGCCCTTGCCTTCGGGCTCTCGCATGTAGCCGCGGTTGGACAGTTCCATCTGCAGCGCATGGACGCCGTTTTGCGGCTGGCCGAAATGGCGCGTGATCCACCCGCCCTTGAAGCGGCCATTGACCACGAAGGTCTCGCCGGTCTCGGCCAGGATCCCGGCGACCTTTTCCTGCAGCGCCGGATCCGTGCTCTTGCCGTCATTGGTGCCGAGATTGAAGACCGGCAGCGTGCCATCGAACAGGCGCGGCAGCACAGAGCGGATCGAGTGGCAGTCATAGAGGACGATTTTGCCATGCAATCCGCGCAGCCGGTCGACCTCGGCCTGGAGCGCGGCATGATAGGGCATGAAGAATTTTCGGCGGCGCTCGTCGATTTCCGACGGCCCCGGTTCCTCGCCTGTACGGTAGAGCGGATCGCCGTCGAAGGTTTCGGTCGGGCACAGCCCGGTCGTCGCCTGACCAGGGTAGAGCGAGGCGCCTGACGGATCGCGATTGACGTCGATGACGGTGCGCGAGATGGCGGTGTGCACGACGGTGGCGCCAAGACCTGCGGCGAAATCATAGAGCTTGTCGATCCACCAGTCGCAGTCGCGCTGGCCAAGCCAGCTCGAGACCAGCCGGTTGTCGAGACCGGCGAGATCGATGCCGGTGTGCGGCATGGAAACCAGCAGCGGCGCGGTGCCTTGTTTTACCGTCAGCCAAGGAGGTGTCATGCGAGGCCTCCGCAGGTTGGAGCTCTACGGCTGGGATGAGAAGGAACGTAACCTACCATGCCAAGCATTCTCATGAGGCAATTCCCGGCAGCGCCACCGCGCTCGCCGCCTTCATCGCTGCACCGCTGCGCACCATGGCGATGGCTTTCTCCATGTCGGGATGGAAATGCCGGTCGTTGTCGAGATGCGGCACCTCCGCCCTGACCAATTTGCGCACCGCTTCGAGTGCGGTGCTGGAAGCGAGCGGCGCGTGGAAATCGCAGCCCTGGGTCGCGGCCAGCAACTCGATGCCGATGACGGCCGTGGCGTTCTCGACCATGCCGATCAGCCGGCGCGCACCATGTGCGGCCATCGAGACGTGATCCTCCTGGTTGGCCGAGGTCGGGATCGAATCGACGCTTGCTGGATAGGCCTTCTGCTTGTTTTCGGAAACCAGCGCTGCCGCCGTCACCTGCGGGATCATGAAGCCGGAATTCAGGCCGGGCTTCGGCGTCAAAAAGGCGGGCATGCCCGACAGCGCAGGGTCGACCAGCATGGCGATGCGGCGCTCCGACAGCGAGCCGATCTCGCAGACGGCGAGTGCGATCATGTCGGCAGCGAAAGCCACCGGCTCGGCATGGAAATTGCCGCCCGACAAGGCGGTGTCGTCCTCGGCGAAGATCAAGGGATTGTCGGTGACGCCATTGGCTTCCGTGCCGAGCGTGTCGGCCGCCTTGCGCAACACGTCCAGAGCGGCCCCCATCACCTGCGGCTGGCAGCGCAGGCAATAGGGATCCTGCACGCGCTCGTCGCCGACGCGGTGGGATTCGCGGATGGCGCTGCCGGCCATCAGACTGCGCAGCGCATTCGCCGTCTCGATCTGGCCGCGATGCTTCCTCAAGAGATGGATGCGCGGATCGAAGGGGGCGTCCGAGCCCCTGGCGGCGTCGGTGGACAGTGCACCCGCGACCAGTGCCGACTGGTAGAGAACTTCGGCCTCGAACAAGCCCGCCAGCGCGTAGGCGGTCGAGAACTGCGTGCCGTTAAGCAGCGCCAGCCCTTCCTTGGCGCCAAGGATGACAGGCTCCAGCCCATGCGAGACGAAGGCGACCTTGGCCGGGAAGCGGCCATGCGGCGTGAAGCATTCGCCGACGCCGATCATCACGGCCGTCATGTGTGACAGCGGCGCGAGGTCGCCGGAGGCGCCGACCGAACCTTGCGCCGGCACCACCGGGATGACATCGTTGGCCAGCATCGCTTCCAGCAGCTCGATGGTGCGCGACCGCACGCCGGAGGCGCCCTGCGCCAGGCTGGCAAGCTTCAAGGCCATCATCAGCCTGCAAACAGCGACCGGCATCGGCTCGCCGACGCCGGCGGCGTGCGAGAGCACGATGTTACGCTGAAGCGTTTCGAGATCCTGGGCAGGAATGCGGACGCTGGCCAGTTTGCCGAAACCGGTGTTGATGCCATAGACCGGCTCGCCCTTGGCGACGATGCGTGCGACAGCCTCCGCACTCGCCTTGATCTTTGGCCGGCAGGCATCGTCGAGCCTGGGCACGGCGCCGCGATAGATGGCGCGCCAGTCGGCCAGGGTCACGTTGCCGGGTTTCAGTACGAGTTCGGTCATTGTCCTCTCCAGATGCGCGCGTGCAAGGGGTTGAAGCCCATGCGGTAGACGAGTTCGGCAGGGCGCTCGATGCTCCAGATCGCTAGATCGGCGGATTTGCCCGCCTCCAGCGTGCCGGTCTGTCCGAGCAGACCCAGTGCGCGGGCGGCTTCGCGGGTCACGCCCGCGAGGCATTCATCGACCGTCATGTCGAACAAGGTCGCCGCCATGTTCATGGTCAGCAGCAACGACGTCAGCGGCGAGGTGCCGGGATTGTTGTCGGTGGCGACGGCCATCCTGACGTCATGCCTGCGGAATAATTCGATCGGAGGTTTCTTTGTCTCGCGAATAAAATAGTAAGCGCCGGGCAGGATCGTCGCCACGCTGCCCGATGCAGCCATTGCCGCCGCGCCTGCCTCATCGGTATATTCGAGATGGTCGGCCGACAGCGCGCCATAGCGCGCGGCAAGCTCGGCGCCATGCAGGTTCGACAATTGGTCGGCATGGAGCTTTACCGGCAGGCCAAGCGCCTTTGCGGCTTCGAAGACCCGTGCCATCTGCTCGACCGAAAACGCGATGCCTTCGCAGAAACCATCGACGGCGTCGGCAAGCCCGTCGGCAGCGATGGCCGGCAGGATCGTGGCGGTGATGAGATCGATGAAGGCGTCCTTGTCGCCCTTGGCTTCCGGCGGCAAGGCATGGGCGCCGAGAAAGGTCGTGCGGATCGTCACCGGGCGCTCGGCGCCCAAACGGCGCGCCGCGCGCAGCGACTTTTTCTCGTTTTCCAGGTCAAGGCCATAGCCGGACTTGACCTCGACGGTGGTAGCGCCCTCCGCGATCAGCGCATCCAGACGCGGCAGTGTCTGAGCGACCAGTTCGTCCTCACCCGCGGCACGCAAGGCCCTGACCGACGAGACGATGCCGCCGCCGGCCCTGGCGACCTCCTCATAGGTGGCGCCGGCCAGCCGCATCTCGAACTCGTTGGCGCGGTCGCCGGCGTGGACGAGATGGGTGTGGCAGTCGATCAGGCCGGGCGTGATCCAGCGACCCTCGCAATCGACAATCTCGGCATACCGCTCGAACGCCGCCGGAATATCGGCTTCGGCTCCGGCATAGACGATGATGCCGTCACGCGCGGCGACGGCGCCCTTTTCGACGACGCCCTGCCCTGCCGCACCTTCGGCAAAAGTCGCAAGGCGCGCATTGCGCCATATGCGAACCGCCGCCGTCCGGCTCCTGCTTTCTCCAGCCATCATATTTTCCCTTTGAAAGGATGGCGGTTATGTATATACATATTAAAAAGCACCGCAAGTGCTATTGTCATCATAAGCCAGGATTCGGAGAACAACGTGACGGCGATCTTTGCGGAACAGGCGCTTCTGCCGGAAGGCTGGCGAAGCAATGTGCGCATCGCCCTGGGCGGAGGCCGCGTTGCGGCAATCGACGCCGGGGTTGCGCCGAACACCGGCGACGAGCGCCACGCCATCGTCCTGCCGGGCATGCCCAACCTGCATAGCCACGCGTTCCAGCGCGGCATGGCCGGACTTGCCGAGTTGCGCGGCCCGTCGGCCGACAGTTTCTGGAGTTGGCGCGAGGTGATGTACCGTTTCGCGCTGTCGATGACGCCCGACCAGGTCGAGGCGGTAGCCGCCCAGCTCTATGTCGAGATGCTGGAGGCCGGCTTTTCGCGTGTGGGCGAATTTCATTATCTGCATCACGACCGCGACGGAAAGCCCTACGCCAACATTGCCGAAATGGCCGAGCGCATCGCGGCCGCCGCCGCAGAAACCGGCATAGGCTTGACGCTGCTGCCGGTCTTCTATGCACACTCTTCTTTCGGCGGCGCGGCTCCCAACGAAGGTCAGCGCAGATTTCTCAATGATGTTAACCGGTTCTCACGCCTGGTTGAGAAAAGTCGCGAATGCGTTCGCACCTTGAATCAAGCGGTCATCGGCGTCGCCCCCCATAGTTTGCGTGCGGCGACGGTCGAGGAGTTGCGACAAGTCGCTGCGATGACGCCGGAGGGACCGATCCACATCCACGTCGCGGAACAAGTGAAGGAGGTCGAGGACTGCATCGCCTGGTCGGGCGCGCGTCCAGTCGAGTTTCTGCTTGGCCATGCCAATGTCGACCGGCGCTGGTGCCTGATCCATGCCACCCATATGACCGATACCGAGACCATGGCGATGGCAAAAAGCGGCGCGATCGCGGGGCTGTGCCCGATCACCGAAGCCAATCTCGGCGATGGCATTTTTGCGGCGCCGCTGTTCGCGCAACATGGCGGCCGCTTCGGCGTCGGCTCCGATTCCAACGTGCTGATCGGGCTGCCGGACGAACTTCGGCAACTCGAATATTCGCAGCGTCTTGCCCACCGCGCCCGCAACGTGCTGGCGGTCGCCGGCGGCTCGACCGGCCGCGCGCTGTTCGACGCAGCGCTTGACGGCGGCAGCGTCGCCCTTGGCGCCGGCGCCTCGCGGATCGCCATTGGCGCATCCGCCGACCTCGTATCGCTCGACCACAGCCAGGCTTCGCTTGCCGGCAAGACCGGAGACGCGATCCTCGACGCCTGGATCTTCGCCAACGGCACCAAGGTCGATTGCGTCTGGGTGCACGGCCAAAAGCAAGTCAGCGGCGGCAGGCACGCCAGGCGCGACGCCATCGCGGCGTGTTTCCGCAATGTCATGACCGCGCTTTCGGCAGGCTGATCAGAGACAGCCCATGAGCATGGTGGCGACAGCGGAGACGGAGGGCGGCGAGACGGTGTCGCTGCATCAGCGCATCCTGTCGGACATAAGCGAGAAAATCCTGTCCGGCGCCTGGGCGCCGGGGCATCGCATCCCGTTCGAGCACGAGCTGACGGCCGAATATGATTGCTCGCGCATGACGGTGAACAAGGCGCTGTCGCAGCTTGCCAAGTCAGGACTGATCGAACGCCGCCGGCGCTCAGGCAGCTTCGTGCGTCAGCCGCAATCGCAAGCGGCGGTGCTGGAAATCCATGACATCAGGATCGAGGTCGAAGCGCTCGGGCTGCCCTATCGCTATGAGCGGCTGGCGCGCCTGAAGCGGCGCAGCAGCGCGCAAGACCGGTCGCTGCTCGGGCTTTCTGCCTCGGGTTGGGTACTATCGCTGGAATGCCTGCATTTCGCCGGAGAACGGCCGTTCGCGCTCGAAGAGCGGCTGATCAATCTCTCCGCCGTCAAGGAAGCCGGCGAGGAAGAGTTCCTGGATATTGCGCCGGGCCCGTGGCTGATCGGCCGTGTGCCGTGGAGCGAGGCCGAGCATCGCATTCGTGCTGTTGCCGCCGACGAGCGTGTTGCCGATGCCCTCGACATCGGCCTTGGTGCGGCCTGTCTTGTGGTCGAGCGCCGAACATGGAGCGCCGAGCACCCGGTCACCCATGTGCGCTTCACCTATGCAGCCGAGAGCCACACGTTGGTGGCAAGATTCACGCCGTCACACGGATAGCATCTCTTCCCTTCTCCCCTTTTTGCCTCGCAAGGAAGGGGAGAAGGGAAAGCGCAGCGCCTCAGATCGCCGCGGTGATAATGATCTCGACCAGATATTCCGGACCGGCGAGCTTGGCTTCGCCGGTGGCGCGTGCGGGTGTGTGGCCCTGCGGCACCCACTTGTCCCATTCCGAGTTCATCTCGGCGAAGGTGCCCATGTCGGCCAGCCAGATGATCGCCTGGACGATCTTGGTCTTGTCGGTGCCGGCCTTGGCCAGCAATTCGTCGATCGTCGCCAGAATATCGCGAGTCTGCGAGGCGACATTGCCGCCCGGCTCTCCGACCTGGCCGGCCAGATAGACGGTATTGCCGTGAATGACGATCTGGCTCATGCGCGGGCCAACATCGATGCGACGAATGCTCATGGGAGGTTTCCTTCCTTTGTGGTCGCGCCTCTTTAGAGTTGGCACCGGCTTCGGGCAAGGCCGAGCGTTCCAAATCCCCTTGGACCAGCGGCGCCGGAGAGTCACGGCAAGTTGAGCCGGCAGCCACAATTCCGCTCGATTGGCTTGTTGACTAATGTAATAACATCACATATCCAATCGGCGCTGCCCGGCAGCCGCACTACCGCCCCACGGACCGTCAAATGACCGAAACCTGCCTGACATTCCGTGACCTGACGCTTGGCTATAACAGCCATCCGGCGATCCATCATCTGGACGGCATCATACGCAAAGGCTCGCTGACCGCCGTCGTTGGCGCCAATGGTTCGGGCAAGTCGACGTTGATGAAGGGTATCGTCGGCGTGCTGAAGCCGATGGCCGGCGCTGTGACGCGGGCGCCTGGGGTGCGCGCCGCCTATCTGCCGCAGCAGTCGGAACTCGACCGCAGCTTTCCGGCCCGGGTCGTCGATCTGGTCTCGCTCGGCCTGTGGCCGAAACGCGGGCTGCTCGGCCGCCATACCAAGGAGGATCGCCAATCCGTCAGCGAGGCGTTGATGGCGGTCGGCCTTGGCGGCTTCGAGACCCGCCCGATCGACACGCTGTCGGGCGGCCAGTTGCAGCGCACCTTGTTTGCCCGCGTGCTGTTGCAGGATGCGGATCTAATCCTGCTCGACGAGCCGTTCAACGCCGTCGATGCAAAGACGATGGGCGATCTTATTGCGCTGATCAAGCGCTGGCATGGCGAGGAACGCACAATCATGGTCGTCGTCCACGACCTCGACCTTGTCCGGCAGAATTTTCCCGAAACGCTGCTGCTGGCCCGCCAGCCTGTCGCCTGGGGCGAGACGAAGGAGACGCTGCGGCCTGAGAATCTCCTGCGGGCCAGGCGCTTCCATGAAGCGTGGGAAGAGAACGCGCCATGGTGCGAGCCGGGCGGACCCGATCATGACCATGACGGACATGATCACAATCATGATGAGCCTGCCCATGCACAGGATCGTCACCACCATCATGGCGCCGGACCAAGGGCTGCATGATGAACGTCTTCTACGAACTCTTCATCGCGCCTTTCGCCGATTTCGCCTTCATGCAGCGGGCGCTGTTCGGCTCGTTGATGCTGTCGCTCGGCGCCTGTCCGGTCGGCGTGTTCCTGATGTTGCGGCGCATGAGCCTCTCGGGTGACGCCATGGCGCACGCGATCCTGCCGGGCGCCGCCGCCGGCTTCCTGCTTTACGGGCTGGAAATCCTGCCGATGACCATTGGCGGCCTGATCGCCGGCATCGTCGTTGCACTCGGCGCGGGCGCCGTCTCGCGATTCACCATCCAGCGCGAAGACGCCTCGATGGCCGCCTTCTACCTGATTTCGCTCGCCGTCGGCGTGCTGATGGTTTCGGTCCGTGGCTCCAGCGTCGACCTCATGCATGTGCTGTTCGGTACGGTGCTGGCGCTCAACGATGAAGCGCTGACGCTGATCGGCGGCATCGTGCTGGTGACGCTTGCCAGTCTCGCCGTCTTCTGGCGGGCCTTGGTCGCCGAATGCCTCGACCCGCTGTTCCTGCGCTCGGTCAGCCGGTGGGGCAGTCCGGTGCATTTCATTTTCCTCGGCCTCGTCGTGCTCAACCTCGTTGGCGGCTTCCAGGCGCTGGGCACGCTTCTGTCGGTCGGACTGATGATGCTGCCGGCCGCCGCGGCCCGTTTCTGGACCGTGCGCGTCGAACCGATGTGCGTGCTGGCCGTGCTGATCGGCTTTGCCTCCTGCATCGCCGGACTGCTTCTGTCCTACCACGCCTCGCTGCCCTCAGGCCCGGCGATCATCCTGTCGGCAGGCGTCGTCTATTTCGCCTCGATCCTGTTCGGCACACGCGGCGCGCTGCGCGCCCGCATCATCCATCACCGTCATCGGACGGCCTGATCCACCCCAGCCTCCAAGGAGACCGCCCATGTTGAAATCGATCCGCGCCGCCCTTACGATGAGCGTTATAACATTAACTGCTCTCGACGCGTCGTCGGCCTTTGCGGCGCCCTTGAAAGTGGTCGCAAGTTTTACCGTCATTGCTGATTTCGCCAGGAATGTTGGCGGCGACCGCGTCAACATCACCACCATCGTGGGACCCGACGGCGATGCGCATGTCTACGAGCCGAGCCCGGCTGATGCGGTAGCCATGGCGGGCGCCGATCTGGTGCTGGTCAACGGCCTGCATTTCGAGGGCTTTCTACAGCGGCTGGTCGATGCCAGCGCCACTAAGGCCTCGATCGTCACCCTGACCAAGGGCGTGGCGGCGATCGACTTCAAACCGGAATTCGCCGATGCGGACGCGGCGGAGGGCGCGGGTACCGGCGCCGGCAAGACGGTCACCGACCCACATGCCTTCCAGTCGATCGCCAACGCCAAGATCTATGTGAAGAACATTGCCGAAGCGTTCTGCGCGGCCGACAATGATGGCTGCGTCAGCTACCAGACCAACGCCGCGGCTTACACAAAGAAGCTCGACGCGCTCGAAAGCGAGGTGAAGGCGGCGATCCAGTCCATCCCCGAGGCAAAACGCGTTGTCATCACCTCGCATGACGCGTTCGGCTATTTCGAGCACGAATACGGCCTGACCTTCCTAGCGCCGGAGGGCGTCTCGACGGATTCCGAACCGTCGGCCGCCGACGTCGCCAAGCTGGTCGAGCAGGTCAAGCAGGACAAAGCGGCGGCGATCTTCGTCGAGAACATCACCAATCCGCGCCTGATCGAGCAGATCGCCAGCGAGACCGGCATCAAGGTCGGCGGCACGCTCTATTCCGACGCGCTGTCGCAGCCCGAAGGCCCGGCCTCGACCTATGTCGACATGATGCACAACAACATCACGCAGATCAAAGGCGCGATCCTCGGCAGTTGAGCCGCTCCGACCCAACCGGGCCCTCGCGGCCCGGTTGGATTTTCCGGTCAGCACTCGCTATTTGGCAGAGAAATCCCTCGGCGTGGATTGCCGGCCGTGCCGGGGAGTGGCAAGACTGCCCAACCAGATTGCGAGGACACCACAATGGAATACCGCGAGATCAGCGAGGACTATTCGGTCTCGGGCCAGATCCAGCCCGAGGACGTCGCCGCCATCAAGGCAGCAGGCTTCAAGAGCGTGATCTGCAACCGGCCGGACGACGAGCAGCCCGGCCAGCCTTCGGCCGACACGCTCAAGGCCGCAGTCGAGGCTGCCGGGCTTGCCTTCCGCTACATCCCCGTCATCAGCGGCCAGATCACGGCGGAGAATGTCGAGGACCAGGGACAAGCGCTCGACGAGTTGGAAGGCCCGGTGTTCGCCTACTGCCGTTCCGGCGCCCGCTGCACCAATCTCTATGGGCTGATTCAGCAGTCGAAGGGTTAGATTGGCAGCGCGCCCGTCTCCTTGAGCGTCTCGAGCACAATCGCCGTCTTGACGTGCTGCACAGATTCGTGGGGCAAGAGCACGCCATTGACGAACTCCGACAATGATTTCAGGTCGGGCGTAACCACCTTCAGGATATAATCCATTTCGCCGGTCAGCGCGTGCGCCTCCTGCACTTCGGGCAGCCGCGCCACCAGTTCGCCGAAGCGCCGCGCATTGTCGCGGTTGTGAGTGGCCAAGGTCACCGAGATGACGTTGACCAGCGAAAAGCCCAGCCGGTCGCGGTCAAGCACGGCGCGATAGCCCTTGATATAGCCGTCCTCCTCAAGCCGCTGGCGGCGGCGCGAGCATTGCGAGGCCGAGAGGTTCACCCGCTCCGAAAGGTCGTTGTTGGTGAGCCGTGCGTCACACTGCAACAGCGCCAATATCTTGCGATCAAACTGATCAAGACGCGCATCATTCATGATACTTCCAAAAACCATGCACATTTCATGCATCAGATAAACATTTCAAGCGTTTGAATGCAAGCACCGTGCGACCTGCCCGCGCTATGATGAGTTGAGATGGCCCATCCAGGCCAAGCCAGCTTCCGGAGGATTATCATGGGTCCCTTCCCGCACGACGCCCCGCCCGCCAAGATCAGCAAGACCAACCCTGCCGGCACCGACGGTTTCGAGTTCGTCGAATTCGCGCATCCGGAGCCGCGGAAGCTGGCCGAGTTGTTCACCCGCATGGGCTACGTAGCCGTGGCCAGGCATCGCACCAAGGACATCACTGTCTGGCGGCAAGGCGACATCAACTATGTCGTCAACGCCGAGCCCAGCTCGCATGCGATGAAGTTCGTCGACAAGCATGGCCCATGCGCCTCCTCGATGGCGTGGCGGGTCGTGGACGCCAAGCATGCCTTCGAACACGCGGTATCGAAAGGAGCCACGCCTTACGAAGGCGCCGACAAGACGCTTGACGTGCCGGCGATCGTTGGCATCGGCGGCTCGCTGCTCTACTTCATCGAAACCTATGGCGAGAGGGGTTCGGCCTATGATGCCGAATTCGAATGGCTGGGCAAACGCGACCCCAGGCCGGAAGGCGTCGGCTTCTATTTCCTCGACCACCTCACGCATAATGTCTACCGCGGCAACATGGACAAATGGTGGGATTTCTACCGCGACCTGTTTGGCTTCAAGCAGATCCATTTCTTCGACATCGACGGCAAGATCACCGGGCTGGTCAGCCGGGCGATCACCTCGCCCTGCGGCAAGATCCGCATTCCGCTCAACGAGTCCAAGGACGACACCAGCCAGATCGCCGAATATCTGAAGAAGTACAATGGCGAGGGCATCCAGCACATAGCGGTGGGCACCGACGCGATCTACGAGGCCACCGACAAGCTTGCCGCCAATGGGCTGAAATTCATGCCCGGCCCGCCGGAGACCTATTACGAGATGTCGCATGCACGCGTGAACGGCCATGACGAGCCGATCGAGCGCATGAAGAAGCATGGCATTTTGATCGACGGTGAAGGCGTGGTCGACGGCGGCACGACGAAGATCCTCTTGCAGATCTTCTCCAAGACCGTGATCGGACCGATCTTCTTCGAATTCATCCAGCGCAAAGGCGACGAAGGCTTTGGCGAAGGCAATTTCCGCGCACTGTTCGAATCGATCGAGCAGGACCAGATCAAGCGCGGCGTGATCAAGGTGCAGGCCGCTGAGTAGATCGATCCCGACCAGGCGGCTTGCGGTTCGATAAATTATGACCTAAATTATGGTCACAAAGGATCGAGCCATGAATGTTTCCATCGCCGAGGCCAAGGCCAAATTGTCGGAACTCGTCAGCCGCGCGGAAGCCGGTGAAGAGATTGTACTCACGCGCCACGGCAAGGTGGCTGCGCGTATCGTGCCTCCGGCAGCGGCGGAACCCTTGCCGCGTATCGGCGCGTTGAAAGGCAAGATCTGGATTGCGGACGATTTTGACGAACTCGGCCCCGAATGGGACGAGTACGTCAAATGATGATCGGCCCGTTTCTCGCCGATACACATATCATCCTTTGGTCGATTTCGGACGATCGACGTCTCAGCAAGCACTACCGCGCCATCCTGGCTTCGGAAGCGGTGGTGTTCGCCAGCGCGGCAAGCGTCTGGGAAATTGCCATCAAGCGCTCAATCAGAAAACTCGATGCGCCGGATGATCTGCCAACACTGCTTCCAAGGATGCAATTTCAGCCGCTCGCCGTCACCTTCCAGCATGCGAACGCTGTCGCTGGCCTACCCCACCACCATGGCGATCCATTCGACAGACTACTGATTGCGCAGGCGCAAACGGACAAACTAACCATCATGACATCCGACCCGCATTTCGCCCGCTACGACGTCGCCCTGACATAAGCAGTGGTCTCACAAACCCAGCCGTCCAACCTCCTCCTGCCTCAGCTTCAAATCATAATCGAGCAGGAACTCGTCGAGTTGCGGCGGCGCGACCGACGTGCCGGACAGCATCGCGTGCACCTGGCCGCGATGGTGGATGTCATGCAGGAAAACATGGGCGAGGATATCGCCGATCTTTTCCGGGATCATGCCGTCTCCACGCCGGTCAGTGATGACATGGCGGTCGAGGTCGGCTTCCAACAAGGCATCGCAGAAGGTGATCAGCCTGCGGTCGAACTTGATCTGGGCCACTGACAAGTCGGCTGCGCTATCGAACGGCACGAAATCATCGTACACTGCGGCGCCGATACCGCCCTGCTCCAGAAAATCGAGATAGAGAAGATCGACCGCAAGGATGTGGTTGAGCGTCGCCCTTATCGAAGGGAAGAAGCTGATGCGATTGGCTTCGAATTCACCAGGCCCCAGCATAAGCACGGCGCGGTAGAGCCGGTCGTTCGACCAGCGATTGTTGCGGGCCATGCGGCGCAGATGATCAAGCAGGTTCATCCTTCAACTTCTTGCGCTCTCACCCTTCATATTTCTCGACCGTCTGCTCGATGGCGCCGAAGATCGAATGCCCGGCCTTATCCTTCATCTCTATGCGCACCGTGTCGCCGAAATGCAGGAACGGCGTCTTCGGCTCGCCTGTCTCGATGGTCTCGATCATGCGCAGTTCGGCGATGCAGGAATAGCCCGCGCCGCCGGCCGAGACAGGTTTGCCAGGCTCACCGCCGAGCTTGTTGGAGACGGTGCCGGAGCCGATGATGGTGCCGGCCGCCAGCGGCCGTGTTTTCGCCGCGTACACGATGAGCGCGGGGAAATCGAACGTCATGTCGACGCCGGCATTCGCCCGGCCGAAAGGTTTGCCGTTGAGGTCGGCAAGCAGCGGCAGGCTGACCTTGCCGCCATCCCAGGCCTCGCCCAACTCGTCCGGCGTCACCGCGACCGGCGAGAAGGCCGAGGACGGCTTGGATTGAAAGAAGCCGAACCCCTTGGCGAGTTCCGGTCCGGTAATGGCACGCAGCGTCACGTCGTTGACCAGCATCACCAGGCGAATCGCCTCCCGCGCTTTTTCAAGGCCAGCGCCCATCGGCACATCATCGACAACGACCGCGACTTCCGCCTCCATGTCGATGCCAAAGGCCTCGTCGGCCATGCGGATCGGGTCTCGCGGCGGGATGAAGCTGTCGGAGCCGCCCTGATAGATCAGCGGGTCGGTCCAGAAGCTTGCCGGCATTTCGGCGCCGCGTGCTTTTCGCACCAGCTCGACATGGTTCACATAGGCCGAACCGTCAGCCCATTGATAGGCGCGCGGCAGCGGCGAATGGGCATTATGTTCGTGAAAGCGCGCCGACGGCACCGCATTGCTCTCGAGCGACTCCGCCATTGCGGCCAAATGCGGCGAAATCCGCCGCCAATCGTCGAGCGCCGCCTGCAGCGTCGGCACCAGGAAGGAGGCATCAGTGAAGCGTGTAAGATCGCGCGAGACGACGACGAGCTTTCCGTCGCGCATCCCGTTCTTCAATGTGGCAAGCTTCATGCGGTTTCCTCTCCTGACGCGGCCTTGCGCCGCAAGGCCCACAACAAGGCTGTTATGGGCAATCGTCAAGCCGCCGGCTCAACTTTCCTGAAGGCAGTTTTCCGGCGGCAGCGATCCTTCAGGACCAATCGCCCTCGGGCGTGCCATTGAAGCGCTTCTTCAGATCGGCCCAGCAGTCGATGTAATTGTCCTGCCTGGTGTCGAGTTCGGCAGCGTAGCGGGTCAGCATCTGCGGGAACCGGGTCTCGAACATGAAGGCCATGGTGTTGTCGAGCTTGACCGGTTTCAGATCCGCGCGCGAGGCCTTTTCGAAGCCAGGTGCATCCGGGCCATGGGCCAGCATCAGATTGTGCAGACTGATGCCGCCGGGAACGAACCCTTCTTCCTTGGCGTCGTACTGGCCGTGAATCAGCCCCATGAACTCGCTCATGATGTTGCGGTGATACCAGGGCGGGCGGAACGTATCCTCCGCCACCAGCCAGCGCGGCGGAAAGATGACGAAATCGATGTTGGCGGTGCCCTCCTCGCCGCTCGGCGCCGTCAGCACCGTGAAAATCGACGGATCGGGGTGGTCAAAGAGGATCGCACCAACCGGCGAAAACGCCGCCAGATCATATTTATAGGGTGCATAGTTGCCGTGCCACGCCACCACATCGAGGGGCGAATGGCCGATTTCCGTGACATGAAAATGTCCGCACCATTTGACGATCAGCCGGCAGGGCGTCTCCTTCTCCTCAAACCAGGCGCAGGGCGTCTTGAAATCGCGCGGATTGGCCAGGCAGTTGGCGCCGATCGGGCCGCGGTCGGGCATCGTCAGCTTGGCGCCGTAGTTCTCGCAGACATAGCCGCGCACTTCGGCATCGACCAGTTCGACCTTGAAGACGAGGCCGCGCGGCAGGACCGCGATCTCGCCGGGCCTGAGCTCGATGACTCCCATCTCGGTGACGAAGCGCAAGGCGCCCACCTGCGGCACCACCAGCAACTCGCCGTCGGCGTTGAAGAAATGGTCGTCGACCATCGACCTGTTGGCGACATAGACATGCGCCGCCATGCCGGTCTGCCCAAGCACGTCGCCGGCGGTGGTGATCGAGCGCATGCCGGCGATGAAGTCGGTCGGCTCCTTCGGCATCGGCACCGGGCTCCAGCGATACTGGCCGAGCGCCAGCTCATGATCGCCGACATTGGGCGCACTTTTCCAGAAGGGATAGCTCACCGACTTGAAGCGCCCGGTATGTCTGACGCTCGGCCTGATGCGGTAAAGCCAGGAGCGCTCATTGGTGCCGCGCGGCGCGGTGAAGGGCGAACCGGAGAGCTGCTCGGCATAGAGGCCGTAGGCCGGCCGCTGCGGTGAATTACGCCCGTGCGGCAGCGAACCCGGCAGGCTTTCGGTTTCGAAATCGTTACCGAAACCCGGCATGTAGGAAAAGGCCATCGCTTCCTCCTCGCGAATGCTTGACCAAATTGGTTTCATTTGTAACCATCCAAAATGTAACTATCAATGCCGTGCGCGGGCATTTCTCGATGGCTGGTCATGGAATCCGAAATCCTGGAACTCGAAAGCTTTCTGCCCTACCGGCTGTATCGGCTGGCCGATGCGCTGAGCCGCGAATTCTCTCGGATCTACAAGGAGCGTCACGGCCTCACACGGCCGGAATGGCGTACGCTTTCGGGGCTTGGCCAGCGCGGCACAATGACCGCGACGGAACTCGGCGCGCAGTCGGCGATGCACAAGACAAAGGTTTCGCGTGCCGTGGCGGAGCTCGAGCGTCGCCGCTGGCTAATCCGAACCACTGACGAGAACGATCGCCGCGTCGAGCACCTGGCGCTGACCAGAGCCGGACTTGCGGCCTATAGCGAGATGGTGCCACTGGCGAAGGCTTTCGAACGGGAGCTGCTGGCCCAGCTGAGCGCCGACCAGCAAGCCTCCATCGTCAAAGGCGTTGCGTCATTGGAAAGCGCGTTGGGTCTGAGATAGCGGCTATCGGCAGATAGAATATGAGACGGTGGCTCGACGCGACAGCGCCTTGAAGCAGAGACTGTCTGGCGGTCATTTTCGATCGCTGCTTGCTCGGTGGCGGATTTTCAGCGCTGTATGTCAGCCAGTGATCATCGACGGGCGAATTGGGGGGAAGGATGAAGTCGCTGCTCGCGAGGCCGGTGGCCGTGGTCGTCTTGCTGTTTGCCAGAGTCATCACCGCTGTGCGGCCGTTTTGGCATGAAGGCAGATTGCCTCGGCGTCGCTCGATCTTCTTTGCCAATCATTCCAGCCATGGCGATTTCATCCTGATCTGGGCTGTTCTGCCGCCGCGCCTGCGTCGGCGGGTGCGTCCCGTAGCGGGTGCCGACTACTGGCTGAAATCAAAAGTCCGAGCCTTCATCGGCCGCGACGTTTTCAATGCCGTCCTGATCGAGCGCAATCGCAATGGACGCACGATGGATCCCGTCGAGAGCATGGGGGAGGCGATGAGAGAAGGCTCTTCGCTCATTCTCTTCCCGGAAGGCACGCGCAACCAATCCGACGCGTCCTTGCAGCCATTCAAGTCCGGGCTGTTCCATTTGGCGGCATCGCACCCGGATTTCGAGTTGGTGCCGGTATGGATCGCCAATCTCAACCGGGTGATGCCGAAAGGGGAATTCGTGCCTATCCCGCTGATCTGCACGGTGACGTTCGGCGAGGCAATGCACCTGGCTGACGGCGAGAGCAAGGAGATGTTCCTCGAGCGGGCACGTGGGGCGCTGCTGGCGCTGGCACCGAAAAAGGCAGCGGAATGAGCTTAACCCAATTCGATATGATGGTTCTCGTGCTCGGCGTCTGCGGGATCCTGCTCGTGGCCTCTTTCGTGGGGCATATCCTGGAGCGACGGCTGTCGCCGGAAGGCTCCAACCCAGCCATCGAGAACCTCAACGCCCGTATCAATGCCTGGTGGGTAATGGCGATCCTCATCGCCATAGCATTCATCGCCGGGCGGATCGGCGTCCTGCTTCTCTTCGGCTTCTGTTCCTTCGCGGCACTTCGCGAATTCGTGACGCTGACCAACACCCGGCGTGCCGACCACTGGGCGCTGGCCACGGCGTTTTTCGTCGTGCTGCCGGTACAGTATGTGCTGCTCTGGATCGAGGACTACGAGATCTTTTCTGTTTTCATCCCGGTCTACGCCTTCCTGTTGATGCCCATCATCTCGGCCATACGGGGCGACACCCAGCACTTCCTCGTTCGAATTGCCGAGGTGCAATGGGCGCTGATGATCTGCGTTTTCTGCGCCTCCCACGTCCCGGCTCTTCTGACGTTGCATATTCCCGGCTACGAGGGCCGCAATGTGCTTCTGATAGCCTTTCTTGTCATCGTCGTGCAATTGAGCGACGTACTGCAATATATCTGGGGAAAGGCGATCGGGCATACGAAGATCGCACCAAAGCTTTCGCCGTCCAAGACGCTTGAAGGTTTCCTCGGAGGCGTTGCAAGCGCCAGCCTCATCGGCGCTGGCCTGTGGTGGATCACGCCATTCTCTCCGCTTCAGGCGGGCGCGATGGCCTTCCTGATCACGCTGATGGGTTTTTTCGGCGGCCTTGTGATGTCCGCCATCAAACGTGACCGCGGCGTGAAGGATTGGGGCCATCTGATCGACGGCCACGGCGGCCTGATAGATCGGCTGGATTCGGTGGTTTTCTCCGCTCCGATCTTCTTCCATCTCACGCGTTATTTCTGGTCGCCGGGATGAGGCAGTGATGAACACGGGCGATCGCAGACCACTTGCAAGCCGCGACACGCGCTGGGCACAAGCGACGGCCAGACGTCTCGCCGCACTCTCCGTGACCCCCAACCAGATTTCGCAGGCCAGTATCCTCGCCGGCGCCCTGGCAGGCACGGCCTTCTGGCTTGGCGGGCAGAGCGGCGGCACTTCTCGTTTGCTGCTGTTGCTGGGCGCGGCGCTGTTTTGCCAACTGCGGCTGCTGTGCAATCTGTTCGATGGCATAGTCGCCGTCGAGGGCGGCAAGGCGTCGGCCGACGGGCCGTTCTGGAACGAGTTCCCGGACAGGCTCGCCGATATCGCCATCATGGCCGGCATAGGTTACGGCATCGGCATGCCTGGCCTTGGCTGGGCAGCGGCCTGTTTTTCGGTTCTCACCGCCTATGTGCGGGAATTGGGGCGGGCCAACGAGACGCCGAGTGATTTCACCGGACCGATGGCCAAGCCACATCGCATGGCAGTCGCAACCGTCGCGGCACTGCTATCTACCGGAGAATTCCTTTGGAATGGCCACAACGAAGTCTTGACGCTTGCGCTCGCCGCCATTGCCATCGGCGCCGCCGCAACTGCGTTGCGGCGCGCCTGGCGACAGGTGCGATGGCTGAAAACCAGGCGACCCTAGCATCGCCTGCCTCGAAGCCTGAGACTCCCGGCGCATCGATTACCAGTCCATCACCACCTTGCCCGAACTGCCGCTGCGCATCGCGTCGAATCCAACCTGGAAATCATCGATGCCGATGCGGTGCGTGATCAGGCCTGAGACGTCGAGCGGGCCCTGGACCAGCGCGATCATCTTGTACCAGGTCTCGAACATCTCGCGGCCATAGATGCCCTTGAGATGCAGCATCTTGAAGATGACCTTATTCCAGTCGATCTCGAACCCGGTCGGCGCAATGCCGAGGATGGCGATCTTGCCGCCATTGTTCATGGTGTCGATCATGTCGCGGAAGGCGGGGGCTGCCCCCGACATTTCCAGGCCGACATCAAAACCCTCCGTCATGCCGAGCGCCGGCATCACGTCGCTCAGTTTTTCCTTGGAGGCGTCGACGACGTGCTGGACGCCAAGCTTGCGCGCAAGATCCAGCCGAACCGGATTGATATCGGTGATAACGACCTTCCTGGCGCCGACGCATTGCGCCACCAGCGCGCCCATGATGCCGATCGGTCCGGCGCCGGTGACCAGCACGTCCTCGCCGACCAGATCAAATGACAATGCGGTGTGAACCGCATTGCCCAGGGGATCGAAGATCGCGGCGATCTCGTCCGGCACATCGTCGGGGATCGGCACGACATTGTGCTGTGGGATCGCCAGGTACTCGCCGAAGGCGCCCGGGCGATTGACGCCGACGCCGAGCGTGTTGCGGCACAGATGCCCCCTGCCCGCGCGGCAGTTGCGGCAATGTCCGCAGACGATGTGGCCTTCGCCCGACACGCGTTGGCCGACCTTGTATTCGGTGACCGCGGCGCCGAAATCCGCGACGGTGCCGACGAATTCATGGCCGGTCACCATCGGCACGGGCACCGTCTTCTGCGCCCACTGGTCCCAATTGTAGATGTGGACGTCGGTGCCGCAGATCGCGGTCTTCTTCACCTTGATCAGGACGTCGTTGGGGCCGATTTCCGGCACCGGCACCTCTTCCATCCAGATGCCCGGCTCGGCCTTGGCCTTCACCAGCGCCTTCATCATGTTCGACATTCTTTTGTCCCTTGAATCTCTTGATCCGGAAGCGGTTTGCGGCGCCGGTCGCTCAGGAAATCACACCTAGTTCCTTGCCAACCGCACCGAAAGCCTCGACCGCCCGATCAATGTCGGCGCTGGAATGCGCAGCCGACATCTGCGTGCGGATGCGCGCCTGGCCCTTGGGCACCACCGGGAAGGAGAAGCCGATGACATAGATGCCGCGTTGCAGCATGCGCGCCGCCATCTCCTGCGCCAAGCTGGCATCGCCCAGCATGACCGGGATGATCGGATGGCCGGCGCCTGCCAGCGTGAAGCCGAGCTTCCCCATCTGTGTCCGAAACCGTTCCGCATTGGCATATAGGCGCTCGCGCAGGGCATCGCCATTGCGGATCATGTCGAACACTCTGATCGAGGCGCCGGCGATCGCCGGCATCAGCGTGTTGGAAAACAGATAGGGCCGCGAGCGCTGGCGCAGCCAGTCGACCACCTGTTTCTTGCCGGACGTGTAGCCGCCGGAAGCGCCGCCCAGCGCCTTGCCGAGCGTACCGGTGATGATGTCGACCCTGCCCTCGACGCCGCAATGCTCAGCCGAGCCGCGGCCGTTCCTGCCGACGAAGCCGACCGCGTGACTGTCGTCGACCATGACCATGGCATCGTATTTTTCGGCCAGATCGCACACACCCGCGAGATTGGCGATGATGCCATCCATCGAGAACACGCCGTCGGTGGCGATCAGCCGGAACCGGCAATCCTTCGCCTCCTTCAGCCGCGCCTCGAGATCCGCCATATCGTTGTTGGCGTAGCGGAAGCGCTTGGCTTTGGACAGCCTGACCCCGTCGATGATGGAGGCGTGGTTCAGCGCATCGGAGATGATGGCGTCCTCCTCGCCCAGAAGCGTCTCGAACAGTCCACCATTGGCATCGAAGCAGGAGCCGTAGAGGATGGTGTCGTCCATGCCGAGGAAGGACGATATCGTCGCTTCCAACTGCTTGTGCTCCTCCTGCGTGCCGCAGATGAAACGTACCGAAGCCATGCCGTAGCCGTAGCGGTCGAGCGCGTGCTTTGCCGCCTCGCGCAGGTCGGGGCTGTCGGCGAGGCCGAGATAGTTGTTGGCGCAGAAATTCAGCACCTTCTCGCGGCCGACCTCGATCTCAGCCGACTGCGTGGAGGAAATCACCCGCTCGGACTTGTACAGTCCGGCCGATCTGAGCCCCTCAAGTTCGCCGTCGATATGGGAGAGAAATGCTGCGGTCATGATCGTGCCTCGTTTGACGTGGGCCGACTGTCGTCCCGCACGCACAAAAAATCCACCGCAAAAGCGACCGGATCAGGTGGCTGGGTAATGTCGAACGGATGCCGCAGGCATGGCTCGAGGGACGATCCGGATCACATGGGCCGGCGAATGTTCAAATGCGGACCGGCCGCGAAAGAGGCCGATAACCATTTCGCGACCTTTAAGCCTTTCCCCTTGTCGGCCAGCTGTCGATTTCCAGTCCTGTTAATGTTTGCAGTTCAATGATGCTCATACAGGAATCCGTTGGCGAGAGGGCCGCCCCCCAAGATGTCGCAGCAGCCGGTGCAAACCGTTTCAGGCAAGCTCATACTGCTGATCAAGGCTGGTTATTGGCTGGCGCTGCTGATCATCGCCGCCATGGTGGTGGCTTCCTTCATCCTGCTGCAGCAGGTGATGGCCACCCAACGGCACAACCATACGCTGCTCGATATCGTCAGCACGCAAAAGACGCTGTCGCAGCGCATCGTCTTCCTCGCCGGTGCGACCGGTGCTGCTTCGCGCGACAAGCAGCCGGCGCTCGTCAACGCGCTCAAGCAGGCGACGGCGGAGTTCGAAACCAACTATGACCTGCTGCTCAAGCAGACGGCCGCCGATCCAAAGTCGCCGGCCAGGCTCGATCCGAAGACGATCGAGAACGTCCTTTTCGGCAAGCCTTTCCATCTCGACTATTTTTCCGTCGGGCTGGTCGCCAATGGCGAACGCCTGGTATCGGCCTTCTCGTCCCAACTCGCACTCGGCGACAATGGCGGCTACAAGGGCGGTTACGAGCGCGTCACCCTCGACGCCTCGGTCGCCAACGCAACATTGTCGGGCTATTCGGCGCTGGGCCAGCGCATCAGCGCTTTCGCCGACGAACGATCCGAAAAGATGCTCGATCTGCACCGCACGCTGTTTTACGCCACGATCGGCGTCATCGTTCTGGTGGCGCTGTTCATCTTCCGGCCCATGTCAAACGCGATCCTGCGCAAGACGCGCGAACTCGTCGATGCGCGCAATTCGATGGCCTTCATCGCCGTTCATGACGGGCTGACAGGTCTGCACAACCGCACATTCCTGACCGACCATTTCGACACGCTGATCAAGAGCGCGCATCGTCGGCGCGAACGTCTTGCGGTGGTGCAGCTTGATCTCGACCGGTTCAAGCAGATCAACGACACGCTCGGCCACGCCGCCGGCGACTATGTGCTGGTCATCACGGCCCAGCGCATGCGCGATTCCTGTCGGGCGTCGGATCTGTGCGTGCGCCTCGGTGGCGACGAGTTCGTGATGATCCTCAACGGCGCCGGCGGCAGCGAAGACATCAACATGCTGGCACGGCGCATTCTTGCGCACATCAACGAGCCGATCGTCTTCCAGGGCACGACCATTCTACCGGGCGCCAGCGGCGGCATCGCCGTCTATCCGATCGACGCCGACAACGCCCAGGACCTGCTGGTTCACGCCGATCTGGCGCTTTACTCCGCCAAGAAGATGGGCGGCGGCAATTTCTCGTTCTTCTCCGAGGAATTGCGTCGCGAACTCGATTATCGCAAGCAACTCGAGCACGACATCAAGGTTGCCATTTCACAGCAGGCATTCCAGGTCTATTTCCAGCCGCAGGTTTCACTGAGCGACGGCACGATCAGTGGCATCGAGGCGCTGGTGCGCTGGAACCATGCCGAGCGCGGCATGATCTCGCCTGGCGAATTCATTCCCGTCGCCGAGAAATGCGGTTTCATGCCTGATATCGGCCGCATCGTCATCAGCAAGGCGATCAACGAAGCCGCCGAATGGAACCGCGACGGCATTGCTTTCGGACGACTTGCGGTCAACGTATCCGGAACCGAATTGCGCGAGCACGACTTCGATGCTTTCCTGTTCGAGACGCTTGAGAAGGCCGGCCTACCGCCGCAGAAACTGTCGCTGGAAATCGTCGAATCCGTCATTCTCGATGACGAGAAGACAGGCATCGCGGCAAAGCTACGCCATATCAGGGCCGCCGGCGTCCATCTTGAGCTCGACGATTTCGGCACTGGCTACGCGTCGCTCAGCCACGTCAATCCCAACGAGATCGACCGGCTGAAGATCGATCGCCGCTTCGTCCAGAACATCCATGAGAACGGTGACAACTCCAAGATCGTGCGCGCCATCACCGAGCTCGCGCGCGGCCTTGGTATCTCGATCGTCGCGGAGGGCGCCGAGACCGAAGCCGAACTCGATTCACTGATGGCCATCGGATGCGACCAGGTGCAGGGCTACTCCATCGCCTTCCCGATGCCGCAGGACAAAGCCCGTGACTGGCTGAGCGCCCGCATGCCGAAGAAGGCCAGGCTAACGGTGCTGCAGGGAAGCCTGGCGTAGGCAGCCCTCACCCGCGCTTGACAACTCATCACCGAGATGGCGCCCTGTGACGATCGCAAACGGGTAGTCCCGATGCCGCTTCTGCTTGCTTTGCTGACCATGCTCGCCGCATTTCCCGCTTATGCAGTGGATCGCACCATCTATCTGACTTTCGATGACGGACCGCTGAACGGCACCAGCAACATCCTCGACGTGCTGGAAGCGCAGCAGGTGCCGGCGACGTTGTTCATGGTCGGCATGCATGCGCAGGCGAGCGCGGGCAACAAGGCATTAGTCAGACGCGCAAAAGCTCTGCCGCTGGTGACGGTCGGCAATCACAGCTACAGCCACGCCAACAACCGCTACCAGCATTTCTATGCCGATACGGAAGGCGTGGTGGCCGACATGCTGCGGGCCAACGCCGTGCTCGGGCTCGCTCCGGAGGTTCATGCGAGGCTGCCTGGGCGCGACGTGTTCAGACTGCCCTCAATGTCGAAGAACGACACCTCGCTCGGCCTTGCGCAGGAAGGCCGGGAGGAGCCGGACTACGAATTCGTCGCCGCTTCCGGCTTCTATCTCTATGGCTGGGACCATGAGTGGGTGCATGACGACACAGGCAAGCCGGTGCAGAGCGTCGACCACCTGGTCAGCGAGATCGATCACCTGTTCGGCTATGGCCGCTTCGTCAAGCACGGAAAGATGATCCTGCTCATGCATGACGAGATGTTTCAGGACGGCTTCGACGGCAAGACGAAACTGGCCATGCTGATTACCGCGCTGAAGCAGCGCGGCTATGCCTTTGGGACAATCCAGAGTTATGACGACTGAGGCGGTGATCCGGCTTTCCTACAGCGCGTAGTGTCGAAGAGATTCACGCGGCGCGCCTTGGACATCGTCAGCTTTCCACGTTGGCCCGCAAGGTCGCCAGCACTTGCGCAAACTCCGCCAGCCTGTCGTCTGACAGGCCCACACGCAGCCGCTTGTCGAAGGCAAGCGCCGCCTTGCGCAGTGTCTCGAACATCGCTTCTCCGGCCTCTGTCAATTCGACCAGATGGACCCGGCGGTTGACGGGATCGCGGCGGCGCGTCAGCAATCCTTGCGCCTCCATCGCGTTTAGATGATGGGTGAGCGTCGCTCCCTGTATGCCGATCATTCCGGCGAGCTCGCGCTGGTTGGCTAGCTCGCTCGATTTGACCGACAGCAGAGTAAGCCAGACGGGCAACGTGCCGCCCGCTTCAACCAACGCGGTGTCGAAGGCCTGTGCAACAAGCTTGGCGGTGCGGCCGAGATTCATGCCGACCGGCGGGCGTTCAAAGGGCGTCATGGCAAGACACTAGACGGTGTTTTCCACGGATGGAACTGGCACTCATTTATACATTGACATCTAACAGTTAGATATCTAACTATTTAGGCGAGGGCGGGCAAGAGAGGAGAGCTGGTATGCAATATGTCTACATCATCACCATCGGTCTTCACGTCATGGCGGGGGTGTTCTGGGCCGGCACCACCATCACGCTGGCGCGCGACCCCGAGATCCGGGCTGAACGCTTCATTGGACCGCAAATGGGAGCGGCCGGCATGGTGTTTCTCACCGGTGCGCTGCTCTGGTATTTTTTCCATGGTGCCTATTTCGGCTCGATGGAAATGGTGCTGGCCCTCGGCATCGTTGCCGCCTTCGTCGCGGCTGGAGTGCTACGCACCATGGTCCGCCGCACCAGCACGCAGCTTGCTGGTGCCGACGCGGCCACCGAACCTGCCCTGCGCGCGAAGATGGCCCAAGGCGAGCGAATCGCCGCCTGGCTGCTGGTTCTCACCGTGCTCTGCATGGCCACCGCCAGAATGTTCTGATCACGGATCGTACGGTGCCGGCGCAAGCAGGCGGCGTACGCGGCGCGCAACGAACCAAGGCAGCAGATGGCTCTCCTTGCGGAGGTTCCGTTGCGCCTCCTCGAAATTGTTAGCGACAGCAGCCTTTCAAATCCTTAGCCCGAACCGGATGCCGTCATAGATGGCGGCGTGGATGTTGCGCGAGGCGACGGCATCGCCGATGCGGAACAGCACGAAAGATCCTTGCGGATTGCGCTCGGGAAAAATGTCGCCGCCACTCACCAGCCGCTCATAGTCTATGGCGCCGCCGTTCGTCGCCAATGGCTTCAGCGAGAGATAAAGGTCGTCTAGCGGCGCCGTGCCATGCTCGACCACCACCTGGTCGACCCGCCGCTCGCCGCGCCAGCCATCGGCGAAATCGGAGGCAAGCTCGGCAACCAGTTGATTGCCCTCGCGGCGCACCGAGCGCAGCCTTGTGTTGATAGTGATGGTGACCCCCTTCTCCTGGAAGGCGCGCATGTAGGGTACGTGGTTCATGCCGCCCATTTCCGGCGCGAAGAATCGCTCCGGCGAAACCAGTTCCAGCTTCGAACCGGCGGCCGCGACGAGTTCCGCAGCGCCCATTCCCTGATGGCCGCCATTGTCGTCATAGAGCAGCACGTTTTCAGCCGGCTTGACGCTGCCAGCCATGATGTCCCAGCTCGATGTGACAAGAGTGTCGCCCGCCGTCAGCGGCGGATTCTGCGGCAGTCCGCCGGTGGCGATCACCACGACATCGGGCGACAACGCCAGAACGTCGTCCTTCTCGGCCCAACTGTCGTAGCGGATCTCGACGCCGAGCCGGTCGAGTTCGGCCAGCCGCCAGTCGACGATGCCGATCAATTCCTTGCGGCGCGGGTTCTGCGTCGCCAGCCTGACCTGCCCGCCGGCCTGGCCCGATGCCTCCAGCACCGTCACCTGATGGCCGCGCTCCGCGGCCACGCGCGCTATTTCCAGTCCGCCTGCACCAGCGCCGATGACGACGACTTTTCGCTTTGGTCCCTCGGCCTTGGTGATGATATGCGGAATGTCCGCCTCGCGGCCGGTCGCCGCATTGTGGACGCAGAGCGCCTCGCCGCCTTCGTAGATGCGGTCGAGGCAGTAGGTGGCTCCGACACACGGGCGGATTTCGTGCTCGCGCCCTTCCATCACTTTGCGGACGATGTGCGGATCGGCGATGTGGGCGCGGGTCATGCCGACCATGTCGAGCTTGCCGGCGGCGATGGCGTGGCGCGCGGTTGCGACGTCGGAAATTCGCGCCGCGTGGAAGGTCGGGAATTTCGTCGCCGCCCTCACCTCGCCGGCGAAGTCGAGATGCGGCGATGAGCGCATGCCGGTCACCGGAATGACCTTCGTCAGTGCCGCGTCGGTCTCGATCGAGCCGCGGATGATGTTGAGGAAATCGACCTTGCCTGATGAGGCCAGCCGCCTGGCGATCTCGACGCCCTCCTCTTTCGACAGGCCTTGCGAAAAATCCTCGTCGGCGACCATGCGTATGCCGACGACGAATTTTTCGCCGACGGCCGCCCGCACGGCGTCGAGAACCATGTCGGTGAACCGCAGCCGGTTGTCGAGCGAGCCGCCGAACTCGTCGTCGCGATGGTTGGTGGACGGAGACCAGAAGCCGTCCATCAGATGGCCGTAAGCCTCGAATTCGATGCCGTCGAGACCGGCGGCCTGGCAGCGCTGGGCGGCGGAAGCATAGTCGGAAACGATGCGCTCTATATCCCAATCCTCGATGGTCTTGGGAAAGGCGCGATGTGCCGGCTCCCGCACCGGCGAAGCCGACAGCACGGGCAGCCAGTCGGCTTTGTTCCAGCCGGTTCGACGGCCGAGATGAGTGATCTGGATCATCACCTTGCAGTCATGCTCGTGGCAGGCGTCGGTCAGTTCCGCGAGCCATGGCACGATCCCCTCATCATAGAGATGCAAATTGCCGAAGGCGGCCGGGCTGTCGCGTGAAACGATGGCCGAGCCGGCGGTCATTGTCAGCGCCATGCCGCCCTTGGCCTTCTCCGTGTGGTAGAGCCGGTACCGCGCCTTGGGCATGCCGTCTTCCGAATAGGCAGGCTCGTGGCTGGTCGACATCACCCGGTTCTTCAACGTCAGATGCTTGAGCTGATAGGGCTGGAGAAGCGGATCGTTGCTGGTCATCGTCTTCCTGCGGTTTCAAATTGTGTTATTGAGCGGCCAGATGCGCCGCCCCTGAATGGATTGCGGCGTTTATTCCAATCTTCGTTCGCGCCGACCGCCATGGAAGCGTGCTTCCGGCGACAGGCAGGCAAGGAGCCGTCCATGATCGATACCAAAACCCTCACCCAGCTCGGCGCGCATGTCGAGACGCCACAGAGCCCGGAAGCGGCGGTCCTGGAAACCGTGCCGTTTTCGCGCGGCGACGGCCCGCCGGCCATCGTGCGCTTCACCTGCCCGGAATTCACGTCGCTGTGCCCTGTCACCGGCCAGCCTGATTTCGCCCATATCGTCATCGACTACGCACCCGACGCGGCTCTGGTGGAATCGAAGTCGCTCAAGCTGTTCATGACCTCGTTTCGCAATCATGGTGCTTTCCATGAGGATTGCACCGTCATGATCGGCCGCCGCATCGTGGCGGCAACGAGCCCGCTATGGTTGCGCATCGGCGGCTATTGGTATCCACGCGGCGGCATTCCGATCGACGTGTTCTGGCAGACGGGCGCGCCGCCGGAAGGCGCCTGGCTGCCCGAGACCGGAGTGGCGCCCTATCGCGGGCGAGGCTAGCTCGAACCATCATTCGCATTGGTATTGGCTGAGCGCCCATTCACCGGTCACCGACAGCAGGTCCGATATCTTCCATTCGCCATCGACCTTCTTGAACTTCCACTCAAGGCGGTGCGGGTTGCCCGCGACGACGAAGGCGACGATGACCTTGGCCTGGTCGCCATTGATCGCCTCGAGCGTCTTCAGGCTTTTGTCGATCTCGCCCTTATCATAGTCGGCATTGTCGAGCGCCATGTTGGGGTCCAGGCACTCGCCCTGCCCGGATTTGCGCAGCGCATCGCTCTTGTCGAGCACCGTTTTCGCCGGATCGACGAAATGGCGGCGCTGCGACGGACCGACCTCCAAGCCGACCTGGTCGTAGAATGGCCGCACCACCGCTGTCGGCGAGCCCGGCTGAATTGGGGCGGCAGGTATGCTTGGCGAGGCAGCCGGTGGCGTTGCCGGCTCGGCGGCTCCGCGAGGTGCAGGCGCTGGCGGCGACCCGTGGTCATCGGGCGCGGGGGCAGCCGGAGCATTCGCCGGCGGCGTGCCGAGTAGCCCCTGCGCGGCGCCGCCACTCAAGTCCGCCGCCATAATGCACACGGCCGACAGTGCCAGGAACCGGCGGCGGGCCATCGGATCACTCCGGATCTTGGCCCGCCAGACATTCGAGCTGGCTCAGCGTCCAATCGCTGGTCTTCGATGCGATGTCCGATATCCTCCACTTGCCGTCGATCTTCCTCAGCGACCAATGCATTTCGCGTTGTGCATCGTCTCCTTCCGGAAAGAGGCTGAAGCTCGCCACCACCTGGGCAGTATCGCCATCCACCATCTCGGACACTTTCAGGGTCTTGGAGACGGTCTTCTGGTCGAAATCCTGCGCATCGAGGCCCGGATCGAAATCGATGCAGGCGACCTGGTCCGGATTCTTCCTCGTTGCCTGATCGTTGAGGTCGAACAGTCTCGTCACCGGCTCGGTGAAGCGATCCCGGTATTTTGCGTCGGCCTCGAACTTGACATCCGGAACATAGAAGAACTTCACGGCGTCCGACGCCGGACCGGCCAGGGCGACAGCGGGAAAGGCCGTCGCAAGGGCGGCAAGGAGCACTGTCAGTCTCATGCAGAATCTCCGGCTTTTGATGGCTTGGCGCAATCCAGTAGCACGCATCCTGCATATCGGCTTTTTTGCGGCTCATGAAGCCCGCGGCCGCGTCGCGGCCGATGCAGGTCATCCGACAGTCGTGCGTGCCAAGACTGCGATCAGAGACCAAGCGCCACCTTGCGGCCATCATGGATGGCAAAAGCCGCCTGCCTTGAGGCGGTGCAATCACCAATCGACGTGTGGGCAATTTTGCGCCTGTCGAGTTCGACGGAAAGCATGTCGGCTGCCATATTCGTCGTGGCGAAGACCAGCGCATCGGCTTCGACGTCCTGCTCGGTTCCGTCGAGCAGGGAAGCGACCCTGGCCGCCTTGCCGTCCCAATGAACGATGGCGCTCTCGGTCAGAAACCGCACCCGCAGCCTGACGAGTGCGCGGCGCAGCGGCGCGTCGACGGCCATTCGCTGAAGCTCTTTGCCAACCAGGGCGTCAGGTGTCACAAGCGTCACATTGTGACCGTCCTCGGCGAGTTTCCAGGCGGTGCCGCACCCTTTCCAATTGCCGCCATCGTCGAGCAAGATAACATTTTTGCCTGGTCTCGCCTCACGGGCCATCACGGCTTCGGCCGAGAGAACCAGCCCGCCGCCCGGGATGCTTTCCCACTGCGGCAATGCCCGTTGGAAAGCGCCGTCTGACGGCATCGAGCCGGTTGCGATGATGACGTGGTCCGCGCCTTCGCGCTCGACATCCTCCGCCTCGACATATTGTCCGTACCGGACGTCGACCTGAAGCTGGCTGAGCTGGCGCTGGTACCAGTCGATCAGATCCAGAATCTGGGCGCGGCGCGGTTGCAGCCCCGCAAGGCGGAACTGCCCCCCAAGACGGTCGGAAGCCTCGGCCAGCGTGACACGGTGACCGCGTTCGGCTGCTACACGCGCCGCTTCGAGGCCGGCGGGACCGCCGCCGACGACCAGTACGCGCTTGGGTTGGCTAGCCGGGGCGAAGCGATCTCCGCCCCATTCCCATTCCCGCCCCGCCGAGGGATTGATGACGCAGCTGATCCAGTAGTCGCGGCTGCGTCGGCCCCAACACATCTGGTTGCAGGACAGGCACCCGCGAATGTCTTCCGGCCGTCCGGCGGCGGCCTTTGCGGCCAGGTGCGGATCGGCGATCTGCCCCCGCACGATGGAAACCAGATCAGCGTGGCCTTCGCTCAGCACACTTTCGGCATTCTGCGGCGTACGGATGTGACTCTCGGCGGTGACCAACGCGTGGCGCACGGTGGATTTGAGCACGGACGCCAGGTCGGCGCCGAGCTTTTCCGGATAAACAAAGGTCGGGATGATTTTGTAGAAATCGAAGTAGGAGCCCGTTCCACAAGTCACATAATCCATCAAAGAATCGCGGTCGTGGAGGTCGATTATCTCGGCCAATGCTTCGCGCTTCAGCGCCACCTCCACTTCCGGTTCGTCGTTGACCGCAAGGCCGATGATGAAATCATCGCCGCATTCCCGGCGAATTCTGCTCATCACCTCACGGCTCATCCGGGTGCGATTTTGAAGGCTGCCGCCCCACCGGTCGTCGCGGCGATTCGACCAGGGCGTCCAGAACTGGTCCAGCATCGAATGATACGCCGCCCAGACCTCGACGCCGTCGAAACCGGCCTCGCGGCAACGGCGCGCCGCCTGCACGAAACCGTCGATCGTTTCTTCGATCTCGGCTTCGGACATTCGATGCGAACCGTCAGAGTCGTGATAACTCGGCAGTCCGGAAGGGGACCAGCCGGCATGGAACGAGTTGTCCGCGTCCGCGTGCTGACCGACATGATAGAGCTGCTGGATGGCGACGGCGCCATTGCCGCGGATCGCTTCCGTCACTTTGCGGAAATGGGGGATCACGCTGTCGTCGGAAGGACGGAAGTTGCCGCGGGTAAGAATCGCGGCCCGGTGCACCGGCATCGGCTCGACGACGATCATGCCCGCGCCGCCGATAGCGCGTTCGGCATAATAGCCGACATGCCGTTCTGTCGGCAGTCCCTCTACCGCCATGTTCGCGGTATGGGCTCCGAACACGATCCTGTTGCGTAAGGTCTTGCCGCGCAGAGCAATCGGCGTGAACAACCGGTTGAAGACCTGCCCAGACATGTACCGCTCCTCAAAAGCCCTAGCGGCAGCACCCGAGCGCCAGCGCCCGCAGCCATAATCGATTTGCCGGACAGCCGGCACCTGAAAGGGTGCCGGCATTCGCCAACCATTGCAGCTAGGCGTCCAGCCAGACGTTCTGGAGGTCCATTTCAAAAGTCTGGTGGACGCCGTAGTTCTTCACCTTCTTGCTCGTATGACTGTAGAGCTTCTGCCAGAACGGCTGGATGATGACGCCGGAATCCTGCAGGATCTGCTCGACATCCTTCATCACCTCCTTGCGCTTGGCGACGTCGATCAGCGATAGCGCCTGCTTGAGCTTGGCGTCGAAATCGGGATTCGAATACGCCGATTCATTCCAGGCCTCGCCGGTGCGATAGCCGAGCGCCAGCACCTGGACGCCGAGTGGGCGCATGTACCAGATCGTCATCGAATAGGGATATTTCGTCCAGTCGTTCCAGAACGTCGAGCCCGGCAGCACCGTCCGTTTCACCTTGATTCCGGCCTCGCGCAGCTGGCCCGCGATGGCATCGCCGGTGTTCTTCTGCCAATCGTCCTCGATGGTGATCAGCTCATGCTCGAAGTCGGCCTGACCCGCCTCCGCCATCAGCTTCTTGGCGCCGGCGGCATCACGCTCCTTCTTGGGCAGCGGATAATATTCCGGA
Organism: Mesorhizobium sp. B2-2-3; assembly: GCF_006442405.1. NCBI lineage: Bacteria > Pseudomonadati > Pseudomonadota > Alphaproteobacteria > Hyphomicrobiales > Phyllobacteriaceae > Mesorhizobium > Mesorhizobium sp. B2-2-3. The sequence goes on along the minus strand of NZ_VFWC01000007.1, from coordinate 138,706 downwards.
TGGATGGGGCTGACATGGTGGTTTTCGCCGACCGTGCCGCGACCGCTGTAGCCGAGCTGCAGCACCGCGTTGTTGTCGACCGCCATCTGGAGCGCGTTGCGAACACGCTTGTCATCGTAGGGTTTGTGCGTGACGTTGGTGCGCGCAACCAGGGTGGTCGCGGTCGCCACCTCCGATTTCTCCAGCCCCATCTTGTCGAGGATGTCGATAAAATCGGCAGGCGACTCGAAATTGAGGTCGATTTCGCCGGAATCGAAGGCATTCACCGTGGCGTTGAAATCGGTGCCGTAGTCGATGAATTCGACGCCGTCGAGCGGAGCTTCGCCGCCCCACCATTTGCCGTTCTCGCGGCGCTTGACGACGGCTTTCTGGCCGACATCGTAAGAGACCAGCTCGAAGGGTCCGGTGCCGATCGGCTTCTTGATCGGATCGGCGCCATCGGCATCGAAATTGCGGTGGACGACGAGCGCCGGATAGTCGGTGAAGTTCGGGATCAGCGAAATGTCGGGCTCGGAGAGCTTCAGCTTGACCGTGTTGTCGTCGACCTTGGTGATCGCGCCGTCCCTCGCCTTGCCGGTCTTGGCGTCGATCAGCGCGCCGACACGCGCGGCCATGGAGTTGCCGGCGACGCCCTTCTCGCACCAGCGCGTCACATTGTGCACCACATCATCGGCGTTGAAGGTATCGCCATTGTTCCAGGTGATGCCCTTGCGCACATGCAGCGTATATTCGGTGGCGTCGTCGTTGATGTCCCAGCTTTCGAGCAGCACCGGCTCGAAGGTGAACTGCCTGGTATAGCGCACAAGCGGCTCCAGCCAGGTGCGCGAGATGTTGGCAAGCTCAACCCAGTCATAGGTGCGCGGATCCTTCTGCGCCTTCACCGACATCGAGACATGCAGCGTTCCGCCCTTCTTCGGCTCCTCGGCCAAGGCGTTCGTCGGCGCGGCAAGGCCGATCATGCCATAGGCCAGAGCCGTCGATGCCCCGAAGGCGCTTGCCAACGCCAGGAATTCGCGCCGATCGAACCGACCCGCACGCGCCTCGTTGGCCATCTCCTCTATGGCGCTTGGAAAACGATCACCATTGCTTTTGAAAAGCCTCATTTCTTCCTCCCTTGTGGTTCCCGTCAGATCTTCGTCCCGTCAGCTAACGCTGTCCGGCAATTTCTCCTCGCGCAGCGCGATAAAATCTCTGAGACCGTCGGCGATGCCCACATCGAGCTTCGGCTCCTCATAATCGGCCAGCATGTTACGCGCTTTCTCCCGGCCGCGCGTGTCGTGGTCCTTCGCCCCTTCGGCCTTCCACTGTTCATAGGAATTGAAATCCATGATGCTGGGCATGAAGAAGGCCCGCTCGAAATGCTCAAGCGTGTGTTGGGTGCCGAGAAAATGGCCCTGCGGCCCCACCTCGCGGATGGCGGCCATCGCTTCCTTGAAATCGTCGAACGGCAGCCCGCCGGCATATTTGTACCAGCCGACGAGCTGTTCGCAATCGGTCGCGAACTTCGAATAGCCGCAGGTGAGACCCGCCTCGAGCCATCCGGCCGAGTGCCAGATGTAGTTGGCTCCGGCAAGGATGGCGGCATGCATGAGCATGTTCGCCTCGTAGCCGGCCTGGGCATCGTTCAGCTTCGAGCCGACATGGAAGCCGGACGTGCGCCACGGCAGCCCGTATTTCCGCGCCAGCGCGCCCATCAGATACATCATCTGCGCGGCCTCCGGCGTGCCGCCCATCGGAGCGCCGGTCTTCATGTCGACCGTGACCATGAACTGGCCGTAGATTTGAGGCGAGCCGGGACGCAGGAGCTGGGTGAACGCTACACCGGCAAGCGCCTCGGCATTGACCTGCGCCACCGCGCCCACGGCCGAGGCCGAGGTCGAGGCGCCGCAGAGCGCGAAGGGCGCCAGGATCAGCGGCTGATTGTGACGGGCATAGACCTTCATCGCATCCAGCATGGTGGCATCCCATACCAGCGGTGAATTGCAGTTGGTAATCGACACCAGCACAGGGTTGTCGCGCACGTAATCCTCACCGAACACGATGCCCGCCATCGCCATCGTGTCTTCCGCCCGATCCTTCGACGTCACGATGCCCATGAACGGCTTGTCGGAATGCTTCAGCGCCGAATGGATGATGTGGAGGTGACGCTTGGGCACCGCTATTTCCATCGGCTCGCAAATGATCGAGCTCGAGGAATGCAGGGCTGGCGCCATGTAGGCGAGCTTGTGGAAATTGTTGAGGTCGGCGAGCGTGCCGTAGCGCCTGACATTGTCGAGGTCACGCACATAAGGCGCGCCATACATCGGCACGAAGATGGAATTCTTTCCGCCCACGCGCACCGTACGCTCAGGGTTGCGCGCGTTGAGCGTGAACTCCGACGGCACCTTCGAGACGAGCTCCATCAGCAAGGCGCGGTCGATCCGCACTCTTGTCTCGGAGACGTCCGCGCCGGCGGCCTTCCACATTTCGATGGCCTCATCGTCGCGGAACTCGCATCCCACGTCCTCCAGGATGGCGAGCGATTCCTGGTGTATGAGTTCCACTGCCTCGTCCGGCACCATCTGATAGACGGGGATTTGGCGGACCAGTGTCGGAAACGACGTTACCGGAGCTCCCCGCAGCGCCTTGCGCCCCAGGCGGCCGCCGGCTCGACGATTGGCGTGTTCGGTCACAGCGGCCGGTGCGTTCATGGCAACTCCATTCCTCTTATACCTCGCAGCCTAGACGCACAAAACAGGAATGTGACGCTGGAAAATCCTGATCTCTTGTATAAGCTCTGCTTATGCGAAACCTGCGCCACCTCCTGCCCTCGGCCGGCAGCCTGATCGTCTTCGAGGCGGCGGGCCGCCTGTCGAGCTTCACCGCCGCCGGGCGAGAGCTCGGCATGACCCAGGCCGCCGTTTCCTACGCGGTGCGCGGGCTGGAGGAACAGCTCGGCGCCAAGCTGTTCCAGCGCCGTCACCGGCAGGTCAGCCTGACGGAGGCCGGCGAGCGTTTCCACGCCGACGTTTCGCTGGGCCTGTCCCACATCCGAAAGTCGGCGGAGGATCTGCGCCTGCAGGCGACCGGAGGCCACGTGACGCTTGCCGCCTCGACTGCGTTCGGCTCCTTCTGGATGATGCCGCGGCTGCAGCAGTTCCGCGACGAACTGCCGGGCATTGATCTGCGGATCCAGACCGCCGACCGCGACCTCGACATCATCGCAGAGGGGATCCCGCTTGCCGTGCGCGGCGGCGAACCGAGGGACTGGCAGGACTATCATTCGCTGCCGCTTGCCGACGAAGAGATCTTTCCCGTCGCCGGCACCAGCTACGCGGCGAAGTTCGGCCTGCCCAAATCGGTCGCGGAACTGGCCACGCACCGTCTCATCCATCTTGAGGAGCCCTATCGGGAGGCGGCGAGCTGGAATGAGTGGTTCGAATCGGCCGGCGCCCGTCTCGGCGATACCGCGCGCGGCCTGCGCATCAACGACTACGGGCTGGTAATCCAGGGCGTCATGGAAGGGCAAGGCATCGCGCTCGGCTGGCGCCACCTTGCCGAGCGGATGCTCGCGACGGGACTGCTGGTGCCGGTGACGGACCATGTGCTCAGGACCGGCAAGGCGTTCTATGTCATCTGGCCGAGGAACCGGGAGCTTAGCGAGAATGCCCGCAAGGTACGGGATTGGCTGGCAGCGCAAGCGTGAGGTCGTTCACTGTTTTCACCGTACTTCACCCTCGCCCGCTCGGCACGAATCCGCCTATACTGTCATCATGCCCATACGCCAGCTTTCCGAAACGATGATCAACCAGATCGCCGCCGGCGAAGTCATCGAGCGTCCGGCAAGCGTGGTGAAGGAACTGGTCGAGAACGCGCTTGATGCCGGTGCGGGAAAGGTCGAGCTCGTCACATCAGGCGGCGGGTTGAACCTGATCCGTGTCACCGACGACGGCTTCGGCATCCCCGAACAGGAGCTTTCGCTGGCGATCGCACGCCATTGCACCTCCAAGCTTGCCGAAGACATCCACGACATCCGCTCACTCGGCTTTCGCGGCGAGGCGCTGCCATCGATCGGCTCAGTATCGCGCTTGTCGATCCGCTCGCGCACGGCGGCAAGCGACAGCGCCGCCGAGATCGGCATCGAGGGCGGCAGGATCTCGCCCGTCAGGCCGGCGGCGGCCAATCGCGGCACCACCGTGGAGGTGCGCGACCTTTTCTTCGCCACCCCGGCAAGGCTGAAATTCATGAAAGGCGAGCGCGCCGAAAGCTCGGCGACCAGCGACGTGGTCAAGCGCATCGCGATCGCCTTTCCGACCGTTCGCTTCACGCTCAGCGGTTCCGACCGCTCGACGCTTGAATTGCCGGCGACCGATGACAGCGCGGACGGACGCCTGCGCCGCATCGCCCAGGTGATGGGGGCCGAGTTTCCCGACAATTCCATTGCCATCGATGCGATGCGCGAAGGCGTGCATCTGACCGGCCATGTATCGATCCCGTCCTTCACCCGCGCCAACGCGCTGCAGCAATATGCCTATGTCAATGGCCGGCCGGTGCGCGACAAGCTGATCGCCGGCGCTATCAGAGGCGCCTTCGCCGACGTCCTGCCACGCGACCGCCATGCGGTCACGGTGCTTTTCCTGACACTCGACCCGGCGATCGTCGACGTCAATGTCCACCCAGCCAAGGCGGATGTCCGCTTCCGCGACCCCGGCCTGGTGCGCGGGCTGATCGTCGGCGCCATCCGTCAGGCGCTTGCCGAAGCCGGCATCCGCGCCGCCACTTCCGGTGCCGCCGGCATGATGGCGGCGTTCCGGCCGGGAGCGACGTCATACGCCCATGGCGGCCCGGCCAATGGTCACCGCAGCTACGAAGCGGCCTACCGCGCCTCGGGCTCTGCCGGTTTCGACCGCGCACGCTCGCCGCAACGGCCACTCGACATGGAGTTCCAGGGTTCAGGATTCGAACGAAACGGCGGGTTCGGCGAAAACGAGCAGGCGGCGTTCGATGCCGGCCCGATCGCCAGCGCCGACGCCCGGGCGGGACAGGGCGAAGCGGCGGAGACGCTGCTTGGCACGGTGCTCGGTGCGGCACGGGCGCAGGTGCATGAGAACTACATCGTCGCCCAGACCAGGGACTCACTTGTCATCGTCGACCAGCATGCCGCGCATGAGCGGCTGGTCTACGAGGCGTTGAAGAACGCGCTGCACGCGCGCGCCGTGCCGTCGCAGATGCTGCTTCTGCCGGAGATCGTCGACCTGCCTGAAGAGGATGCCGAACGGCTCGCCACGCATTCCGAAACGCTCGCCCGCTTCGGGCTCGGCATCGAGCGTTTCGGGCCGGGCGCCGTGGCCGTGCGCGAGACACCGTCGATGCTGGGCGAGACCAACGTCCAGCAATTGGTGCGCGACCTCGCCGACGAGATCGCCGACAACGACACCGTCGACACGCTGAAGGAAAGGCTGGACAAAATCGCGGCGACCATGGCCTGCCATGGTTCAGTGCGTTCCGGCCGCCTGCTCAAGGCCGAGGAGATGAACGCGCTGCTGCGCCAGATGGAGGCCACGCCCGGCTCAGGCACCTGCAACCACGGCCGCCCGACCTATATCGAACTCAAGCTGGCGGACATCGAAAGGCTGTTCGGGCGGCGGTGAAGTTTGGCCCTATGTCGGCAAGGCCGGGCGCCATCGGTCACTTCTTTTGCTGGTAGTTCCTGGCGGAACGATTGAAAATGTAATCCATCGTGTGTCCGTTGCCGCCGCCACGAAAGTTCACGGAGATGATGTCCTTGCGACGCTCCACCCATTTCTGGACGTTCATGTAGATAGGCGTCATCAACATGCCCGCATCGCAACCATCGTCATCGAAAGGGATTTGCTGGACGACCTTGCCGCTGGTCTTCTTGATGACCTGCATTTTCGTCATGCAAATCCCTGAACCGGTGTTTGTGTAAAGTCCGGCAAACCGGTCGGCAGCGGTCTCAGCCCAAAAGGGAATTTCGACAGTTCCGTCGAGTTTCGCCTCGCCCGTGTCGTCCAGGCTTGCAACCTTCTTCAGCGTGACCGGAAATTTGTCCGCGCCTTTGCGCCAGGTCCCTCTCGCACCGCTTTCGCCGATGTCGAGGGAAAGCGGGCAATTCGTGGTATCGACTGGTGTCTTCGATCCCATCACCATGATGCGTTCAAATTCTTGGTCGTCCGAAATCGCGCACAGCGAGAGCTTGGTGCCGCTGACCGTGCCATAGAGCGCGATCGGACTCTGCCCGGCGTCGTAGAAGTAGCTTCCCTCGACCGTTATGCCGCTGCCGAAGCTGTCATATGTCTGAAGCGATAAATGAACGGGATCGGGCCCTATCGACCCTTCGTAGTTCTCCACGTGATACCAGCCGGCGACAGCTTCTTCGCTCAGCAGCAGCAAGCAGAAAAACGCGGCCACGAACGCTCTTCCCATCCCGAGCCCCTCCATCAGCGCAAATCAGGATAGCGCGTCTTATGCCCGTATCACAGGGGCTGTCGGTTGAAGCAGCGCGACTTGTGGATTTGAGTCGGGAAACAGCCGCAACTCTCTGATTTATCGCTTCAAATTCACTACGATGACGCCCCCTAGCGCCAGCGCGCCGCCAAGCAGGCCGAGCAGCGTCGGGACTTCGCCCAGCCAGAAGAAGCCGATCAGGGCGGACATGGGAGAGACCAGATAAAGGAAGTTCGAGGCACGCGCCGCAGGCAAGCGCGAAAGCGCCGTCGCCCAGGCGGCATAGGCGATCAGGCTCGGCACGACGCCGAGATAGATGACAGCGCCCAGCCCCGCCATATCGGCGACCGCCGCCTGCGAGAAAGCTGCCGGCAGGAAGGGCGCCAGGCAGAGCGCGCCGAGCACCATGTTCGAGGCCGCGATGGTCAGTGGATGGTGACGGGCGAACAGCGGCTTCTGCACGATGGTGTTGACGGCCGAACAGAGCGCCGATCCCAGCACCAGAAGCGCACCCGTGTCGAAATGCAGGCCCTGTCCGTCGGCCATGGCGATAATGCCGATGCCGCTGAAGGAAATGGCGGTGCCGACCCAGGCCATCGTCGAGAATCGTTCGCCGAGCAGCGCCATCGCCATGATGGCGGTGAAGATCGGGCTGACATTGATGATGAAGCCGGCAGCGCCGGCCGAAACCGTCAGTTCCCCGAAATTGAGCATGGCGGTGTAGAGCGCGACGAAAACGGCGCCGCCAAAGGCAAGGCGCCACAACTCGCCTATGTGCGGCAGCGTCGGCCGCCTGACAGCAAGGAAGATCGCCGCAGGTACCGCGGCGATGGCAAAGCGCAGGGCGCCGAGTTCGAGCGGCCCGAACGCGGCGAGGCCAGCCCGGATCGCCGGAAAGGCCGAGGCCCAGCCAATCACCGTCAGCGCCACCGCTACGGCCGCGGTGGTGTCCATCCGCTGTGCTGGATTCAACGTGCTCGTCATCGCCCTCATCTCATCGTCCTCCCGTTCTTTCGCCTCTCGATGGGGAGAAAACGCTTTTTCGGACCAATTGACAAACGACCAAATCGAGGGTCAGCTGTGACTATGGATCACAGCTTAGACGGCATCTTGCCGCTCGAGACACTGCGCGCCTTCGATGCAGCGGCACGCACGGGGAGTTTTTCGGCAGCCGCGCAGAGGCTCCACCTTACCCATGGCGCTGTCAGCCGGCAGATCGCCAAGCTGGAGGACTGGCTTGGCCTGAAGGTTTTCGAACGCGGGGCGCGCGGCGTGACGCTGACGAACGAAGGCAATCGCCTGCATCTCAGGACCACAGAAGCCTTCGCGTTGATCTCGGTCAATTCGGACCGTTGGGTTGAACCGCGCGGCACCGCAGTGGTGCGGCTGGCTTCGATCCCTTCGGTGAGCGGCTTGTGGCTGATGCCACGCATGGCGGCGCTTGAGAATGATCCCACCCGCCTGCGCATCGTGCTGGATGTCGACAACCGCCAGGCCGATCTCGCCGACGAAGGCATCGATCTGTCGGTGCGCTGCGGACGCGGCCGCATCCCGGGCCGCGTTTCGATGCAGTTGTTCGAGGAGTATCTGTTTCCGATCGCCTCGCCGAGCCTCGCGCCGGAGATCGGCTGCGGCGACCCGGCCCGGCTGCTCAAATTCCCGCTGATCAACGATTCCGACGCATCCGGCTGGCGCGCATGGTTCGCCGCGCAGGACATGGATTACCGGCCGCGCCCGCAGGACCGACGCTTCGAAGACTACAATCTGGTGCTCGATGCCGCCGCACACGGCCTGGGCATCGCCCTGGCGCGTCCGCCGCTCACCGAACACCAGATACGGTCGGGGCGCGTCGTGGCCGTCGACGATCGCGTTGTGCTCAATCCCGTTTCCTACTGGCTCGATCGTCCCGCCGGAAGGCCCCGCGCCGCTGCCGCCGACCTGTCGCGCCGCATCGCGGCGCAGGCCGGTGTGTCGGCGGAAAAGATCGAACACTTCATCGAAGCCGACACGTAGGTTTCAGAGCAGTTCACCGTTTCACGGAAACGGCGAACCGCTCTATGTCTTTGTTTTGCGCAATTCCATAGGGAAAGCGCTACGCGCTTTTCCCGGGAAAACCGTACACACTTGCTTTAGCGAATGGCCAACCAGACAAATGCAATGAGCGCGGCAACCAGCAGGCCCGTTGCGATGGGGCCGATGCCGACCGCGCCTTGTTCGCGATTCCCCGGTGCGGCTCCCTTTGGTTGGCCGCTCATGCACCCCGGCACCACATTGTCGGCTGACGCCTTTTGCACGACGGATACCCGGGGCGAGACGAACGCCGGCCACGAGAGCGGCGCGGGCCGTGCAGCGCCGCCGTCTTCGGCTCTTGTGACGGCCACTGGCACGCCGCGCTGAGCCTCGTCGCCTGGCGACGTCTGCTTGCGCGCCGCAATCTCGGAAACGGCCTTTCCGGCGGTGTCCATATCCGGCTCCATCGCCGCCTGATAGGCCCGTACGATCTGCGGTGCGGCCAATTGCTGCGACGTCTCGGCCGACGCGGGCGGCAGGGCCGCCAGCGCTTCCAAGGGCGGTTGCGGGCGCAAGGCCGGCAGCGGCGGTTGCATGGCCATCTTGACCAGCGCTGCCTTGAGCGCATCGGGTTTCGCCGACGGCACCGCCTGCGGCGTCATCGCCTCCTTGAGCAAGGAAGCCAGCCGAGCGGAAGAAATGTCTATCATGTCCCCACCAATGGTACCCTTCGGCTCATCAAATAGGATATCAGCATTGCCTCGAGCTTGTCCCATGCTTGACCTTGCCGGCAATTTGTGGCGATGAACTCGGCATGAAGCTCGGCACCAAAGCATGATGAACCGTTTCGAAGGCCCCGGCGGCAAGGAAGCCCGTATTCGCTATCTCGACGGCGACTTCCAGGTGACGAGCCCGGGCGCGTTCGTGCGCTGCGCGGTGACCGGCGAAAGCATTCCGCTCGACGAGCTGAAGTACTGGAGCGTTGAGAGGCAGGAGCCCTACATCAACGCCGCGGCCTCATTGCGCCGCGAGATCGAGGCGCATCCGGAATTGCGCAAGCGAAGCTGAGCAAATCCCGGAATGCGCAGCCGTTTCTGTCCGCCGTTGCGTAAAAACCAAGAAGCAGAGCGGGTCGGCGATTCCATCGAAGGCTGAACGCCTTAGCCCTTAAGCTTAAGCTTACGCTGGCGCCAGGCATCGAGCGTCTCCTCGATGATACGTTCGGGAACGTGGTCGAGTTCGAAGACCGCGTCGATTTCCAGCACGTCGAGACGATCGAGAAAGTCCTTCGAAGCGCCGTGGCGCAGCCGGGCGGCATCCTTGGCGGTGGTGATGAGGCCGAGCCCTTCGGCGCGCGCGGTGGCCGCCAGTTCAGCAAGCTCATCCTCGGCGTAGAAATGATGATCCGGAAACGGCCGCTTCAAAGCCACCTCGCCGCCGGCCTCCTCTACCGTGTCGAAGAATTTCTCGGGGTGGCCGATGCCGGCGAAGGCAAGATAACGTTTGCCGGCGAGGCGCTCCTTGCCGCTCGGCTCGGTGTGAGCCTCGAAGATCGGCCGGCCGGCGCGCGCCGCCTGGCGCACCACCGCGTCGGCGGCGGTGCCGTCACCCATCTTCAGCAACCCGCTGGTGAAGACCAGCTGATCGACGACCCTGGCCCTGAGCGGTCCGCCCGGGATGACACGGCCGTTGCCAATGCCGTAGCGCGCGTCGACGACGACCAGCGCATAGTCGATATGGATGCGCGCGCTCTGGAAACCGTCATCCATAATCAGGAAATCGCAGCCATGGTTTTCCATGAGCAGCCGTGCTCCGGCAGCGCGGTGCGGCGTCACTGCCACGGGCGCGTGTTCGGCCAGCAGCAGCGGCTCGTCACCGACATGCCTGGCGCTGTCGTGTTTGATGTCGACGACATGCGGCTCGGCGAAGGAGCCCCCATGGCCGCGCGAGAGGAAACCGGGTTTGAGCCGCATGCGCCTGGCGTGTTCGGCCATGGCGATCGCCACCGGCGTCTTGCCCGTTCCGCCGACGGTGAAATTGCCGATGCACAGAACCGGCGCTTCGATCTTCTCGCGCCTGGCCCGCCGCATGCCACGTCCGGCGACAAATGCATAGGCTGCCGACAGCGGCGACAGCGCGAAAACGCGCCAGTCCGGCTCCTCCCACCAGAATGGCGGTGCTTCGGAGGCCATTTTAGCGCCCGTTCGCGCCCTTCAGGCGCGCCTTGACGACCAGTGGCTGGATGTAGGGCTCAAGCGACTTCAGCGTGCGCGCCAGCGCGCCGCGCATCTCATCGACGGTCGCGGCGCCGGCCGCCATCATCTCATGGCGTGCGACTTCGTTGGTGAGCAGGAAGTTGACCGCACCGGCCAGCATGTCGCGGTCGCGCACCAGCTTGGCGCCGCCGCTGTCGAGCAGGCGCTGGTAGGCCTCGCGGAAATTCTGCACGTTGCGTCCGGCAAGGACCGCCGTCTCGAGCATCGCTGGCTCGAGCGGGTTCTGGCCGCCTTCGGAGGTGAGCGAACGGCCGACAAAGGCGATCTCGGTCATCCTGAGATAGAGCCCCATCTCGCCGATCGTATCGCCGAGCAAGATGTCAACGTCGGGCCCGATCCTGTCGGCCTTGCTGCGCCGCGCGACCTTGAGGCCCATGCCGGAAATCTGCTCGGCCAGGGCCCCGGCGCGGTCGGGATGGCGCGGGACGACGATCGTCAGCAGGCCGTGGTGACGCTTGTGCAGCATCGCATGAACCTCGGCGGCAACAACTTCCTCGCCGTCATGGGTCGAGATCGCCGCCCAGGTCGGACGGCCGCCAATCTGCCGCTGCAAGGTGGCCAGCGCCCGTTCGTCGACGGGCGGCGGGTTGGTGTCGACCTTGAGATTGCCGGAAACGGTTACCGGCCGGGCGCCGAGCGCGCGGAAACGCTCGCCGTCGACATCGGACTGGGCAACGACATGGGCAAGGTTCTCGAACAGCGCCTCGGCGATGTTGGGGCGCTTCTTCCAGGACGTGAAGGAGCGGTCGGACAGCCTGCCATTGACCAGAACCTGCGGCACGTGGCGGGCGCCAAGCTCGAGAATCGTCATCGGCCAGATCTCCGATTCGGCGATGATCGCCAGATCCGGCTTCCAGTGGTCGAGGAAACGGCTGACCGCCGGCTTGAGGTCGAGCGGCACATACTGGTGGATGATGCGGTCGCCCAATCTCTCGTCGGCGACCTTGGCCGACGTTACGGTGCCGGTCGTCAGCACGATATTGACGCCGTAGTCGAGTATGCTCTCGACCAGGGGAACGACAGCTATGGTTTCGCCGACGCTCGCGGCGTGGATCCAGATAACAGGCCCATCGGGGCGAGGCCGGCCGGCGACGCCGTAGCGTTCGCGGCGGCGGTTGCGGTCTTCCTTGCCGCGCGAGGTGCGCCAGGCAACATAGGGTCCGACCAGCGGATAGGCGACAGCGCCCGCCAAACGATATGCCGTCAGCATGGTACGCGCCCAGCGACCGCTCATCGCGGGGCATCCACGAGACGGTAGGCCTCGGCGGTCGCGGCATTGAGCGAGGCCGTCACTTCGAGGCGCTTGCGCTCCATCTCGGCGTCATCGGCATTGGCCGGCACGAAAACCGGTGTACCGATGATGATGGACGAGCGGCCGAACGGCAGGTTGATGGTCGTCTTGTCCCAGCTCTTCTCCAGCACCTTGCGGCGGCTGGTGGCTATGGCCGCCGGCAGGATCGGCCGGCCGGAGAGCCGCGCCAGGAGAACGATGCCAAGCCCCGCATCGCGCGGCGTGCCATGGGGGATGTCAGCGATCATGGCGACGTTCTTGCCGGCGACGAGCGACTTTTTCAGGGCGATCAGCGCCTTGGCGCCGCCCTTGTCGAGATGTTTGGCATTATCGCGCCCGCCGGAGCCGCGCACGGCCTCAATGCCGAATTTCTCGATCATCAGGGCGTTGAGTTCGGCATCCGCACTGCGCGACACCATGGCGACCAACGGCCTGCCCTTGGGGTAGTAGGCCGGCGTCAACAGATGCTGGCCGTGCCAGAGCGCAATGATGCCGGGCTCGAACTGGGCATAGGCACCGCCGGTCAACTTCGCCGAGCCGTCGACGATGCGGTTGGTCAGGCGCACAAGCCGGACGAACTGCGCCAGCAGGCTGACAATGATGTTCTTGACGAATCGCGACTGCGCCAGCGGCTTGCGGATCCTGCGCCAGAAGGCCTTGGTGGCGCGGCTGCGGCCCCTGCCCGTTGGCGTTGCCTGGCCGGGCGGCGCTTTCGCCAGATCATTGTCCATCGAAGTCAACCGACGGCCTTGTGGTCGGGGTCGAGGAGCCGATGCAGGTGCACGACGAAATAACGCATATGGGCATTGTCGACGCTGGCCTGTGCCTTGGCTTTCCATGCCGTATGGGCGGATTGATAGTCGGGATAGATGCCGACGATGTCGAGCGCGTCAAGATCGCGGAATTCGGTGCCGCCAAGCTTCTTCAGTTCGCCGCCGAACACCAGGTGCAAAAGCTGTTTCTTTCCGTCTTCCGCGGCCATTTCGGTCCTTCACATATTGTGAGTTTGTGACAGGTCTAGACCAAAGCCGCCGACTTTGGAACCTTCGATAATGCTTTCAATCATCCAGTCCGGCAATGACGCTCACGAGCACCGCCAGCAGTTCACCGCTGCCGGCGGCGAGCGCGCCGTGGCGGGTCACCTCGCCGGCATAGAGCGGCGCGCGGCCATGCGGGTCGAGCAACTGGCCGCCCGCCTCGCGCAGGATAAGGTCGGCGGCGGCGATATCCCAGTCGTGCGCGTTCGGCTTTACGAAAGTGGCATCGAGCGTGCCGTTGGCGATCATTGCCAGGCGATAGGCAAGCGAAGGGCTGTAGGGCGCCCGCTTCAGCCGTTCCTGCCAGCCGGCCGGTATCCTGTCGAGCAACTGCTTCAATCCGGAAATTTCGGCCTTGTCGCCGGGCTGGCGCACCGCGATGCGCCTGCCGTTACGGAAGGCGCCCTGACCAGGCAGCGCCCAGTAAGTCTCGTTAAGCGCCGGACACTCGAGCACGCCGGCAAGCGAACGGCCATGCTCCACGACGGCGACGCTGACGCACCAGGTGCGCTGGCCTTCCAGGAAGCCGCGGGTGCCGTCGATCGGATCGACGACAAAGGTTCGGCGCGCCGAAAGCCGCACTGGATCGTCGACCGTCTCCTCGGACAGCCAGCCATAATCCGGTCGCGCCGCAAGCAGGGTCTGGCGCAAATACGCATCGGCGGCGTGATCGGCCTCGCTGACCGGCGACGTGCCGCCTTTCATCCAGACCTGCGGGCTGTTCCCGAAGTAACGCATGGCGATGACGCCGGCCTTGCGGGCAGCGTCGCGCAGCAGCGGCAGATCCTCCGTGGCGCCAGTCGTGGTCAGATCATGCTCCGGCAAGGGTCATGCCTTCGATCAGCAACGTGGGGGCGGCGGTGCCGAAATTGCGATCGAGATCGCTTGCCGGCACCATGTTGAGGAACATCGTCTTCAGGTTGGAGGCGATCGTGACTTCGGCGACGGGGTAGGCAAGCTGGCCGTTGTCGATCCAGAACCCGGAAGCGCCGCGGCTGTATTCGCCGGTCACCATGTCGACACCTTGCCCGAACACCTCGGTGACGTAGAAGCCCGTCTTGAGCGAGGCGATCAGTTCTTCCGGCGAGCGCTCGCCCGGCTCGATGGCAAGATTGGTCGAAGACGGCGAGACGGAGGAGCCGCTGCGCGAACCGCGTCCATTGGTAACGAGACCCAGTTCCCGCGCCGCCGAGGTCGACAGGAACCAGTGGTTGAGCACACCGTTCTCGATCATCAAAAGCTTGTCGCCTTCGACGCCTTCGCCGTCGAACGGACGCGAGGCCTGGCCGCGCCGCCTCAGCGGCTCGTCGGTGACGGTAATGGCCGATGCAGCCACCTTTTTGCCCATCATGTCGCGCAGGAACGACGTCTTGCGCGCGACGGCAGCGCCGTTGATGGCGCCCGCGAGATGGCCGGCAATGCCGCGCGCCACGCGCGGATCGAACACCACGTCGACCGGTCCGGTCGCGGCCTTGCGCGCGCCGAGCCGGCGCACGGCGCGTTCCCCGGCCTTGCGGCCTATGTCTTCCGGCGCATCCAGGTCGGCAAAATGCTGGCGCGAGGAGAATTCATAATCGCGCTCCATGCCGGTACCCTCGCCGGCGATGACGCTCGTGGAGCGCGAGAAGCGCGAGGCGACATAATGGCCGAGGAAGCCGTGCGAGGTGGCCAATACCAGCCCTCCGAGCCCGGCGCTGGCATTGCTGCCCGCCGAATTGGTCACGCCTTTGACGGCCAGAGCCGCCGCTTCCGCGGCCAGTGCCGCTTCCTTCAACTGGTCGGCCGATACTTCTGTTGCATCGAACAGGTCGAGATCGCGCGTCTGCCTGGCCAGCAGCGCCGGATCCGCGAGGCCCTGGTTGGGATCTTCGGGAGAGACCCTGGCCATGGCGACGGCACGTTCGGCAAGCGCCTTCGGGTCGGACGCGGCAGTCGCGGAAACACTTGCCACCCGCTGGCCGACAAAGACACGCAGCGAAACGTCGTCGCCTTCCGAGGCCTCGGTGTTTTCGATCTTGCCCAGCCGCACCGACACACCGGTCGAGCGGCCACGCACCGCGACGGCATCCGCGGCATCGGCGCCAGCTTTTTTGGCAGCCTCGACCAGGGCCGCGACGCGGTCGGTCAATCTTGATGCGTCCGATATATCGCTCATGCGCGTGATCCTGCTGTTGCGGCTGGCCCGAGAGCCGCCGTCCCCCATCTATTGTTCCGGTCCGGCTTGTGCAATGGCACAAGCTTCAATCAAAATGCATCGGTTCAGCCGCCCATCGCGAAGCGCGGCACCGCATCGCCAGCACGGAGCATTTCCAATGACGCCTTTCCATCTTGCCTTCCCGGTCCGTGATCTCGATGAAACACGCGCTTTCTATGGCGAGGTGCTGGGTTGCGCCATCGGCCGCTCTTCGGAGACCTGGGTCGATTTCGACCTGTTCGGCCACCAGATGTCGGCGCATCTGCGGCCACCGGCCGCGCCGGCTGCCAGCGACGGCAAGGTCGACGGCATGGCGGTGCCGATCCCGCATTTCGGCGCCGTGCTTTTGATGGATGACTGGCAGCGGCTTGCCGCGCGGCTGGAAGCACGCGCCGACATAGACTGGCTGGAGCGGCCGATGATCCGCTTCAAGGGAGAGCCCGGCGAACAGGCGACGCTGTTCATCCGCGATCCCTCGGGCAACGCGCTGGAATTCAAGGGCTTTCGTTCGCTGGAGCAGATTTTCGCGCATTGACATGGTGCAAGCCGTGGCGCGCGGACTCAGGACCCGGCAACAGGCGTCCAGATCACATCCTCGATCTTTTGCGCGCCGGTGGCCAGCATCGCCAGCCTGTCGAAGCCGAGCGCGATGCCGCTGGCCTGTGGCATGACCGCGAGTGCCGCGAGAAAATCCTCGTCCAGCGGATAGCGCTCGCCATAGACGCGCTCTTTCTCGTCCATTTCCATGATGAAGCGCCGGCGCTGCTCCTCGGCGTCCGTCAACTCGCCGAAGCCGTTGGCAAGTTCGACGCCGCAGCAATAGAGCTCGAAGCGCTCGGCGACGCGGGGGTCGCGTGGGCTCGGTCGCGCCAGAGCCGCCTCGGCGACCGGGTACTCGCAAAGGATGGTCGCGCGGCCGATACCGAGATTGGGCTCGATCTTCTCCACCATCACCCGGCTGAACAGGTCGGCCCAGCCGTCGTCGGGCGCGGTACGCAGGCCGGCACCGGTCAGGGCCTGATGGAGCGAATCGCGGTCGGTGATGCCGTCGGCGCTGACCGTCGCAAGCAGATCGATCCCGGCATGGCGCGCGAAGGCGTCCGCCACCGTCAGCCGCTCCGGCTCCGCGAAAGGATCGCAGTCGCGGCCGCGAAAGCTGAAGCGCGTGGCCCCTGCCCTTGTCGCGGCCAGCGCCAGCAGATCCGCGCAATCCCGCATCAGGCTCTCATAGGTTTCGCCGACCCTGTACCATTCGAGCATGGTGAATTCGGGATGGTGCAAAGGGCCACGCTCGCGGTTGCGATAGACCGGGCCGAAGCTGAAGATCCTGGTCTCGCCGGCAGCGAGCAGCTTCTTGCAGGCGAATTCCGGCGACGTGTGCAGATAGAGCGGCTTGCGCTGCCCGTCCGGCGCGACCGCCTCGGTTGCGAAGGCCGCCAGATGCGCCTCGTTGCCGGGCGATATCTGCAGGGCCGATGCCTGCACCTCGATGAAATCGCGACGGGCGAACCAGTCGCGCAAGGCGGCGGCAAGGCCGTTGCGCAGCATCAGGCGCGAACGGCGATCGGCATGCACATGCGGCGTCCACCAGGGCGAAGCGGCGGTCATGGGCGGTTTGAAGGCGCGCTGGTTCGCGTTGGGGGCTGGCGGTTCGCGCCGAGATGCGCTAGGCCCCCATCCAAAGCCGCACAAGCCGGCAAAGACCCGTCAACTCTCGCAGGATAAAAAACCGTGGTGAAAGTCATCGCCAGTTCGCTCCGCAAAGGCAATGTCGTCGACAAGGACGGCAAGCTTTATGTGATCCTCTTTGCCGAAAACATCCACCCAGGCAAGGGCACGCCCGTGACGCAGCTCGACATGCGCCGCATCGGCGACGGGGTGAAGGTTTCGGAACGCTACCGCACCACCGAACAGGTGGAGCGCGCCTATGTCGAGGAGCGCGAGCACACCTTCCTCTACGCCGACGGCGAAGGCTATCACTTCATGAACCCCGAGACCTACGACCAGGTGGCGGTGTCGGAAGCCGTCGTCGGCGATGCCGCCCCCTATTTGCAGGAAGGCATGCCGGTTCAGGTCTCGCAGTTCAACGGCATCGCCATCTCCCTGGTGCTGCCGCAGCGGGCCACCTTCGAAGTGGTCGAGACCGAGCCCACGACCAAGGGCCAGACGGCGTCCTCTTCCTACAAGCCCGCCCTGCTCTCCAACGGCGTGCGCACCGCCGTGCCGCCGCATATCGCGCCGGGCACCCGCGTGGTGGTGATGACGGCCGATGGGTCCTATGTGGAGCGCGCGAAGGACTGAGGCGAACTCTTACGTCTACCCGGAAGCCAGCGCCGCCTCACTGTTTGAAACAGTGTTCGCGATGCCATTGCAGGAAGCGAGGATGTGGGCGCTCGACCTGCCGACGGGGTGGAAGCGCGCGGCGGCTCCTGTTTATGAATCCCTGCACACTCTCCAGGTCGTTAACCTGCCTTGATACCAGTATTTCCAGATCATCGGACAGGCTGATCAATCCGCGATCGAACATCCAATGCGCTGTGCCGGATAGCGCGATGCCATTGTTGACGATGTCGGGTCCGTTCTTTTCAACCGGTCGAATGTGGGCGGCAGAAACTTCCGCCCGGCCGCCGCCATTTATCAACTTGAGACCTGAGATCGCGCAACGCTCGTCATAGGCGCGCAAGACAACGCGACGAAAAATGCGATCCCGCACAATTCGCGATCCGATATAGCTTACACGACTACGGCCCTCCTCGAACTGGAATGGAGCCTTTTCGTCCTGAAACCCGGATGAAATGCCGATCTGATCCACACGTGGCAGCAACGGCTCATGGTCGTCAAAGCCCAGATCGATAATGCGATTGAAGTCGCTTGGACTGATTGGTCGGACGGCCGATTGGGCGCGACCAGAAATCCTTCCTTGGTCGTTAAGCAGGCCGCGTTCAACGAGACCATCCGTCCCATTGAAGGGAACAGGAGTGGCCAAATCGAGGTAGGTTCCCGGCTCAATCAGAGCCAGATACATACCAGGCGCTACTGGATCTGGGAGAACCTGCTGGACCTTGGCTACGGCGAAATAGCCACGGGTATCGTCTACTTTGCTAGGTTCGTAGTAGATGATCCAGTCACCGACGCATGCTTCCACACGACGCAGATACTGGCTAGGAAACTGATATCGCTCAGCGGGACTGTCATCGTAGATCGAATCTGACCGGTGAATGAAGACCCCGAATCCCATTATCTTCCTGCAGCTTGGGGGATATCCGTGGAGATGTAGCACCAAAACTCGATCTTGGGAGCTTACTCTACCTTGAGAAACTCCCCTCTCCGATAAACTTCCCCGGATTTTTACAGAGCTGTCGCAAATGGCTCGCGCAGTTCGTCCTTTGGGTGAAGAAGGAGAACGCCAATGAGAAAGCTTATCGTCACCGAATTCATCAGCGTCGATGGCATCGCCGAAGTCGAGAAACTGCCTGGCGTGACCTGGAACGACGAGATGAACAGGTTCAAGGAGGACGAGCTGGCTGACAGCGGCGCCATGCTTTTGGGACGCACAACCTACGAGATTTTCGCCGGCTCGTGGCCGAGCGAAACCGGAGACTTCGCCGACCGGTTCAACGCGCTGCCGAAATACGTCGCGTCCAGCAGTTTGAAGGTGCTCGACTGGAAACCGGCCGAGCTGCTCAGGGGGCCGCTGCCGGAGGCGGTCAGGACACTGAAGCTAGGTAGCGGCGGCAACATCTATGTGCATGGCAGCCTCAGCGTCGCGCAGGAACTGTTGCGCCATGGTCTGGTCGACCGCGTCAGGCTGCTGAGCTACCCCGGCACCGTTGGCCAAGGCAAAAAGCTGTTTCCGGCCGGCGATCCGGTGTCGTTTGAGTTGATTTCCGCCAAGCCATTCAGCAATGGGGTGGTGGCGCTGGAGTATGCGCCGGTGCTGGCGAAATCGTAATCGGTTAGAGTGCCCTTCTTCCAGAGAGGACTGGAGGGCGCCTGGCTTTCGGGATCAAAACTATAGCGGTGACGTGAGGCAACGTGTGGACCTCGCGTCACCCGGTCTGCTTTCCCCGTCTTTGCTCGACAGCAGCACTTTCCCTAGCCTCCACAACCCTCTCCACCTCGCGCTTCAGCTGGTCCTTGATATCCGCCGTCTCGGTCATCAGGACCTCGATCTTGAGGAAGTCGAGCACGCGGTATTTGGACACCGCCGGGCGGATCAGGATGTCGGGCTGGCACTGCTTCAGCTTGTTGGCGATGATCGACTGCATCATCAATTGAGTGGCGCCGAACATCAGGTCGACGGAGGTCGGCCGCCTGTGGTCGGCCTCTTCCGGCGCGCCGACCACGTCGACGCCGATGATGATGTCGGCATCATCCTCGATAAGGTCGAAGGGCACGGGGTTGTAGATGCCGCCATCGATCAGCAGCCGGCCGTCGCGCATCACCGGGCGGAACACGGCAGGAATGGCCGCTGACGCCGCGAGCGCCGAATGCAGGTCGCCTTCGGCGAACACGGCCAGCTTGTGGCCGAAATAGTCCGTCGCCGTCACCTTCAGCGGGATTTTCAGCTCGGCGAAGGTTTCGGGAATGGCTTCGGGCAGGAATGCCTTGAGGATGCGTTCGACATTGAACTGGCTGACGCGGATGCCGGCCTGCATGGCCTCGGCGATGGTGCCGGGCCGCGCCCGCCACATGCGGCTCGCCACCTCGGCGCGACGGCCGAGGATCGAGCGGGCATAATCGTGGATGTCCTTGCCGGTCATGCCGGAGGCCATGCCGGCGCCCATGATGGCGCCGATCGACGAGCCGGCGATTGCGACCGGCCTGATGCCCAGTTCGTCCAGCGCCTCGATGACATGGATGTGCGCCAGACCGCGCGCGCCGCCGCCGCCAAAGGCGATGCCGAAGGTGAGGCTCATCCCTTATTGGCTCCGGCCAAGGGCGGTCCGACGACCATGATGGTCGGCTCGGCCGACAAAAGCTTCTTCGCCGCGGCCTTGACCTGGTCGAGTGTCACCGCGTTGATGAGGCCGGTGCGGCGCTGAATGTAATCGACGCCGAGGTCGTCGAGCTGCAGCTCGACCAGGGTCGCGGCGATGGCGCTGGAGGAATCCAGGTTGTTGATGGCGTAGGCGCCGATCATGTATTTCTTGGTCGCC
Organism: Mesorhizobium sp. B2-2-3; assembly: GCF_006442405.1. Taxonomy (NCBI): domain Bacteria; kingdom Pseudomonadati; phylum Pseudomonadota; class Alphaproteobacteria; order Hyphomicrobiales; family Phyllobacteriaceae; genus Mesorhizobium; species Mesorhizobium sp. B2-2-3. The sequence continues at coordinate 118,292 of NZ_VFWC01000007.1, read as the reverse complement.
GCCAGTTCCGCGTCGGTCGGGCCGTCCTCGGCAAGCCGCTTGACCACGTCCCGCACGATGCCAAGGGTTTCGGCGGCCCGGTCCGATCGTGTGCCGGTGGTGACGATCAGAGCGTCGGCATGGTCCTGGTTGATCAGCGAGGAATTGACGCTGTAGGCCAGCCCGCGCTTCTCGCGCACCTCCTGGAACAGGCGCGAGGTGAAGGTGCCGCCGCCGAGAATCTCGTTCATCAGAACCGCAGGGAAGAAATCCGCCGCCTTGCGCTTCACGCCAGGCCAGGCAAGCTGAAGCGAGGTCTGCGGCAGGTCGTAGTCGACCTCGATATGCCGCGCCAGATTCGGCTCGACGTCGGCAACCGGCGCGAGCGCCTGGTTCTGCGGCAGCCCGCCGAACACCATGTCCAGTTTCTTCTTCAGCGTTTCCGGGTCGATGGCGCCGACCACCGCGACATGCAGCCCGCTCCGCGCGAAGACCGCCTTGTGCAGCGCCTTCAGATCGTCCCGCGTGATGGCGGCGATGCTCTGCCTGGTGCCCTGATCGGAGCGCGAATAAGGATGATCGCCATAGAGCGCGCGCGCCCATCTGTCCTGCGCGATCGTGTCGGGGTCGTTCTCTCCGGCGATGATGCCGGACAGGATCTGAGCGCCGATGCGATCGATCGGCGCCTGGTCGAAACGCGGCTCGTTGACCGCCAGCCGCAGCAGGTCGAACGCCTCGTCGCGCTGCTCGGCCAACATGCGCATGGAACCGTAGATGCCGTCGCGGGTCTCCTCGAAGCTCATCTCGGCGCCGGCGTCGTCGAGCTTCACCTGGAAGGCGTCGCTGTCCAGAGGGCCTGCGCCTTCGTCGAACAGACCGGTCATCAGATTGGCCAGCCCTTCCTTGCCCGGCGGATCCTGCGTCGAGCCGCCCCCAAAGACGAAACGGATGGCCACCATCGGCACCGAATAGTCTTCGACCAGCCAGGCGGTGACGCCCTTGGGCGAGGTGACCTGCTGGATGTCCATGGCGCGGGCGGCAAGCGCCGGCAGGACCAGGAAGAAGATGGAAAGGAGCAAAGTGACAAGCGCTGCGCGTGCCCTCCCTTCTCCCCGTTTGGGAGACGGGAAAGAGCCGTGTTGCTCGCTCTTCATCATCAATTCCCCGCCTGTTGCTGCGGCAAGAGATAGCCGGTCGTCGACCGGGCCAGCACCAGATAGCGCGCGGCGACGGCCTTGATCTCGCCGGGAGTGATGTTGCGGATGCGCTCCGGCCATTGCTCGATGTCCTGCACATTGCCGCCGGTGGCAAGCTCGGCGCCATAGATATTGGCCATCGAATCCTGTTTGTCGCGGGCGAAAACCATCGAGCGGACATAGCGGTCCTTGGCCTTGTCCAGCTCCTTGACGGTGACGCCTTCCCTGGCGATGCGCACGACCTCCGCGTCGACGGCCGCCTCGACATCGACGAGCCTGGCGTCGCCGCGCGGCGTGCCATAGACGGTGAAGTTGGTGTCGTCCAGCATGGTGCCCTGGAAATAGGCCCCGGCGTTGGAAGCGATGCCTTGCCTGACCACCAGCGCCTGATACAGCCGGCTGCGGTTGCCGCCGCCCAGTATTTCCGCCAGCAGGTCGAGCGCCTCGGCTTCGCCGGGCTCGGCCGTGTGGTAGGATGGCACCACCCATTGGGTGGAGAAATTCGGCACGCTGACGCGGGCGTCGGACAGCGTCACCGTGCGCCTGGTATTCTGCTCCGGCTCGACCGGGCGGACGCGCGGCGGCAGGTCGGGCCCGCGCGCGATCTTGCCGTAGGTTTTCTCGGCCAGAGCCTTGACCGTGTCGGGCTCGACGTCACCGGCCACGATCAGCACCGCGTTGTTGGGCTGGTAGTATTTGTTGTAGAAGGCGATGGCGTCGGTGCGGTTCAACTGCTCCATCTCCTGCATCCAGCCAATGACCGGAATTCGGTAGGGCTGGTTCTGCCACAGCGTGGCGTCGAGTTCCTCTTCGAGCACCGCCTCGGGACTGTTGTCGATGCGCGAACGGCGCTCCTCCAGGATGACGTCGCGCTCGGTCTTGATGACATCGTCGGTGAGGATGAGGTTGCGCATGCGGTCGGCCTCGAAGCTCATCATCAGCTCGAGCGCCGACGGCGCCACCGTCTCGTGGAAGGCGGTGTAGTCGTAGGAGGTGAAGGCATTGTTGGAGCCGCCTATGTCGGAGACGGCGCGGTCGAACTCGCCGGCGGCGTGATTGGCCGTCGCCTTGAACATCAGATGCTCGAAGAAATGGGCGATGCCGGATTTGCCTGGCGGCTCGTCGGCGCTGCCCACCTTATACCACACCATATGGGTGACGATCGGTGAGCGATGGTCGGGAATGACGACCACTTCCATGCCATTGTCGAGCAGAAAATCCGTTACCTTGAACTCGGCCGGCCGCTTGTCGGCGGCGAAGGTCGCCGGGGCCAGTCCGGCAATGACCAAAGCCAGCGATGTGGCCAAGAGCGTCTTGCGCAGCCATTCAGCCTGAAATGTCATCAATGGCTCCGGTTTCTCATGACGGACGATAGGCGGCGAGCCGATGTTGTGAAAGTGAATTGTTGATTACTGGCATGGCACGACCTGCTCCCCTGGGAAGAGGGCTCGCATTCCATCTTCGCCCGCAAATGAAGCTTAACTCAGGCGGCCTCGACAAGCCGGATCAGCGTCTCGCCATAGTGGCGCTCGTCGACAACTGAAAATCCCGGTCCCGGCTCGAAAGGCGCCGCCGCTGCCTCCTCGACCACGCACAGCGCGCCGGGACGCAGCCAGCCGCCTTGCTTGGCCGACCTCAGCGCGCGTTCGCCAAGACCCTTGCCGTAAGGTGGATCGGCGAAAACGAGGTCGAACGGCGCCAGCGTGCCGGCCTCGCCCAGAGCCGTCGCGTCGCGCCGGAATATCTTGGTGCGGCCGGTCAGGCCGAAGGCCTCGACATTGTCGCGGATCAGGCCGCGGCCTTCGGCCGACTCCTCGATGAAGACGCCATAGGACGCGCCGCGCGAAAGCGCCTCGAGCCCGAGCGCGCCTGTGCCTGCGAACAGGTCGAGCACGCGCGCGCGCTGCAACCGATCGGCAAAGCGATGCGCCAGCACATTGAAAACAGCCTCGCGGGTGCGGTCAGTGGTGGGGCGGATGGCGCTGCCGCGGGGCGTCGCCAGCGGGCGCCCGCGAAACTCGCCGCCGACGATCCTCATTTCGCCCTTGGACCCTTGAAACCGCCGCGCGGCCGCTCGCCGCCGCCACCCGGACGTTCGCCACGCGGCTTGCCGAACGGCTTGGGGCCGCCGGGCTTGCCATAGGCCGGCTTGAAAGACGCCTTGCGGGCCTTGGCCTCAGCGGCTTTGGCAGCGTCCGCTTCCGCCCTGCCCTTGCCGATTGGGCGCGCGCCCGGCGCCATCCAGACATTGGCCTTGCGCTGGCCGGGCGGCTCGATCGGCCGCTGCTCGCGCTCGGATTTCTTGCCGCCCGGTTTGCCGCCAAAACCACCGCGCGGCTTGTCGCCGAAGCTACCGCGTTCGGGTCTCGGGCCGCGGTCGCCAAAGCTTTTTTCCGGCCTCGCGCCTCTGTCGGGGCTGGTCGACAGTTTGCCCAGCGCCTCGTCACGGCTGCCTTCGCGGCGCTTGCGGTTCTTGATCAGGCCACCCTCGCCGATCGGCCGGTGGTCACCCTCGCGCGAAAATCTCGGCCGCTCGGCCTCCTCGCGCCGCGGCTCGACCCGCCCCACCGGCAGGTTGGAAAACGGCTTTGTTATCTCGGCATCGAAATTGGCACCGGATTCCTCTATCAGGCGTTCGCCGAGCTGATCGCGCAACACCTTGCCCTTGATCTCCAGCACATGGCCTTCGGGGAGCTCGTCGAGCTGGAACGGGCCGTAGGAGATGCGGATCAGCCGCGTCACGTCGAGGCCGAGCGCGCCGAGAATGTTCTTGACCTCGCGGTTTTTGCCCTCGCGCAAGCCGATGGTCAGCCAGGCGTTCGAGCCTTGCTCGCGATCGAGGCTCGCCTCGATGGCGCCATAGAAGACGCCGTCCACGGCAATGCCTTCGCGCAAACCCGCAAGCGCACTTTCCTCGACCTTGCCATGGACGCGCACCCGGTAACGGCGCAGCCAGCCGGTGGCCGGCAGTTCGAGCACGCGAGACAGGCCGCCATCATTGGTCAGCAACAGCAGGCCTTCGGTGTTGATGTCGAGCCGGCCGATGGTCATCAGCCGGGGCAATTCAGCCGGCAGCACATCGAAGACGGTCTTGCGGCCCTCGGGGTCGCGGTTGGTGGTCACGACACCGGCAGGCTTGTGGAACAGGAACAGCCGAGTGCGCTCGATCGGCGGGATCTCCATGCCGTCGAGATGGATGATGTCGCCCGGCATCACATTGAAGGCCGGCGAAGACAGAACCCGGCCGTTGACCTTGACGCGGCCGGCCGCGATCAACTCCTCGGCGTCGCGGCGCGAGGCAAGCCCGGCGCGAGCCAGCCGCTTGGCGATCCGCTCGCCGGCTTCCTCGGGCGCCTCCGCAGGACGGGGACGGGACTTGAAACCGCCTTGCGGCCGGTCGGCAGCGAAATCGCGCTTCGGACGGTCTGCGAAATCGCGCTTCGGACGGTCAGAGAAGTCGGGCTTGGGCCGATCGGCAAAATCACGCTTAGGACGATCGAAGCGTCTTTCACCCGCCGCGCCTTCAGCCGCCATTGGCCGCCCGCCGCGCGGTGTATAGGGCTTGCGCGGGCCTTCGTGGTTTTCATAAGACTTGCCTTGCGGACGCGGACCCTTGTTGAAGGGCCGCTCCGAGCGCCCGCCTTCCCCGCCTTCGCGCGGCTTGTACTCACGCTTCTGGGGCCGTTCGCCATCGGCGGCCATCGGCCGCTCACCGCGCGGCGCGTAGGGTTTGCGCGGCCCTTCGTGCTTTTCGAAGGGCTTGCCGCCGTCGCCACGCTTGGCAAACGGTTTCTTGGCGCCGAAGGCTGGCTTGCCGCCTTTGCCGGCATCGCGCCCACGCGCGCCCGCCGGTTTCGGACCGCTTTTGCCCGGACCCTTCTGGCGCGGAGATTTCTTGTCGTTGTCGTCCATGTGGCCTTTGTCCGTTTGCGCTGCTACAGCGTGGCGCATCCTTTCGGGCGCGCAACGAACGCTGTAGCATTTTTGATTTGGCGCATGATCATTTCCGAAAACCGTACCCGATTTTCGAGGTTATGCGCTCAATAACAGGATCACCGTCGAGTGGCGAGGAGATAATCGGAATGGAAACCCGCGTGAAGCGGCCCGATTTCATGGCGCTGGCGCTGGAGGAGGCGCAAGCGGCAGCCTCGCGCGGCGAAGTGCCGGTCGGCGCCGTCATCGCCAGCGCCGGCACGGTCGTGGCCAGTGCCGGCAACCGCACCCGGGAGCTTGCCGATCCCACGGCCCATGCCGAGATGCTGGCCATCCGCGAAGCCTGCCGAAGGCTGTCGAGCGAGCGGCTCACCGGACACGATCTCTATGTGACGCTGGAGCCTTGCGCCATGTGCGCCGGCGCCATCTCCTTCGCCAGGTTGCGCCGGCTCTACTTTGGCGCCGCGGACGAAAAGGGCGGCGCGGTGGTCAACGGCGTGCGCTTCTTCGCTTCGCCGACCTGCCATCACACGCCCGACATCTATGCGGGCATCGCGGACGCCGAATCGGCCCTGCTGCTGAAGGATTTCTTTCGGGAACGCCGCGACTGAACGGGATGCGATACCCGTCAGCAAAGCAAATGCGCCCCGCTTTTTACAGGGACGGCAGCCAGTCGAACCAGCCACCCTTCTTGCCTTCCGCCTCTCTCTTCAGGCGGCGTTCCTTTTTGTACTCGTCTTCGCCGAGTTCGTTTTGCGGCGCCGTGCCGGATGCGACGCGATAGGCAAGGGGCGGTTCGCTCAGATATTTGCGGGTATTCGGATCGCCCTGCTTGCTTTCGGCAAGGCGGCGCTGGATATCGGCGGCGCGGCCCTTGTCGGAATCGGCAGGCGTCCAACGCGGCGGGTGACTCGAGCCAGATTCTTCCATCGCCTTCTTCACCGAGGCGGGATCCGTCTGCACGTCGTCGACGATCTGCGACTGGTAGGACGGATCATCCTGGTGTGCGGTGGCGTCGGCGCGCAGGCGGGCACGGCGCTGCTCGGGCGATTCGGGCCATTCGGCGCTTGCGGTCTCGATGCTATCCTGTGGCGCCGGCAGCGCTTCCTTCTGACCAGGCGCCGGCTTCACCAGGGTGGGACGCGGCTTGTAATCGATGTGTTCCTTGCGCTTGGGGGCGAACGAAAAAGCGCCGGTGAGATCGCCGGCCAATTGTTCGCCGGCGGTCTTGTCCGTGCCGTAGGTCGGAGAACCGACACAGCCGGACAGAGCGAGCCCCGATGCGACAAGCGGCGCCAACAGCGCGAGGCGCGCGTTAAATCTCTCGGTCATGCCAAAAAGTCCCACTCTAGACAGCCTCTCGATCGCCGCCGGCCCCAAGTCCGGTCCCCATCGTCCAAGCACTTGCGACGAAAATCCGGCGACAATTTGTCTTCCGGAGTTTCGCGTGTTTACCTCAACCACTCGTTAAGGGCAACGCACGGACGGATTTGCGCCGCCCGGCGTGGCATTTGTGCACCGATATGCCTGGCCTTCAAAGCCGGCCGAGCGCCTTTAGCTCATGCAGCACGGCGGCGTCGCGCGCCGAGACATCGGGAAACGCAGCGTCCTGCCCGACATCGGCGGTGTAACGCCACGACCGCGCGCATTTGACCAGGCCGCGGTCCTCGGCTTTTTCGATCACCACGGCGACGCCCTTGACGTCTTCGAGCGTGAAGGCGCCTTGTTGCACCTCGCCATGGGCGATGATGAGATCGCTGGTGATCGCCATTTCGGCCATGTCGACATCCGATATCGCCGCCTCGAGCGCCGCATCGTCGATGGTGACGACGGGAACCGCTTCCAGCGACGAGCCGATCACCTTCTGGGCACGCGCGATTTCCAGCGCACCGGTGACGACGCGGCGCACCTGCCGCACCTTACGCCATTTCTCCGCCAGCGCCTCGTTCTTCCAGTTTTCCGGGATCGCCGGGAACTGATCGAGATGCACCGAGACGGCATCGGGATGGCGGTCGAGCCAGGCCTCTTCCATGGTGAAGGGCAGCATCGGCGCCAGCCATCTCACCAGGCAGTCGAAAAGGTGGCGCACCACCTGCACCGAGGCCTTGCGCTTCGCGCTCGACGGCGCATCGCAGTAGAGCGCGTCCTTGCGAATATCGAAATAGAAGGCCGACAACTCGACCACCATGAAATCGAGGAGCGCACGGGTGATGCGCTTGAACTCGAAGGCATCGTAGCCCTGGCGCACCACCTCATCGAGTTCGGCGAGGCGATGCAGCATCAGCCGTTCCAGCTCCGGCATCCCTTCCAGCGGCACCTCCTCGCCATCATCATGGGCGAGCGTGCCCAGCATCCAGCGGATGGTGTTGCGCAGCTTGCGGTAGGCGTCGATGTTGGTCTGCAGCACGTTCTTGCCGAGCCGTTGGTCTTCCCAATAGTCGGTCGTCACCACCCAGAGCCGCAGGATATCAGCGCCGGACTGCTTGATCACGTCCTGCGGGACGACGGTGTTGCCGAGCGACTTCGACATCTTGCGGCCGTCCTCGTCCATGGTGAAGCCATGCGTGACGACGGTATCGTAGGGCGCCCTGCCCCTGGTGCCGCAGCTTTCGAGCAGTGAGGAGTGGAACCAGCCGCGATGCTGGTCGGAGCCTTCGAGATAGACGTCGGCCGGCCATTTGAGATCGGGACGATCCTCCAGCGTGAAAACGTGGGTCGAGCCTGAATCGAACCAGACGTCGAGGATATCCGTGACCTGCTTCCATCTGGAGGCATCGTGATTGCCGAGGAAACGTTCCTTGGCACCGGCGTCGAACCAGGCATCGGCGCCTTCTTTCTCGAAAGCGTCCATGATGCGCTGGTTGACCGCCTCGTCCTGGAGCACATTGCCGTCGGCGTCGGCGAAGACCGCGATCGGCACGCCCCAGGCGCGCTGGCGCGACAGCACCCAGTCGGGCCGTTCCTCGATCATGGCGCGAATGCGGTTCTGCCCCGCCCCTGGCACGAAACGGGTGTCGTCGATCGCCTTCAGCGCACGGCTGCGCAGCGTCGTGCCGTCGCCGAGGTCCTTGTCCATGTAAACGAACCATTGCGGCGTGTTGCGGAAGATGACCGGTTTCTTCGACCGCCAGGAATGCGGATAGGAGTGTTTCAGCCGACCGCGCGCGAACAACGCGTTGCGCTTGATCAGCTCATCGATGACCGCTTGGTTGGCATTGCCCTTCTTGCCGTTGTCGTCAAGGACGCGCGCCGCGCCACCCTCACGGTCCGGACCGAAGCCCGGCGCGTCCTTGGTGAAAAAGCCGGCATCGTCGACGGTGAACGGGATCGCGGTGTCGACGCCGCGCGCACGCAGATCCGGGGCCGCCTCCATCCAGGCGTCGAAATCCTCGCGACCATGGCCTGGCGCCGTGTGAACGAACCCGGTGCCCGCATCATCGGTGACATGGTCGCCGGCAAGCATGGGCACCGGAAACTCGTAACCGCCCCCAAGACCCTTGAAGGGATGCGAAAGCGTAAGACTTCCAAGCTCTTGCGCCGACACGCTGCGAAGACGATTCAAGGTGACTTTGGCCTTGACCGAAGCCTCTTCGGCCAGCGTATCGGCAAAGATCAGCTTTTCGCCCGGCTGCGGGCCGAAGGCGTTCTCGGCTGCCGTGACCTCGTAGAGACCGTAGTCGATGCGCGGCGAATAGTTGACGGCACGGTTGCCGGGGATCGTCCAAGGCGTCGTTGTCCAGATGACGACGTGGGCCTGCAGCAGATCGAGAGCGCCCTCGGTCAGTGCGGCCTCTCCGTCAGCCACGGGGCGCACCAGACTGGCGACCGGGAACTTCGCCCAGATCGTATCCGACTCATAATCCTGGTATTCGATCTCGGCCTCGGCGAGCGCGGTGCGCTCGACGACACTCCACATCACCGGCTTGGAGCCGCGATAGAGCTGGCCCGACATGGCGAATTTCAACAGTTCGCCGGCGATACGCGCCTCGGCGTGGAAGGCCATGGTCGTATACGGATTCTTGAAGTCGCCGATGACGCCAAGGCGCTGGAATTCCGCCCCCTGAACGCCGATCCAGTGAGCGGCGAAATCCCGGCATTCCTTGCGGAACTCGTTGACCGGCACCTCATCCTTGTTCTTGCCCTTGGCGCGGTACTGCTCCTCGATCTTCCATTCGATCGGCAGGCCGTGGCAGTCCCAGCCGGGCACGTAATTGGCGTCGCGGCCGCGCATCTGGAAGGAGCGGTTGATGACGTCCTTGAGGATCTTGTTCAGCGCATGGCCGATATGGATGTTGCCGTTGGCATAAGGCGGGCCGTCATGCAGCACGTATTTCGGGCGACCGGCGGAGGCCTCGCGCAGCTTGCGGTAGAGATCCATCTCCTGCCAGCGCTTGACCAGCACCGGCTCCTTCTCGGGCAAACCGGCACGCATCGGGAAATCCGTCTGCGGCAGGTAAAGCGTCTTGGAATAGTCGATCGTTTCAGCTGTATCGGTCATTGGTCTGCCATTGTGGATTGCCCGGCGGCAAGGGAGCTCGGGCCTGAACTATCATGATCTGGAAAAAGCGCGAGGGGTCGCGCGCAAGATTCCCGGCGGCTCCGACAGCTCTCAGGCCGTCCGGAACACCGGGCTGGTAATTCGTATCGTAATCGCGACGGAACGCGAGACCACTGTCATGGCCGCGCTTTTAAACGAGGTGGGCCAGCTTGGAAAGCCCGAACTCCAAGGCACTCGCCTTGCCGCTTGTGCCAATTGCGCATATATGTTTGGGCAAATGGCACCGGAGGCGCGTCATGTCCAATCCGCATCGCAAGGTCCACGTGCCGGCTGCCAGACGGGCCGCCCGTAAGGAGAAGGTCGAGCGTGCGCAGGATGGCTTGGTCCGGGATGCCGCAACGGGGCAATTCCTGGTCAGCTTCACCAAGGTGGAAGAACTCCGCCACCGTGGGTTCAGCAATGACGAAATCTACAAGATCGTAGGATCGCGGCGCACTTTGGCGCGCAGGAAAGAACGCAATGAGAAACTGAGTATTGCCGAGTCCGATCGCGTCATGCGCATCGAGCGCATTTCCACAATGGCGGATCGTGTTTTCGGAGACCACGAAAAAGCGCAACGTTGGTTGCGCAAACGCAGCCGGGTGCTCAACGAAGCGCCTATCACGCTCCTGCAGTCGGAAACCGGTGCTTCCCTGGTGGAAGAGGAACTGCATCGCATCGATTATGGCATTTTCGCCTGACGATGCGTCTATGGCGTATCTCCAACTTCGCCGACCTGTCCGGCCGGGGCGGCATGCTCAGCTCCGGCCGTTGGAACATCAAGGGCACCGCCATTGTGTACTGCGCGGATCATCCCGCCACGGCGCTTCTTGAAATTCTCGTTCATGTCGACGTGGAAGATTTGCCGCCCACGTTCCAGCTCCTGGAAATCGAAGTGCCTGACGGCGTCTCCATTGCCGTCCCCGATTTGCCCGAGGGCTGGAAAGACAATCCGGCCAAGACACGCGAGATTGGCAGCGATTTTGTCAGTGCCGCCAGCCATCCAGTCATGGAAGTTCCTTGCGTGATCGTTCCCTTCGCCAGAAACTATATTCTCAATCCCGCCTTGCTGGAACGCGAAGGCATCGCCATCGTCGGCACCACAAGTCATCAGATCGATACGCGATTGCTGGAATAAGGCCGGTACCGGCTACATCTTGAAATCGAAGCGATAGGTCGTCGATACGCCGATCATGAACTGGTTGCGGTCGCCGCGCTCCTTGACCAGGCTGGAATCGGCGGCCGGGCCTTCGAGGCGTGAATATTCCCCGAACAGGCTGGCGGTCATCGGGTCGGTCACCTTCCACGTCACCGCACCGCCAAGGCCGACCGATTTCAGGCCGCCGCCGGGATTATACTGGTTCAACCCCGAGGCCACGGCTTCCTGCGCGTCGACGCCGTAATAGGCGTCGAAATATTTGGCGGAGGCGAACGAGACGCGCGGCCCGCCAGAGATCCTGACGGTTGGCGTCACATCGTAGAAGGCGTCGGCGGCGATGTCGGCGACGAAGCCGTTATGGGCGCGGATGCCGTGCCGCAGCTCGGCACGCGCACGTATCCAGTCCGTCGGATAGAATTCGAAGAAGCCGCCCACCTCGCCGCCCCAGCGGACCGGATCGAGGCCCTTCAACTCGTCGGCATCGCCATCGTCGCGCGAGAACAGGAACTTGCCGGTCAGGCCGGCGCGAACGCCGCCGTCATCGACCAGCGCCAGCGAAATGTTGTCGTTGCGTGAGGTGAAGCGGGCCGCCGGGCCAGCCTTGCCCAAGGAGATGATCGGCGAGGCGCTGAGCAGGTACTTCTTGCCGCCCTCGAAATTAGGCGCCACCATGCCGGTGGCGCCGACCGTCAGATACCAATCGCCGGACAGCCAGCCGAAGGCGCCCTCGCCGGCATCGGCCGCACCCGAGGTAGCCAGCATGACGGTAGCCAAGGCTGCAGAAATTTTCCCGACCGGACTCATGACTACCCCATTAACACGATACGACTGTCTTTCGGTCACAGCTTTGAAGAGGCTTTGGTAAAATTTGATTTAAGGTCGAGACGTCCGGCTCGCATTGCTCACCATCCGGCCGCCGTCGGCTGGACGCGGGTCGGCACCAAGGGTAACTTCATTCCCTGCTGGCGGTCCTCGATGGAGGTGGCGACATGACCTTGCACGGCGATGCACTGAAGAACGCGATCGGACAGACGCGAGCAAAGTGGGGGTGGTTTGTTGGCCTGGGCGTGTTGCTGCTGATCCTCGGCGGCATTGCGTTCGGCAACCTCTTCATTGCCACGGTGGCTTCCGTCTATGTCGTGGGGTGGCTGATGCTGGTGGCCGGCATCATCGAGATCATGCATGCCTTCGGGGTCAAGACGTGGGGCCGCTTCTTCTACTGGCTGCTCAGCGGATTGCTCTACGCGGTCGCGGGCTTTTTCGCCTTCGACAACCCGCTGCTGGCCTCGGCGGTGCTGACCTTCCTGCTGGCCGTCGCGCTCGTCGCTTCCGGCGTGCTGCGCGCTTGGGTCGGCTACAGCCACCGGCCTGAGCGCGGCTGGGGCTGGATCGTCGCGGCCGGCGCCATCAGCGCGATCGCAGGATTGATCATAGCCATGGGCTGGCCGGTCAACAGCGTATGGGTGCTCGGCCTGTTCCTGGCAATCGACCTGATCTTCCAGGGCTGGACCTTCATCGCCGTCGGTCTGGCGCTGAAAAAGTAACGTCTGATTCGAGCATGATCTAACCCGAAAACCGGACCATGCTTCAAAAAGCCATGGCCGCGTCGAGTTGCGAAAGTGGCTTGACGCCGGCCAGCAGTGCTCTCGCCTCGGCCTCGTCGCGCTTCATCTGCGCGACCAGCGCATCAAGCCCGTCGAACTTGAACTCGCTGCGCAGGTAACCGAAGAACGACACCTGGCAGATCTCGCCATAGAGGTCACCGGAAAAATCGAAGACGAAGGTTTCCAGAAGCGGCGCGCCATCATCGTCGACGGTCGGACGGCGGCCAAAGCTGGCAACGCCATCATGCAGCCTTCCGTCGGCGCGGCGAAAGCGAACGGCATAGATGCCTTCCCTGAGGGTGGCCTCGGCGGGAAGCCTCATGTTGGCGGTCGGAAAGCCGAGCGTTCGCCCCAGTTTCTGGCCGCCCACGACTTCGCTCTCCACCGTGAAGCGATAGCCGAGCAGGCCGGCGGCCTCGGCCACCGCGCCTTCGCAAAGCAAGGCGCGGATGCGGCTCGATGAAACCACCTCGGCGCTTTCGTCCCGAAATGCATCGACCAGCGTGACGCCGAAGCCATGGCGCTCGCCAGCCGCCATCAGATAGGCCGGCCCGCCCTGGCGGTCCTTGCCGAAATGGAAATCGAAGCCGGTCACGGCATGGGTGATGCCAAGCGTTCTCTCGAGCACGTCGGTCACGAAGGCTTCCGCCGATAGCGAGGCGAAGTCGCGCGTGAAAGGCTGTTCGACGAGCGCGGCAAAGCCCAGCAGCGACAGGAGCCGCGCCTTCATCGGCGGCGGCGTCAGCACGAACAGCGGTATCTCGGGCCTGAATATCTTTCGCGGGTGCGGTTCGAAAGTCAGCACCAGCGCCGGCACGCCACGCCGCCGCGCCTCCGCCAATGCCCGTTCGAGCACCGCCTGATGACCGCGATGGACACCGTCGAAATTGCCGATCGCGACAACGCCGCCGCGCAAATCGGCGGGCAGCGGAGCGGTTGCCGAAAGGTGCTGGAAAGCGTCCATCGCCATCTACCGCAGCCTGGGAATGACGGCCACTGGATGATAGCCGTGCCTGTCAAGAAACGCGGCGAGCCTTGCGGGATCCGGTTGCGATGCATCGCCATAGTCGCGGGCATGAATGCCGCCTGAGACATAGAGAACGTCGAAACCGTTGTCGGCCGCGCCCTTGATATCGGTCAGCATGCCGTCGCCGATGGCCAGCACCTGGCGGCGCTCGACCGGCCGGCCAAGGATCTCCGCCACCTCCTTCATCGCCACATCATAGACCGGCGCATAAGGTTTTCCGGCGATCAGCGTGCGGCCGCCGAGCTGTGCGTAGTCGCGCGCCAGAGCGCCGGCGCACCAGATGATGCGTTCGCCGCGCTCGACCATGATATCCGGATTGGCGCAGATGAAAGGCAGGTTCCTGGCGCGCAGCCGCCGCAGCAGCCCCGCATAATCTTCGGGCTTCTCCACTTCGTCATCGAACAGGCCGGTGCAGACGACGCCGGATGCCTCGAACTCCTCGACGAGATCGACGTCGAGCCCGTCATAGAGGGTCAAGTCTCGCTCGGCGCCGACATGGAAGATCTTTCGCGGGCCTTCCACGATCAGGTCGCGGGTCACGTCGCCCGAGGTGACCACGCGGTCGTAGGCCGATGGGGGAACGCCGATGACGTTCATCTGGGCCACGACGTCGGCGCTGCGGCGCGGCGAATTGGTGATCAGGACGACGGGAACGCCGGTCGTACGTGCTGCCGCCAGCGCCGACGCAGCCGCGGGAAAATGCCTTTCGCCATTGTGCACCACGCCCCAGACATCGCAGAGAATGGCCGAATAGTTCTTCGACACGTCTTCGAGCGAACCGATGATGTCAGGCGAGGCCGCCATGCCGTATCCTTCAGTCATGATCGTTGCGGTGCCGCAGCCGACGGTTCGCCGCAGCCGGTTGGAATTATCCGAACCGGCCCAGCCTGTCACCAGCTTTCGCCCGCCTGTACCGGCATCCACCACCGTTCACTGGTTGGTTAACGAGCTTTGAAAATGCAGCCTGACCTTGGATATATTCCAGAAACCTGAAATTTAACGATTTATGACACCGTCCCCACTGACTATCGATTTGGCGGGGCAGCTGTGACAATGATCCGAAGATTCGGACGCGACCGGCGTGGCAATTATGCGCTGATGACCGTGCTCGCCATGGTGCCGCTGATGGGCGCCGTGGCGATCGCCGTCGACTATACGGAAATGGTGGGCCAAAGGCAAAACGCCTTGAACGCCTTGGACGCGGCCGGCTTCGCCACGGCCCAGCAGATCGTTGCCGGCGCGAGCGACGCCGACGCCGTGGCCTATGCCAAGAATTTCTTCGAAGCCAATCTCGCGCATATCGATCCGGCCAACACCACGCTGGCCGTGACGCTGCCCAACAACAACACAGGCGGCGGGACGCTGAAGCTCTGCGCGACCTTGGTCTACAAGCCCTATTTCGAGCCGACGGCTAAACTACTGCTGGGCGGCAGCGCCGGCAGCACCGATATCGGCTTCAGCACCTGCTCCGAAGTGCGCCTGAAGAACACGCTGGAAGTGTCGCTGGTGCTTGATAATTCCGGTTCAATGAAGGAGCTCGGCAAAGGCTCGAACAAGGTGCGGTTCGACCTTCTCAAGAGCGCCGCCAAGCAGTTGGTCGACCAGTTGGCCGGCCAGGCCCAGCAGATGAGACAGGTCACCAAGCCGGTCCAGTTCAGCCTCGTTCCCTTTGCCGCCTCGGTGAATGTCGGTGCGGGCAACGCTTCGGCGGCGTGGATGGACACGACCGGCATATCGCCTATCCATCATGAGAATTTCGACTGGACGACCATGAGTTCGTCCTTTTCGTCCACCAAATACGCGCAGAAGATTGCCGGCATCTGGTACGCGAAAGGCACCGGCTGGGACGCGAGCCAGAAAGACCAGCCGCTGACCCGGTTCTCGATCTACAAACAGATGAAACGCATTTCAGCGTGCAGTCTCAAGAATTGGGACGGTACTTGTGCATCGAACGCGACCTTCACCTATGCGCCGGTCGCGAGTTGGGGTGGCTGCGTCGAGTCGCGCCCATATCCATACAATATCCAGGACACAGCTGCATCGACAACACTGCCTGCAACGCTTTTCGTGCCGATGTTCGCGCCCGACGAAACCGACCGCGTCGATAGCTCTTCAAGGCCAGCCAATAACAATTGGGATGTCGACGCCCCAGTGAGTTCAGGCGCGTCCGACGCCGCACGCCAGCGCTACATGCCAAAATATTTCGACTGGGTGAACAAGGTCACGCCGGCCTACGGCATGGACGCCGGGCCGAATACAAGCTGCAGCACGACGGCAATCACGCCACTAACCGATGTTTCCACGACAGCCGGCGCAACTTTGATCAAAAACGCCATCGATGCCATGGCCGACGACGGCGCCACCAACGTGCCGGAAGGCATGGCCTGGGGCTGGCGGACCCTTTCCAGCACGGCACCCTTCACCGAGGGCCGGCCCGAAACGGAAAGAGGCAACGACAAGGTACTGATCGTGCTGACCGACGGCGCCAACACCTACTATACGCCGACCTCGGTGACGGCGCAGACCTACTCTGGAACCAATTGGAGTTCTGGCGGTAACGACCTGGCTGGCAGCAAGGCGATCTATTCGGCTCTCGGTTACGTCGTCCCCTACAGCAACGGCTACAGCTATGGCCGCATGTTCTTGGGGACCAGCGCCAATGTCGCGAAGGACGATTATTCCAACGCCAACTACACCAAAGCGATGAACGAGCATTTCACCGCCCTGTGTAACAACGCCAAGGCCGCCGGGGTCATGGTCATGACCATCGCGCTTGATCTGGACGCCACCAAGACAGCGGAGAAAACGCAGATGGATGCGCTGAAGGCCTGTTCTTCGGATTCCCGCTTCAGCAAGGACAAGACCGATCCGAGCAAGCCGATGAAGCTGTTCTGGAATTCGACGGGCGCAACGCTGTCCGACGATTTCAAGGCGATCGGCAACGAGCTGTCCAACCTGCGCATCGTCAGCTGATCCGACGAATTCCACGTCGACGCCCTGCATCCGGCGGGGCGCCTGTTTGGACGGCACGGGGCCGCAACTTCCAGATTGGTTAGCGGTTGATGAAGCGCTGGGCCAGCAATCGAGCGGTTTCCCAAACCCGTCCTTCAGCGTTTTGTGGAAAGCTGGCGTCGATCGAGAATCCGCCGGCGGGGGCCGCTGCAAGACATGCGTGAAATCTGGCGTCAATTCCGCCGCGACAGGCGCGGCAACTATGCTCTCATGACAGCCTTCGCGATGGTCCCGCTGATGGGCGGGCTGGCGCTCGCGGTCGACTTCACGGAAATGAACCGCGAAAAGCAGACGGTGTTGAACGCGCTCGACGCCGCCAACTTCGCCACGGCACGCCGCCTGACGGAAGGCGCCACCGACGACCAGCTGAGGGCCTATGCGCTCGACTTCTTCAACGCCAATCTGAACGATGTCGATGCCGCCAACACGACGCTCAACCTCACTTTGCCCAGCAACGCCGCTGGCGGCGGAACAATGAAGCTTTGCGGCACCTTGACCTATAATCCTTACTTCCTGCCAACGGCGAAGATACTGCTCGGCGGCACCGGCGCCACCAATATCGGCTTCACCGCGTGCTCGGAGGTGCGGCTGAAGAACACGCTCGAAGTGGCGCTGGTGCTCGACAATTCCGGATCGATGGTCACGCCCGGAACCGGCTCGGGGCAGAAGCGCATCGATCTCCTCAAGACCGCGGCGAAGCAGTTGGTCGACACGCTTGCCCAGCAGGCCGCGATGATCAAGCAGGTCGACAAGCCGGTGCAGTTCGGCCTCGTACCCTTTGCCGCCTCGGTCAATGTCGGTCCTGGCAACGGCAATGCATCCTGGATGGACACCGAGGGCCTGTCACCGGTGTCGAACGAGAATTTCGACTGGTCGACGCTGAACGCCGCCAACAAATACGCCCAGCAGACCAACGGCATCTGGTACAAACGCGGCACCGGCTGGGGCGACGAGGAAGGCCAGATGCTGACCCGGTTTTCGCTCTACCGCGACATGAAGGTCGTCACCAGCCATGAGCGTGTTAAAAACAGCAAGCACGTTGTTTGTGCTGAATACAACTGGAACAATACCTGCAAGCGCAGTTACGACGCATACGACTATGTCGATTCCTACGGCCCATTCGCCAGTTGGCAAGGCTGTGTCGAAGCCCGGCCCTACCCCTACAATGTCAACGACGCCCCGCCGTCCGGCGGCTCGGCCAACACCGGAATAGGCGTGGGCGATCCGGCGACGATGTTCGTGCCGATGTTCGCCCCGGATGAACCCGGCAATCACTGGAAGATCACGCAGGATCCCAACGAAGCCGCGCCAAAGACCTACGGCGCCATCAACAGCTGGTGGAACGACGATCCTTCGAGCAGCAGCGGCCAAGCCCGGCTGCGCAACATGACCAAGTATTTCCAGCCGCGGCCGATCGATGCACCGGTATTGCCCGCAGGCAACGGCCCGAACTACAGTTGCACTACCAACCCGATCACGCCGCTGACCGACGTCAGCGTCGCCGATGGGCTCGCTACGATCAAAGCCGCGATCGACCTGATGCAGCCGGATGGCGGCACCAATGTTCCCGAGGGCATGGGCTGGGGCTGGCGGGTGGTCTCGAGCGGCGAGCCGTTCACGCAGGGGCGCCCGGAAACAGAAAAAGGCAACGACAAGGTGGTGATCGTGCTGACCGACGGCGCCAACACCTATTACACACCTTCCTCGCTCAGTTATTCCGACCCCGCCGATTCGAAGTCGACCTACGCGTCCTACGGCTATCTCAAGCCCGGCTATGCCGGCACCTCGGTCGGGCGCCTGTTCATGGGTACATCCAGCGCCATCGGCCAGTTCGACTATTCGAACGGCAATTACACCAGCGCGCTCAACGAGCAGATGACGACGCTTTGCAACAACGCCAAGGCGGCCGACATCATGGTGATGACGGTGGCTCTCGACCTGTCCACGACCAAGACCACCGACAAGAACGCCATCGATGCGCTGAAATCATGCTCGTCGGACTCGCGCTTCCGCAAGGACTCGGCGGATCCGAGCAAACCCGCCAAGCTGTTCTGGAATGCGACGGGCGCCAGCCTGTCGAACGATTTCAAGGAAATCGGCAACGAATTGTCGAACCTGCGCGTGGTCGGTTAACTGGACTCTGGCGCAACGCCTGACGCCGCCAAGCCCTTGTGGGCGCCTGCCGCAACAGGCACATAATGCCGCACGCTGGATCGCATCCATCGCGGCACGCCTGGGGACGAACAATGCCCGATACCGCCAACCACCTCGCCTTCGCGCTGGTCTGCCTGGGCATGGTGCTGACGCCGGGTCCAAACATGATCTACCTGATCTCGCGCTCCCTGTCGCAAGGGCCGAAGGCCGGCCTGATCTCGCTTGGCGGGGTCGCCGTAGGTTTTCTCTTCTATGTGCTGTCGGCGGCATTCGGCATCACGGCGCTGCTGCTGGCCGTACCCTTCGCCTATGACGCGCTGCGCTTTGCCGGCGTGCTCTATCTCCTGTGGCTGGCCTGGCAGGCCGTGAAGCCGGGCGGACGCTCGCCATTCCAGGTGCGCGACCTGCCGAAAGACGGGCCGCGCAAGCTGTTCGCCATGGGCCTGATGACCAATCTGCTCAATCCGAAGGTGGCGGTGCTCTATTTGTCGCTGCTGCCGCAATTCATCAGCATTGGCAAAGGCCATGTCCTGTCTCAGCTTCTTGTGCTCGGCGCGACGCAGATTTCGATCAGCCTGACCGTGAATGCCATCATCGCGGTGACGGCCGGCTCGATCGCCGCGTTTCTCGCCGGGCGGCCTTTGTGGCTGGTCATCCAGCGCTGGATGATGGGAGGGGTGCTGACGGCGCTGGCGCTGAAGATGGCGACCGACGCACAGCGCTGAGGGCGGCGGTCCCGGCGTTGGTCTACATCGGCCGCCTTGTCTGCTGGGTCCGCTCCGGTTCCACCACCTTGCGGTAGAGGTGCCAGGTGGCATGGCCAAGGATAGGCATAACGACCGCGAGCCCGGCAAACAGCGGGATCGAACCGATCACCAGCAGCACCGCGACCGTCAGGCCCCAAAGAGCCATCTGCAGCGGATTTGCCATCACCGCCCGCGCCGAGGTTTCTATGGCCGAAACGGCGCCGACGTCACGGTCGAGCAGCAGCGGGAAGGCGACGACAGTGGTGGCCAACACGATCACGGCGAAAACGAAGCCGGCGGCGTTGCCGAGAAGGATCAACGTCCAGCCCTTGCTGGTCGTCAGCACGTCGCGGACAAAGGCGCCGATCGAAGCCGGCGGCTGGTCGCCGAACAGGCTGGTGTAGATCGACTGCGCGGTGAACAGCCACAACAGGAACAGCACGAACAGCATGATGCCGATGACCGCGATCGAAGGCACCGCCGGCGAGTGGCGGACATCGAGGGCATGTCGCCAGTTGGTGTTCATGCCGAGCTCGCGCCGGCGGCTGATCTCGTAGAGGCCGAGCGCGGCGAAAGGGCCGACAAGGGCGAAACCCGACATCAAGGGATAGACGAGCTGAATGGCGTTGGAGCCAGACGTCCACTGCGTCAGGATCAGGCCGACGATGGGATAGATCAGGCACAGGAAAACGTAGTGAGACGGTTTTGCCCAGAAATCCTCGGCACCGAGCCGCAGCGCATCCCAGAGGTCCGATGTGGTGATGTGGCGCACCGTGGGCTGCACATGCATACCACGCGCGTCCGCCATGACATGAAAGCTGGCCATAAGCTTCCTCCCGTTGTCGGGGGCGGTCACCACCGTGATGGCCGCCCGTAGCTGCCATTAGTAGATGTAACAGCATACCCGATTTGCCAGGGGCTGTCGCCAATTCGATGGTTCCGGACAGGCCATCACGGGATTGTCATCGCTGCCCGGCAGAAGCCAGGCGATCTTGGGCATCGGATTTCTCGGATGATGGGCCATTCGAAGCTGGATGGCCAAACGCAACGTTTGAAGACTACGCGGTGCGATCAGCGAAGGCCAAGGCATCAATTTCCTCGACAGTTTTTTCGGCTTGCCCGTCAAAAGCCATGATCGCGACTATGCAGGCAGGAATGAACACTGTCATCGACCTCCCTCCAGAACCGCGCCGGACAAGGCGCTCCTTGCTGATCGGCCTTGCGGCCATTGCCGGGCTTGCCGCCTGCACCACCGTTTCCGTGCCCACCGGTGAGGGCGCAGGTGTCTCTTCCTCCGCCACGGCCACCCTGGCCAACTTGCGCGCTGCGGCCGGGCGGACTCCGCTGACCGCGGACACCCAGCTCGAACAGGCGGCGTTGCAGCAGGCCGGCTACATGGCGTCGCGGACGCGCATGAGTCACACCACCGGCTGGGGCAAGGATTTCGCCTCGCGCATGAAGGACAATGGTGTGCACGGCGCTGCGGCCGAGAACATCGCCGAAGGCCGCTTCGACCAGCAGAAACTGTTCGATATCTGGATGCATTCGACCGGCCACCGGCGCAACATACTCGACCCGGACTTCAGTCGTTTCGGGCTTGCCTATGTCCGCGACGGCCGCGACCCCGGCCTCCGCTACTGGGCCCTGGTGCTCGGAAGGTAGCAAAGCCATCGCCGGCAGCGGCATCGCCGGCAGCGGACAGCCGTCGGCGAATATCAATCCATATGTGCCGCCGGCGCGCCGCCAGCCGGCGCCGTCTTCGGCTTGCGCAGCAGGATCACGAACGGAATGGCGGCCAGCGTCATTATCATCAGGATTTTGAAGTCGTTGACGTAAGAGATCATCATCGCCTGGATGTTCACCATCCTGTCGACCTGGGACAATGCCATCTGGTCGCCGCCGGCCGCCGCCGGCGAAACCGCCCACAGATTGGGGTTGAACGGATTGATAAAGGTGGAAAGCTCGGCGTGATTTATCTGTGTATTGCGCACCATGAGCACCGTCACGACCGATACGCCGATGGACGAGCCGAGGTTGCGCACAAGGCTGAACAAAGCCGTGGCATCGGTGCGGAAGCGCACGTCAAGCGTGGCGAAGGCCACCGTCGACAGCGGCACGAATACCATTCCCATTCCCAGGCCCTGGATGATGCCGGAAGTGATGATCAGCCAGTTGTCCATCTGGGGCGAGAAGCCGGCCATCGTGTAGAGCGACTGCGCGGTCAGGAGGAAGCCGATGACGACGAGGATTCTGGCGTCGACCTTGCTCATGAGCCGGCCGACGACGAGCATCGAGATCATCGTCCCCACGCCGCGCGGCCCGATCACGATGCCGATGGTGATGGTCGGATAGCCGAAGATGGTCGACAGCATCGGCGGCAGCAGCGACATGCTCGCCAGGATGAGCACGCCCATGACGAAGATGAACGCCAGCCCGGTCACGAAATTGCGGTCGAGGAAGATCTTGGGGTCGATGAAGGGATGCTCCGCGGTCATCGTGTGGATGATGAACACCCAGAAGCCGGTTATCGAAAGGCCAAGCTCGATCCAGATCTCGACCGACGAGAACCAGTCGACCTCGCCACCACGATCGAGCAGCAACTGCAGCGCGCCGACGCCGAGCGATATCATGGCAAAGCCGAAGAAGTCGAAGCTTCGCACCCGCCGCGCAATGGCCGGCAGATAAGCGGCCATGCCAAGGAAGGCGACGATGCCGACCGGCAGGTTGATGAAGAACACCCAGCGCCAGCTGAAATTCTCGGTCAGCCAGCCACCAAGCGTCGGACCCAGAATCGGCCCCAGCATGATGCCGGCGCCCCAGATGGCCATTGCCTGGCCGTGGCGTTCCTTCGGGTTGATGTCGAGCAGGAAGGTCTGCGACAGGGGCACGATCGCGGCGCCGAACACGCCTTGCATGAGCCGGAACAACACAATGGTTTCAAGGCTCCAGGCCAGGCCGCACAGCATCGAGAAGATGGTGAAGCCGACCACCGCCGTCAGGAACAGTTCCTTGCGGCCGAAACGGTCCGCAAGCCAGCCGGTGACCGGCGTCATGATCGCCGCCGCCACGATGTAGGAGGTCAGCACCCAGTTGATGTTGTCGGGCGAGGCGCCGAGATCGC
The DNA here is from genome assembly GCF_006442405.1 of Mesorhizobium sp. B2-2-3. NCBI lineage: Bacteria > Pseudomonadati > Pseudomonadota > Alphaproteobacteria > Hyphomicrobiales > Phyllobacteriaceae > Mesorhizobium > Mesorhizobium sp. B2-2-3. The sequence goes on along the minus strand of NZ_VFWC01000007.1, from coordinate 95,824 downwards.
CGGTCATGGTCGGCAGCGCGACGTTGGCGATCGTGGTGTCGAGCGCCTGCATGATCGTCGCCAGCATGAGCGCAACCGTGATCAGGCCACGATGCGGCACTTCTTTGAAAGGTTCTGGCGTGCTCATGATGCGGAACTTCCAGCCGGTAACAAAAACGTGTACACAGGGTTTCCGGGCGGCAAAGCCTTCCGTTGAGAGACCCTCATCGCGGTGGGACGCGATTATCGATGTGGGGGTTACATCGACCGAAAGTCTCGATTGAGCGGATGCCTGCCGCCCGGAAACATGAGGACCGACGGGTCCGTGTCGAAGATTTCAGCTTTCGATCAAGCCGCGATGCGGTTTGCCCCGAAGGCTGACCCTTTAACTCCTCCCATCAGACCAATCCCCCTGCTCAGTGCGTCCACCCGCATGATCCCCGCGGGCTTCCGCTGATTTACTTCGCGACCTCGCCAGCCGTGGCGTGGCCGAAAATGCCAGGCAGGCCGCGCGCCACGCCCGTGTCGACGGTAACGGCCGCGCTCATGCCTGTGCGCAGCATCATCTTGGCGTCGGGATCGCTCAGCTCCAGGCGGACCGGAATGCGCTGGGTGACCTTGACCCAGTTGCCGGTAGCGTTCTGGGCGGGCAGAAGCGAGAAGTCCGCTCCGGTGCCGGCGCCGATAGCCTTGACGGTCGCTTCGAAGGTCCTGCCCGGATAGGTGTCGACCACGATTTCTGCCTTCTGGCCCGGCTTCATATTGGTCAGCTGTGTTTCCTTGAAATTGGCGTCGATCCAGGTATCGCCGGTCTCGACCAGCGAGAACAGCGGCGTGCCGGAGCCGACATACTGGCCGACCTTGAAGGACGCGGCCTGGTAGACGACGCCATCGGCAGGCGCCTTCACGGTGGTCTGCGCCAGGTCGTAGGCAGCCTTGTCGCGCGCTGCGAGCGCCGACATCACGGTCGGATGTTTGTCGGTCTCGATATCGGGATTGCCGCCCAGCGCCGCCTTGGCGCTGACGATGCCCTGTTGGGCGACGGCAAGCTGCTGCTTTGCCTTATCGAGATCGTTCCTGGCCTCATCGAGCGAAGACTTGGCGTTGATGCCTTTCTGGGCGAGATCGGCGGCACGGTCGTATTGCGACTGGGCATAGGCAACTTCGCTGCTGGCGGATTTCTCCTGCGCCATGGCCTGGCTGTAGGCGGCGCGCAGCTGTTCGACGTTGAGCCGCGCGGCGGCCACCGCCGCGTCGGCCTGCGCAAGTGCGATTCGGTAAGGCTCGGGGTCAATGGCGAAGAGAAGATCGCCTTGCTTCACCCTCTGATTGTCCGAGATCGCAACCTGAACGATGCGGCCCGCCGTGTCCGAGGCGATCGATACCTTGGCCTGCTGCAGGTTGGCGTTCTCCGTCTCCTGGTAGCGCCCTCCAGTGACCCAGACATAGCCGCCACCAATGACCAACGCCGCCGGCAGTGCGAACATCAACAAGAAGCGGCCGAGACGGCGCTTCTTCTTTGGCACCGGCGCCGGCTCTGCCGGAGGTGTCATTGTAACAGGGGCCGCGGCCGGCTGCTGCGGCGCTTCCATTTCCACTTTGGCGGCGTTTTCGTCGACCTTGGCTACCGCGTTCATGCTGCTGCGCCTTCCGTATTCTTGACCTTGTCGCAGGACGGTGAATCGCCATCCGCGAGATTCTGTGCCATCGCATCCAATGCCCTGATCAGGACGCGGCGATCGTCCGGCGAAACGCCGGTCAGCGACTCCTCATAGACTTCGCCGGCGAGGCTCTTGACCTCCGCATACGCGGCACTTGCCTTGGGAGTTGGGAAGATCATGCGCACGCGGCGGTCGGCGGCGTCGGAGCGGCGCTCGATCCAGCCGCCCTCCTCCATCCGGTCAACCAGCCGCGAGACGCTGATCGGCTCGATTTCAAGCAGTTCAGCAAGCCGCGCCTGCGAAACGCCCGCTTCCTTGGCGACGCGAACCATCAGGCGCCATTGCGCCGAGGACAGGCCAAGGCCGCTGGCGCGCGCTTCGAAGCGCTTTCGCATCAGCCGCTGCACGTCGTGGATCAAAAATCCCAATCTGTCTACGCCTTCGGAAACCATGAGTGGCATATATAATAAGCGTGCTTATCATTCAAGTCCGGCATTGTTCCAGAAGCCAGCAAACGTGCATGGCAGCCGTGCAGCACAATCATGGCTGCGTCCGATGATTTTCGGCTGCCGCTACACCCATCACAAGCGGTTACGGATCAGCATGGTGACAACGAAGAAGGCGCCGAGCGAGCTGGTGATGATGCCGATCGGCAGTTCCTGCGGCGGCAGCAATGTGCGTGCCAGAAGGTCGCTTGCCAGCAACAGGACCGCCCCGAACAGCGCGCAACTTACGATCAGGCGCAGATGCAGCGGACCAGCCAGCGGCCGCGACAGATGCGGGATCATGAGGCCGACGAAGCCGATGACGCCGGCGACCGAAACCAGGATCGCGGTCGAAAACGCGGCGACCAGAAACGTCGTCCGTCGCATTCGCGCCACCGGCACGCCAAGACTTTCGGCGGCATTTTCGCCGGCCAGGAAAGCGTCCAGCCGGCGATGATTCCACAGCCCGTACGCCGCAATCGTGCCGGCCCCAAGCGCACCTAGCCAGATATTGTCCCACCGCGCCAGGCCGAGCCCGCCCATCGTCCAGAACAGCACCGAATGGGCGGCGCGCTGGTCACCGGCAAAGACCAGGTAATTGGTCAATGCGGTGAACATGAAGGAGACCGCAAGTCCGGCGAGGATCAGCCGTTCGGGGCCTTGTCCCCTCACCCGCGCAACCAGCAAAAGCACAACGCAAGCCGCCAGAATACCGCCGGTGAACGCGGCGATCGGTAGCGTCCAGATCCCGAAACTGTCGCCGAAGACGGTGATGACGGAGACAGCGCCGGCGGCGGCTCCCGACGAGAGACCGAACAGGAACGGATCGGCAAGATCGTTGCGCGTCACCGTCTGCAACAGCGCGCCGACCACGCCCAGGCCGCCGCCGAGACAGATGGCCAGGATGGTGCGCGGCAATCTGAGGTCGACGACGATCCTGCCGACCGGGCCGGACACGTCATGCCCCTTCAATCCGATCGCATGGCCAAGTGCTGCAACGACGTCGCCCAGCGGGATCATCGTCGAACCATAGGCGATCGATAGCAGCGCGAGCGCGGCCATAGCCGACGCGGCCGCCATCATGGCCAATACGAATGCCTTGTGCCGCAAAGTCATCTTCCCGGTTAAAATGCTTCCGGATGCATCGCCCTGGCGATCTTGCCGATCGCTTCGATGTTGGCCGGTCCGGGTGTCAGTTCGGCATAGCGAAGCGCCACGAAGCGTTCGTTCTTGACCGCGTCTATCTCCTTCATTGCCGGATGCGCTTTCAGGAAATCGAGCAGCTTCCGGTAGCCGCCGCCATCCTGATAGTCGAGCAGGATGAGGAATTGCGGATTGCGCGAGGCCACCGTCTCCCAATCCGTGTTGCCCCAGCTGGTGTCCATGTCGGCCATGATGTTGTCGCCGCCGGCCGCGGAAATCATGGCGTTGGGAATGGCGAACTTGCCTGATGTGAACGGCTTGTCCTCGCCGGAATCATAGAGGAAGACGCGCGTTCCCCTGCGGTCGCCGACCTTTGCGGCGATTTCGGCGAGCTGCGCCTTCCAGCCGGAGACGAGCTTATCCGCTTCGGCCTCCTTGCCGAAGATCTTGCCCAGCTTCTCGACATCGCCATAGAGCAGGTCCATCGAAGCGGCAGGCCGGTTCTTGTCGAGATGGACGCAGCTTTCCGTCAGCACCAGGGTCTTGATGCCGTGTGGCGCCAGCGTATCGGGCGTCACCTCGCCGCCCGGCTTCATGCCGTAATACCAGCCGGCGAAGAAGAAGTCGGGCTCGACAGCGACCAGGTTTTCCAGCGTCGGATATTTGGGCGCCAGTTCCGGGATCGAGCCTTGCTCGGCCTTGAATTCGGGGCCGACCTTGTACCATCCGGTGATGCCGGTCAGGCCGACGATCGACGGCTGCAGCTTCAGGGCGAAGGCCATCTCGGCCATGTTGAGATCGTGAATGACAGCGCGCTTTGGAGGCGCGTCGAAGGTCAGCGACTTGCCGCAGCTGTCGACCGTCACCGGAAAGGCGAAGGCCGTAGAGGCCAGCAGGGAGAAGGCAAGAGATACGGCAAGGCGTTTCACGGATGTTGCTCCTTCGTTGCACGGGAATTGGATCTGCGCTCACGAAGATGGCGCGGCACGGTTCGGAACCTCGAACACCGTCAGCTCGCGGTCCTCCGTCGGGTGGCGCAACCTAAAGACCTCGACACCGAAGATCTCGCGGATCAGCTGCTGAGTGAGTGCTTCGCGTGGCGGCGCCAGCACATGCAACCGGCCATGGCTCATCACCGCGACCCTGGTGGCGAAAGGCGTCACCAGCGCCAGATCGTGCAGCACCGCGATCACGGTCATGCCGAGGCCTGCAACCAGTTCGAGCAACTCGCTGCGCGCCCGCGGGTCGAGATGGTTGGTCGGCTCGTCGAGGAACAGGATCTTCGGCTCCTGCGCGATGGCGCGGGCAAGCTGGGCGCGCTGGCGCTCGCCGCCCGACAGCGAGCCGATGGTGCGGCCAAGCAGCGGCAACAGCCCGGTCCGGCGCAGAGCCTCGACGACAATGTCGCGTTCCTCGCTCCTGTGCCTGCGGCCGGTATGCGGAACCCGGCCGAGCTCGACATAGTCGATCACCGCCAGCCGTGGATCCGGTTGATCGGTCTGGCCGACGACGGCGATGTGCAGCGCCCGCTCGGCGGTCGAAATCCTGTCCAGCAAGCGCCCGGTTAGCTTCACTTCGCCCGAACTCGGCCTCAGCATGCCCGATAGCATGCGCAGCAATGTCGTCTTGCCGGCGCCGTTGGGACCGATGATGGCGAGACGGTCGCCCGCCGCCACCGAAAGGCTGACCGGATACACCAGATGCAGGCCATCCGCCGCTGCGGCCAGGTCGCGGGCATCGAGAAGCGGCGCGGTCATGGGCAATTCCTTGCAGGGCCTGCCGGAATACGGGCCAGCGTCTTGCTTGCCAGTCCTGCCGGACGCTGGCCTGAATTCACCTCGGTGGCGATATCGCGGCAAAGCGTGCACACGACGATGCGATGCATGGCAATGCGATGTACGCGATCGATGGAGCCGTCCAACTTCCGTCACTTTCAAAATGGCGACGGAAGGAAGCTGGCTTGAACCGGTCGACAAGACCGAAACCTGCGTCTCCTCCCGGCACACCCCGTCCGGTCAACTCATGCAGATGGCAGGTCTCCTGGCTCGCGGGTCGTTGCGCCATCCTGCCTTCCCAGCCTTGCCGGCCAGTGGCTTCTCGGATTTTGCTCGCCGCTTACAGTTGCGGGGGCAGCCATGGCTTCGACCCGAAAATCGGGCCTCACCATGTTCCCTTTTCACCCCTCGCCTTGCGGCGCGGGGACCATCACGAGTCGCAGCCTAGGATGCAGGCAGCGTCAAGGCAAGGTCGATGTATGTTCTGTTATAACAATACAAACGTGTGGTCAATCGCTATCGCGCGCCACCAGTTCCAGCGGCCAGACCTCGCGAATGATCTCTGGCCCTTTCGCGCCGGCGAAAGCCGGGAGCGAGGCGAGCAGGATTTCGCCGAGCCGCCGCCCCATCGGGTCAAGGCTCGGACGAAAGCCGGTCAGCGCCGGCGAGAAATAACGGCAGAGCGGCGTGTCGACGATGACGATCACCGCGACATCCTGCCCGGGCTTGATCCCCATTTCGGCGAGCGCTTTGCAGCCGCCGAGCGCCATCGAGTCGTTGTTGAAGATAATCGCGGTCGGCGGATCCTTCGACCGCATGACTTGCGGTGTCACCGCGTAGCCACCGGCTTCGTTGATAAAACCGTCCACAATCAGGCCGGGATCGACTTCGATGCCGTGCCGCCGCAGCGCCTTGCAATAACCCTCCAGAAACAGATAACCGAAATTCAGGTCAAGCGACGGCCGGATGGCGGCGATGCGGCGGTGGCCACGCGCAACCAGCCGGTCGACCGCATCGGCGCCCGCCTTCTCGAAATCCAGATCCAGAGAGGGATAGCTGTCGTCGCCGGACCGGCTTCGGCCGAGCGTCGCGAAGGGAAAGCCGGCCTTGCTCAGATAGTCGATGCGATCGTCCTCGCGCCGCGTCCAGGCCAGTACGACGGCATCGGCACGACGCGTCTCGACGACGCGGCGCAGCCGCTCCTGTTGATAATCCGCCGGCGCGCCCATGACGATGATCAGGTCCAGCCCGCACTCGGCCAATGTCGCTTGCAGTCCGGTGAGGAACGGAATGAAGAACGGCTCGCCATACTGCTGGTCGCCCGGATGCGGCTGCAGCATGAAAGCCACGGCATGGGTGGTGCCGCGGCGTAGGTTCCTGCCCGAGTGGTTCGGTGAATAATTGAGCTTCCGGGCCGCCTCGAGCACGCGCTGGCGTGTCTCGGCGTTCACGTCGGCGCGCCCGTTAAGCGCGCGCGAGACTGTACCGATCGAAATGTTCAGGTGCCGCGCAAGATCGTGAATGCTGGACGCCAAGACCTCCCCCTCCTGCTTCTGGCTAGCACCAGCCGGTCGTGCGGCCAAGGCGTTTCAGAGCCGACGGTACAAATCCGATTGACAATATATGCCATCGGGTGTGTCATCGTAAACGTTTACGGAAGTCATTTACGGACTGCCGTGGGTGCCAGCCAGGAGGGGTTGGCCGGAGGAGCGCTGGATGATGCACGTCGTCCTGGTCGGGTGCGGAGCCATGAGCAAAACCTGGCTCGAGGCCATCAGCCAATCCCCTGCCGTCAGGATCGTCGGTCTCGTCGACCTCGACGCCGACAGGGCGCGCCAGCGGGCCCGCGAATACGACCTCGCAGGGGTCGCGATCGGGACCGATCTCGACGCCATTCTGGGCCAGACCCGACCCGATGCGGTGTTCGACGTGGTCGTGCCCGCCGCCCGCGGCGCGGTGGCGAATTCGGCCTTTGCCCATGGCTGTCACCTGTTGACGGAAAAGCCGCTGGCCGACAGCCCGGACAATGCGCGCGCCATCATCGACGCTGCCCGGCGCGCCCGACGCGTCCATGCCGTGGTGCAGAACCGCCGCTACGTCGCCAACGTCCGGCGCATCCGGCGCTTTCTCGGCTCCGGCGCCATCGGCGCTGCGACCAGCATCCATGCCGATTTTTTCGTGGCACCGCATTTCGGCGGTTTCCGCGAAGACATGCGCCACGTGCTGCTGCTCGACATGGCGATCCATACGTTCGACGCCGCCCGCTACATGGTCGATGGCGAGCCGACCGAAGTGTATTGCCGGGAATGGGAGCCGGCCAATTCCTGGTACCGGCAGGGATCGTCGGCAAGCGCCACCTTCGAGCTCGGCCAGGGCAAGATGTTCACCTATCGCGGCAGTTGGTGCGCCGACGGTTTCCGCACCAGTTGGGAAGGCAGTTGGCGCATCGTCGGCGAACGCGGCAGCCTGACCTGGGATGGTCATGACGAGTTGAAGGCCGAAGCCGTGCTGCCGGAACGCGAAGGCCTGCTCGACAAGGTCGTGCCGGTAGCGGTGCCGCCGCTCGACCCTGCCGACCGCATCGGCGGGCATCTCGGCGTCATGGAAGATTTCGTCCGCGCCGTGGAAACCGGCACCGAGCCGGAGACGCGCGGCGCCGACAATATCAAGAGCCTGGCCATGGTTTTCGCGGCGATCGAAAGCGCCGAGACCGGGCGCCGGATCGAAATCCCCAGGCAGGAAGGATGACCATGCCGAACCCGCTTCTCGACATCAGGATCGGCACCATGGTGCGGGCCAATCTCGAAGACCCGGCCGCCTATGTCAGGCAGATCCTGCCGCTCGGTTTCGAGAGCGTCCAGCCCTTCTTCTGGCAGACGCTGGGCGGCAAGGACCTGGGGCGGCTCGCCGGCGAGATCCGCGACGCGATCGGCGATGCCGATGTCAGCGTCAGCTCGATCGGCGTGTTCGGCAATCCACTCGAGAGCGGCGACACCGACCGCGGCGTGCTCAAGGCCTGGGAAACGGTGATCGACAGCGCGCATCTGTTCGGCACCAATCTGGTCAGCGGTTTTACCGGCCGCATCCGCGGCAAGCCGCTGACCGACAGCCTGCCGCGCTACCGCGAAGTCTGGGGCGAATTGGCCAAACGCGCGGCCGACAAGGGCGTGCGCATCGCCTTCGAGAATTGCGCCATGGATGGCAACTGGGCCGCCGGCGACTGGAACATCGCCCATAATCCGGACGCCTGGGAACTGATGTTCAACGAATTGCCGGATGAGAATCTGGGTCTGGAATGGGAGCCCTGCCATCAGTTGGTCTATCTGATCGACCCGATCCCGCAGATCCGCAAATGGGCGCATCGCATCTTCCATGTCCACGGCAAGGACGCGACGGTGCGCTGGGATGTCATTCGCGAGCACGGCGTCTTCGGCCGCCTGCCTTTCGTGCAGATGCGCACGCCCGGCTTCGGCGACAGCGACTGGACGCGGGTGATCAGCGAATTGCGGCTGGCCGGATACAGGGGCGCCATCGATATCGAAGGTTGGCACGACCCGGTCTATCGCGACGATCTTGAAATGACAGGCCAGGTCCGCGCGCTGGAATACCTCCAGCAATGCAGAGGGGGCCTGAGCTACCTGCCGAACCCGACGTGAGGATTGGCCGGCGGGAGGAGCCGGACGGGATTGCCGAAGCAGATGTCGAAACCCTCGCTCGCGAGGACAAAAGGGAGGAACGTGCATGAGCATCGCCAAGAGAACGACACTTCTGCGCACGACCGTGGTGGCGACCGCCACGGCGCTCGCCGCCGCCATCTCCACCTTGCCGGCACAGGCGCTCGACGCGCAATGGTGCAAGGACGTCCACATCCGTTTCTTCGTCGGCGGCGCCGAGGGCGACGCTTTCGGCACCATTGTCTACAATGGCGCCAAGCAGGCTGCGGCCGATCTCGGACCGAAAGTGGATTACATCTTCTCAGGCTGGGACATCGAAAAAATGGTCCAGCAGCTGCGCGAGGCGGTCGCCGTCAAGCCCAACGGCATTGCCATGATGGGCCATCCCGGCGACGCCGCCATCATGCCGCTGGCCGAACAAGCGCATAAGGACGGCATCAAGATGATGTACCAGAACGTGCCGGTGCCGACGGTGGTGGCGGCCTTCGGCGGGGGCTATGTCGGCGCGCAGCAGGAACAGCAGGGCCGCGCGCTCGGCGCGGAAGCCTTCAAGCTGGCCAAGCTCAAGGCCGGTGACAAGGCGATCATGATCGGCCCGTTCGAGAATGAGAGCCGCGGCGCCCGCGAGCGTGGGACCGTCTCCGCCTTGAAAGAGGCCGGCATCGATGTCGTTCAAATCAATTCCGCCACCGAATGGGCGGCCGATCCGAATCTGGCGATCCCGGTGATCACCGCCGCCTTGCTCAACAATCCCGGCGTGAAGGCCGTTGGCTACCCCGGCGGACAGATGCTCGGCAACGTCCAGACCTATATGACGGCGGCGGGCCGGAAGCCGGGCGACATCTTCAATTTCGGCTTCGACACCAGCCCGCAGATCGTCGAGGCCTTCAAGGGCGGCTGGGTGCAACTGACCGCCGACCAGCAGCCGTTCATGCAGGGCTATCTGCCGATCCTCAGCCTCTGCCAGCAAGTGGTGCTGGGGCTGGCACCGATGAATGTCGATACCGGCGCCGGCTTCGTCACGCCTGAGAATTACAAGATCGTCGCCGAACTGGCCAAGCAAGCACTGCGCTGACCTCCCAAGCCGCCGGCCGGGGGCTCAGGCCCGGCCGGCGGGACCGCCGGCGAGAGCCGGCATGCGACAAGCAAGCGAGGACCCGATGGCCGAACGCATCATCGAACTGCGCGACATCACGAAATCCTACGGCCAGGTCTATGCGCTTGGCGGGGTCAATCTCAGCGTCGACCGCGGCGAGGTGGTCGGGCTGATCGGCGACAATGGCGCCGGCAAGTCGACGCTGATCAAGATCCTCGCCGGCGCGGTCAAGCCCACCAGTGGCGAGATCCTCGTTCGCGGCAAGCCGGTCACCGGCTGGAACGCCGCGCGCTCGCGCGACGCCGGCATCGAGACCGTTTTCCAGGACCGTGCGCTGGCAGTGCAGCAGACCATCGTGCGCAATATCTTCATGGGGCGCGAACTCACCGGCTTCCTCGGCTGGCTGAAAGTCGGCACCGAAATCAGGGAGGCGAGCCGGCTTATGCGCGAGATCGGCTTCACTTCGAAAGTGTTCACGCCGCAGTCCGTCGTCGGCCAGCTTTCCGGCGGCGAGCGCCAGGGCGTGGCGATCGCGCGCGCCATCTACAAGCAGGCCGACCTGATCATCCTCGACGAGCCGACAACGGCTCTGTCGCTGACCGAAACCGCCAAGGTCTTCCACTTCGTGCGCCAGGTGCGGGCGAGCGGGCGCTCGATCCTGTTCATCGGCCACAACATCCACCATGTCTTCGACATCGCCGACCGTTTCGTCGTGCTCGATCGTGGCACTGTGGCGCTGCAGGCCGACAAGCGCGACATCAAGTCGGCCGACACGCTCGTCAATTTCATGGAAGACCTCGCGCATCCCGGCGGACTGCCCGGCTTGGGCGAAGCCCAGCGCGCGGAGGACACAAGGCCATGAGCAACATCGCCGAGCCCAATCGCCAGGCTCCCTCGCCCCATGCCGAAATGGGCGAAGCGGCGTGGAAGCACCCGTCGGATCATTTGCTGCGCGGCTTCGTTCTCGACAATCGCGCGGCGCTGGGCACGCTCGGCGTTTTCGTGGTGATGATGGTCGCCTTCACCATCGCCAATCCGACGGTGTTCACCACCTGGTTCCTCTACAGCTCGGTGCTGACCACGCTGCCGGTGGCGCTGTTCGTGGTCGTGCCGCTGGTCTTTGTCGTTACCGCCGGCGAAATCGACCTGTCGTTTCCGGCGACGATGGGTTTTGCCTCCTGGGTTTTCGCGCTGGGCGTTCAGGCCGGCTACGATCCCTTCCTCGGCATCGTCGCAGCACTCGCCACCGGCATGCTGCTCGGCTTCCTGGTCGGCGTGCTGGTCGTCTATGGCAGCCTGTCGTCGCTGATCGCCACGCTCGGCATGAACTTCCTGCTGCGCGGGCTGATCCAGATCATCAACGAAGGCAAGTCGACCGCGCTGCCGACGCTCGGGCAAAGCTGGACCTATATGATCTTCTCCAGCCAAGTTTACGGGATTCCGGTACAGATCCTGTGGGCGCTCGCCTTCGTCGTGTTCGCCGCGCTGCTCTACAACCGCCACCGCTTCGGCGCGCAGGTGAAGGTGGTCGGCGACAATCCCGACAGCGCCCAGCAGATGGGCATCGACGTCAAGCGGGTGAAGGTCAAGGTGTTCGTCTTCGTCGGCATCGGGGCCGCGATCGGCGGCACCTTCTCGACGATGATCAACTTCACCTGGTGGCCAACCGCCGGCGACGGCTATCTGTTGCCGGTGCTGGCTTCGGTGTTCGTCGGCGGCACGCCGACCTGGGGCGGCATCGGTACCGTGTTTGGCGGCGCCATCGGCGCGCTGACGGTGGCGTTCATCCAGACCGGCGTCGTCGCTGCCGGCCTCAGCGGCTTCTATGTGCAGTTCTTCAACGGGCTGATCATCATCCTGTCGCTGCTTGGCCACCGCTGGAACCAGGCGCGCTACCGCTGAAACGCTACCCAAGGCCGGCCGTTCGGCGCGACCGTCCGAGCTCAATCCGGTAGCTACAACGGCGGCCGCGCGGACGAGAACGCAGGGCCGGGGTCGTCGATTTACGTCACGCGCAATATCGATCAAACTGATGAAATGCGACGCTTTGGGTGCACCCAGTGCACTTTCGCTTGATTTAGTGCACCCTCTGCATTAAATTTGGCGCGATGGAACAGCCACATGCCCACTTTGAAGGTTCTCGACGGCATCAAGATTCAGGTCTTTGCGGATGACCATAACCCGCCTCACTTTCACGCGTTGAAGGGTGAGTATGAAGTCCTGATCAGGATTGGCTCATGGAACGTGTTGCGTGGCCAAATGCATCGCAAAGACCTCGATGCCGTAATCGCTTGGGCTAACTCGCATGAAGAGGAGTTGCGCAATGAATGGACCCGCCTCAATGGTTGACGACATCGTAACAGTCGGCAATCCGCTCCCCAGGATCGCCTCGGTCACCATGATTGATGGCCGCCGCGTGCGCATCACCTGGCGAGACGGCCGCTCCAATACGGTTGACCTGAATCCAGTATTGAATAGCCATCGACACTTCATTCCGCTTCGCGACAATGACGAGCTGTTTGGAACCATGCGGGTTAACGAAGACGGCAATGCAATCGAGTGGGACGGGGGAGTCGAGTTGACAGCCGAATGGATCGATACCCTGCCCTCAATTGGTATGGAGAACCGGGAATTCCGCCATATCATGGACGATCTGCTGAAATTCTCGCTTGAGGGGATGGCGCTCCAGTTGGAAATCTCCAGGCGCCAAATTGCCAACTATAGAGGATCGACACCTATCCCCAATTCAATCGCGTTGGCTACTCGATATCTCGCCGAGAAGGCCGGTCAACGATGACCCCGTCTGGAGGCGGATAGGCTCGCTGACTGTTCCAAGCATGCGGCTGCTGGTCGCCGGCGCATCGTGGCTTTGGGTTGACGGTCGGTCTGTTACATCGAAGCGTCTGGTTTGGACTCATCGTAACGAGGCACCATGCCTACCCCATTGGCAGCGCGGGCCAGCGGTCCACGAGCCTGTCGCCCGAAAAAACCGCGATCGATCCGAACTGCTGCAGCACCGCCTCGCTTTGCGTCGGACGCAGGAAGGCGTAGTCGCCTGACCTGGTGGTGGCATCGCCGGGCAGGCCCATGAATTGCTGGTTCGAGGAAAGGCCAAGCAGGCCATTGGTCTCCATGCCTTCGGGAAACACCGGTTCGGCCATCCATTTGCCGCCATAGAGATAGCAACCCTTGCGCGGAAACCGGCCGACCGTCTGCAGCAGGCGGGTGACCGCCGGCGGGCCTGGCAGCATCGGCTCGACCACCTTGAGGATCGGCGTGGCGATGAAGGCCGCGGACTGGAAGCCGTCGAGGCCGGGCGTGTCGAAATCCCCGGGCAGCACGAAGGCCGACCCGATCGACACTTCGTTGGCCATGCCGCCATGGTGAAGCAGTGCCGTCTTCGAGCCGCCGATGTTCAGTGTTCGGCGCTGGTCCTCGCCGAGAGCCGCGATGAATGCCGCGGCCCGCTGCGACGCCTCTGCCAGCGCCTTTTGGGGACCGCCGAACAGACCGGGAATGTGCGGCGCGTGCGCCTCGTAGGCCATGACGCCTTCGCAGCGCAGCCGGGCGGGCAGCGCGTTCAATGCCTTCGACAGCGCGCGCGGTTCCGCGAACCCGCCCCGATGCAGCCCGACATCGACCTCGAAAGCGATGCGCAACCCGACGTCGAGTTCGGCGGCCAGAGCGCCGTATTCCGCCAGTCTCTCCTCGCTGTCGATCAGCCAGCAGATACGCGACCAGTCGGCGGTACTGCTTGAAATCGCCTGCTTTGCCGCGCCGACCGGCATCGGCTTGCCGTAGAGCATGTCGGCATCGGGAAAAGCGTCGAGCACCGCGCTTGTGATCGGCGGATGAAACGTCATGAAGCGATGGGTGCCGAGCGCCCCGGCGATATGCGAAAGCAGCGGCAGGCAAGCAAGCGACTTGTCGACCAGCCGCACGGCAAGGCCGGGCGCCAGTCTCTGCTTCACCAGGTCGATGTTGCGGTCCAGCCGGTCGCGGTCGAGCACGAGACAAGGCTGAAAGACGCCGGCCGCCCTCAACGCATCCGACAGCGTGGTGAAATAGCCGCTCATTGGCCGATGCCGAACAGGCCGGCCATGTAGGGCGAGACGAAACGGTTCTCGGGATCGATGTCTCGCCGAACAGCCATCGCATCATCCCAGCGCGGATAGAGCTTTTTGAAATCCGCCGCCTTCAGGCTGTGCATCTTGCCCCAATGCGGCCGGCCGCCATGCCTGCGAAAGATCGGCTCGGCCGCCCGCATGAAGGGCTCAGGGTCGTTGGCGGCATCGTGGTGAATGGCGATCGAGCAGGTCAGACGCTTGTAGAAGGGCGAAAGCCAGAACATGTCGGGTGCCACCGAGCGCACCTCCATCGGAAAATAAACTTCCGGAAAGTGCTTCTCGGTCAGCTCGATGATCTGCGTGATCACCTTCGGCCCCTCCTCGAAGGGCAGATGATACTCCATCTCATTGAACTTGGTCTGCCGGTCGCTGGCATAGACGTTGAGCCAGTCCTGCACATAATCCTCGGCCGGCACTTTCTTCACGGCGCCGCGGATCAAGGAGCGGCGCAGCCATGGCAGCCGGCGCAGCGCCCTGCTCAGCTTGCGTAGCGTCGCCAGGCCGGCCTCGTCGTGCTCGGTAGGCCTGGTGGTCGGGTTCGCGTCGCTGAGATCGCTGGCGATGAACTGCGCGTAGCCGGAAAACGGGATGTAGTAGAATTCGGCCGACCGGTGCGCGGCCATCATCGTCTCGAAATCGCGCAGCATGTCGGCGATCGGCAGCACCCATTTGCGGCGGCGCAGCCGGTAGGTCGCGATGTTGTTCAGCGTGACTTCGGTCAAGATGCCGAAGGCGCAGAGCGCAACGCCCATCGCATGGATCATGTCCTGGTCGCGGGTCCGATCGAATTCGCGCAACTCGCCCCGCCCGTCCACGATCTGCACCGTCTCCAACCGGGTGTGGTAAGCGCCCAGCGTCAGCCCGGAACCATGGGTGGCGGTGCCCAGCGCGCCGCCGATCGCCTGACGGTCGATGTCGCCCATATTGGGCAGGCCCTGGCCCAGGCCTTGCAGTATGTGCATCAGCGGGCCGAGCCGCGTCCCTGCCCGCACCCGCGCGCGATGGCTTTGTACATCGTGCGAGACCAGCCCCTCGATCTTCTCCAGGGAAACGATCGAGCCTTGCGATGCCACCAGCGGCGTGAAGGAGTGGCCAGCACCCGCCACGCGCAGCGGCCCAGGTGCCGTGCGCACCAGATCGGCAAGCTCGCCGGCGTCGGTTGGAGTGGCGATCAGCTTCGGCTCGGCGCGCACGAAGCCCGACCAGTTGCTCCAGTTCCGCGCGGTGATCGTCGACATCCAGCCGTCCCGTCAGACGCGCCGACGGCGCATAGTGGCCACGAACAGGCCAAGCAGGGCCACGCTGGCAAACGCGCTTGCCGCGGCGAATTCCGGCACGGGCCGGAAATCCTTGCCATTGATGAGCAGCGACGCCGCCACCGGCCCGATCGCCAAGCCGAAGAGCTGTGCGGCCGGCACCAGCAGCACGGCGGTACGCGTCTCGTCGGCCGTGATCGCCAGCCGGATCTGATAGGGTACGATGAACAACAGGATGAAGCCCATGACCAAGGCGGCGATCCAGAATGTCGTCAGGCCAGGTGCGCTGGCAAGAACAAGGGAGGAGACCAGCGCGACGGCACCGATGGCCGTAATGGCAATGCGGTAATCGATGCGCGCCTCGAACACGGTCGCCGTCATCGCGCCCAGGACCTGCGTCGCCAGGCTGGCCGAGACGATCAGACCGACGGTCCAGCTATCAATCCCATATTGCGCACCGAGCGGTTCCAGGAAGGCCCAGATCGCGCCGAAGAACATGAAGTAGCAGAAGACCGACAATAGCGCGGTGATCGACGGAACCGTCAGCACATTGGCCAGGTTCTCCTCTTTCGGCAGGTCGGCGTAGTCACCGGGTACGGTGAAAGCGGCCGCCAGCGAAACGACGCAGACGACGGCAAGCACGATGAAGCCGCCGGACGACCCCGCCTTGGGAATGACATAGAGTGCCAAAAGCAGAGCGAGCGCACATTGCGCCAGGGTCTGCAGCGTCACGAAATAGCCGCCGATGCGCTCCGCCCGGCGCGAACGGGCGATCAGTTCGGTGGCGATCGCGACCAGACCACCTTCAGCCAGCCCGGCGATGGCGCGGGCGGCGATCAACGCATTGGCGCTTGCGGCATGGGCGGTCCATACATTCGCCAGGGCCAGCAGGATCAAAAGGACGGCGCTTTTCCAGCGCATGTTGCGCGCGGAAAGCAGCATCGCCACCACGGCTGAACCGATGGCGATCGCGATCATCTCCGCCGTGGCGACCAGCGCCAGTTCATCGCCGCTGACATGGCCCTCGGTGTAGAGCGCGCCAAGCAGCACGGGCTGAAGCCCGAGGATCAGCAGCCCGACCGAGCCGATCCATAATGCGGAGCCGAGCTCGACGCCGGTCGGGTTGCCGACCAGCCAATCGCCATTTTCCGCTTGTACGGCTTGCGTCGCAGTCACGAGGCGCCTCCCAACGTCCTTGCAGTGCGATAAAAAAGCTGACAACTTGTCAGCATTACGAAACTGATACTTGATCATGTTTCTTGTCAACCGGGAATTTTGAAGCTCTCGCGAGAGATTGGGCGCATGGCGGAAGCAAGGCGGATGGCGACGGCGCCGAGGCGCAGGCCCAAGCAGGAGCGGAGCCGCGAACGCATCGACGCGATCCTTTCGACGACCATGCGGCTGATCGGCGAAAAAGGCATCGACGCGGTGACGATGAAGGAAGTGGGCGCACTGGCGGGCGGACCGATCGCCACCGTCTACCATTATTTCCCCAACAAATCGGCGATCCTGGCGATGCTCTATGAGCGCTTCTCGGAGGAAAGCCGCGCACGCTTCGGCGAGATCATCGCCGAAATAAGTGGGCTTGAGGACGTGACGGCTGCCGCGGACCGCATGATCGAGGACTATTACCGGCGCGTGGCCGACGACCCGGCCATCCAGGATCTGCAGAACGCGATACAGGCTGACAAGGCGCTGCAGAACCTCGACATTGCTGAGACAAGGCACCAGGCCAAGATGTTCTGCGACCACGTCGCTCCGATGCTGCGGCCCGACCGGCGCGAAGACTTCGCGCGCGTGGTGTTCCTGATCTTCCAGCTTGCCGGCGGCGTCGTGCGGCTAGCGCTGACGCAGGACGAGAAGGAAGGCCGCCGCACGATCGACGACTACAGGTCCATCATCCATACGCAGCTGAGATTGTTTCTGTAGTTTTCGGCGGCGGCTTTCGCGCCCCTCTCCCGTGACATCGACACGTCTTGCGTATCGAAGTATCGGGCGGCAGGATCTCTGACCGGTAGCGGCGGAGCACCCCTCCGCGCCTTGTTTCGCCGTCGATTGCGGGAGGAACCGGCGCATTTCGCATGAAAGGCCAGCGGCAACTGGCACGTTCTGCGAGCGGGCTTTCGCGGAAAACAAAATTTCGCGCCGCTGCCCGCTCGCGCGCGCCTTGACTCTCGCCAGCCAGCAGCCTATTTCACCGCCACGTTAGCACTCGCCCTGGGTGAGTGCTAACCACAGGTCCGGTACCGCCGGGCTTTGTAGATTGTCCGGCTTCGCCGGACGGAGGAACTGTTTCTCACCGTTCTCATCGAGGAAGAAAACATGGCAAAGTCGAAGTTCCGCCCGCTTCATGACCGCGTGGTCGTACGCCGGGTCGAATCCGAATCCAAGACCGCCGGCGGGATCATCATCCCCGACACGGCGAAGGAAAAGCCGCAGGAAGGCGAGATCATCGCCGTCGGCTCCGGCGCCCGCGACGAAGCTGGCAAGCTCGTGCCCCTGGACGTCAAGGCTGGCGACCGCATCCTGTTCGGCAAGTGGTCGGGCACCGAAGTCAAGCTCAATGGCGAAGACCTTCTGATCATGAAGGAATCCGACATTATGGGCATCATCGGCTGAATATCGGCCTTCCCATCAACTGAATCTTAAATCTTCGGGCTCGATCCGAGCCCCTGCCAGGAGTTGAACATGGCTGCCAAAGACGTAAAATTCTCCCGCGACGCCCGTGAGCGCATGCTGCGCGGCGTCAACATCCTCGCCGACGCGGTGAAGGTCACGCTCGGCCCCAAGGGCCGCAACGTCGTCATCGACAAGTCGTTCGGCGCACCGCGCATCACCAAGGACGGCGTCACCGTCGCCAAGGAAATCGAACTTGAGGACAAGTTCGAGAACATGGGCGCGCAGATGGTCCGCGAAGTCGCTTCGAAGACCAACGACATCGCCGGCGACGGCACCACGACCGCGACCGTTCTGGCGCAATCGATCGTCCAGGAAGGCCACAAGGCGGTTGCCGCCGGCATGAACCCGATGGACCTGAAGCGCGGCATCGACCTGGCCGTGACCGAAGTGGTCGCAGCTCTCGGCAAGGCCGCCAAGAAGATCAAGACCTCCGAGGAAGTCGCCCAGGTCGGCACCATCTCGGCCAATGGCGACGAGTCGGTCGGCAAGATGATCGCGGAAGCGATGCAGAAGGTCGGCAACGAAGGCGTCATCACCGTCGAGGAAGCCAAGACCGCCGAGACCGAGCTGGAAGTCGTCGAAGGCATGCAGTTCGACCGCGGCTATCTCTCGCCCTACTTCGTCACCAACCCCGATAAGATGGTTGCCGATCTCGAGGACGCCTACATCCTGCTCCACGAGAAGAAGCTCTCCAACCTGCAGGCCATGCTGCCGGTCCTGGAAGCGGTCGTGCAGACCTCCAAGCCGCTGCTCATCATCTCGGAAGACGTCGAAGGCGAGGCCCTGGCCACGCTGGTCGTCAACAAGCTGCGCGGTGGCCTGAAGATCGCCGCCGTCAAGGCTCCGGGCTTCGGTGACCGCCGCAAGGCCATGCTGGAAGACATCGCCATCCTCACCGGTGGCCAGGTCATCTCCGAAGACCTCGGCATCAAGCTCGAGAATGTCGGCCTCAACATGCTCGGCCGCGCCAAGAAGGTGTCGATCTCGAAGGAGAACACCACCATCGTCGACGGCGCCGGCAAGAAGGCCGAGATCCAGGGCCGCGTTGCCCAGATCAAGCAGCAGATCGAGGAGACCACCTCGGACTACGACAAGGAGAAGCTGCAGGAACGCCTGGCCAAGCTCGCCGGCGGTGTTGCCGTGATCCGCGTCGGCGGTGCGACCGAAGTGGAAGTGAAGGAAAAGAAGGACCGCGTCGATGACGCCCTCAACGCGACCCGCGCGGCCGTGGAAGAAGGCATCGTTGCCGGCGGTGGCGTGGCCCTGCTGCGCGCTTCGGGCAACCTCAAGGCCACCGGCGTCAACTCCGACCAGGCCGCCGGCATCAACATCGTGCGCCGCGCGCTGCAGGCTCCGGCCCGTCAGATCGCTGCCAACGCCGGTGCGGAAGCATCGATCGTTGCTGGCAAGATCCTCGAGAACAAGGGCGCGACCTTCGGCTACAACGCCCAGACCGGCGAATATGGCGACATGATCGCCATGGGTATCGTCGATCCGGTCAAGGTCGTGCGTACGGCTCTCCAGGACGCGGCCTCGGTCGCCGGCCTGCTGGTCACCACCGAAGCCATGATCGCGGAGGCTCCGAAGAAGGAGTCGGCTGGCGGCGGCATGCCTGGCGGCATGGGCGGCGGCGGCATGGGCGGTATGGGCGGCATGGACTTCTAATCCAGCCATCTGCTTTATGCATGTGGAAAGGGCGGCAGCGATGCCGCCCTTTTCTTTGCACATTCAGGCCTTGCTTCAGCGTAGTCGGTTGGAACCAGCGTCAGACAGCAGTGCTCTCCGCTTGCCGCGTCGCCTTGCCGGCGAGGACTGCCTGCTCGATCAGGGTAGCCACCTCATCGGCCACGACGTTGATCGATGAGCGATCGCGGGTGGCGCGGGCAATCACCATCAGGCCTTCCAGCGAGGACTCGACCAACAGCGCCAGCGCCCGTGCGCGGCGCTCGACCACCCCTGCCCTGACAAACGCCTGGCGCAGCAGGCCGATCCACTGCTCGAAAGCGGAGCGGCAGATTTCCTCCAAGTCCGGCACGTCGTTCGGCGCATCGAGCACGACCGGCGCGATCGGGCAGCCGAGCGAGAATTCGTTGTCCTCCAGCATGCGAGCGACCGACTGGTAAATGTGGTGAACGGCAACCGCCGGATCGCTTTCCGCCGCCAGCTCGGCGCCAAGCCTCTCAGTCACCTCGGCCACGCTGGCGCGCGTCACTTCGACGACCAGCTGATCCTTGCCACCGGGAAAGTGGAAATAGAGCGAGCCGCGCGGGGCGCCGCTGGCGCTCAGTATGTCATTGAGCGAAGTGCCGTGATAGCCGCGCCGCCTGAGCAGCAATCCGGTCGTTTCGAGTATGCGGGCTCTCGTATCGTTCGCCATGTCAACCTCTGTCAGGAGAGATCCTTATAAGCCTTGCCAGAAATATGACAACTGGTCTACATAATATGTAGATCAGTCTATATAATCGAGAGCCGAAATGCGCAGCTATCGTCTTGAGGGTTTGGGCGGAACCGAATGTCTGGTGATGCGGGAAGAGGTGCGACCGGAGCCAAGTCCCCAGGAGATCGTGGTGCGGGTGCGCGCCACCTCGCTCAACCGACGCGATACGATGATCCTCAATGGCACCTACCCCCTGACACCGCGCCGCGGGATCGTTCCGCTCAGCGACGGCGCCGGCGAGGTCGTCGCCATCGGCGATGATGTCACACGCTTTGCCGTCGGCGACCGTGTCACCGGCAGCTATTTCGCCCGCTGGATCGATGGCCGCATCAATGCCGGACTGATCGACCAGCTCGGCTGCACGCTGGATGGCATGCTCGGCGAGTACGCCGTGCTTGACGAGCAATGGGCGGTGCGAGTTCCCGAGCATCTCGACTGGCGCGAGGCGGCAACGCTGAGCTGCGCCGGCCTGACAGCCTGGAACGCACTGACCGGGGCGGAGATTCCCAAGCCCGGCCAATGGGTTCTAGTCATAGGCTCGGGCGGCGTCTCGCTGTTCGCGTTGCAGTTCGCCAAGCTGCTCGGCTGCCGCGTCGTCGCCGTCACCTCTCGCGCCGAGAAGGTCGGCAAGCTGCGGGCGATGGGGGCCGACCTCGTCGTCTCCTCGACCGACATGCCGGAATGGGGGGCGATGGTGCGTGGCGAAACCGGCGGTATCGACCTTACCGTCGAAACCGGCGGCCCGCCGACCTTCGCGCAGTCGCTGATCGCCAGCGCGCTTTATGGGCGCATCGTGCTGCTCACCATTCAGGATGCGAAGGGCGCAACGGTGCAGATCCCCGGCGCCGTCTATCAGCGCAGCCTCGTCACAATCGGCCGTCTGTTCGTCGGCAGCCGCGCAAACCTCGAAACGATGCTCAACGCCGTCTCGGCGCACCGGTTGAGACCGGTCATCGACAAGGTCTTCCCCTTCGCCGAGGCCCGCGACGCCTACCGCTATTTCCAGCAGGGCGACGTCTTCGGGAAGGTCGTCATCGACGGAGCCTGATCTTTCATATCGATCGAACCAGAAGGGAGAACAGCAATGACAATTCGTGAAGCTTCGGCCGAGTGGCAAGGCACGCTGAGGGAAGGTTCAGGCCGGCTGCGGCTCGGCAGCGGTGTGTTCGAAGGCGCCTATTCCTTTCCGTCGCGTTTCGAGAACGGCCCCGGCACCAACCCGGAAGAACTGATCGCGGCCGCGCATGCCGGCTGTTTCTCGATGGCGCTGACCTTCATCCTTGGCCAGGGAGGTCATGTTCCCCGGGACATCCGCACCATCGCCAGGGTGCACCTCGGAGCGACCGAGGCCGGGCCGACCATCACCCGCATCGACCTTGAAACGGCGGTGGAGGTCACGGGGCTCGCCGAAGACCAGTTCGAGCGCCTTGCCCAGTCCGCCAAGGCGAGCTGTCTCGTTTCGCGCGCGCTGGCCGGCGTGGCCCAGATCAACCTCAAGGCGACCCTCGTGGGTACCGCCGCGCAACAATGAATCAGGAGAAGTACGAGATGAGCAGCATCATGGACGGTCATCCAGAGTCGCGGCGGACAGCCGAGATCATGCGGCGCTTCAACGATGTGTTCCAGTTGCACGATCCGTCGGCGCTTGCCGAGTTGGTGGGCGAGGACTGCGTGATTGAAAACACCGTGCCGGCACCGGACGGTGCGCGCCATGCCGGCAAGGCGGCCTGCGTCGGGCTATGGACGGCGATCGCGACCCAGCCCGGCACGCGCTTCGACATCGAGGAGACCTTCGTCGCCGGCGAGCGGGCGACGATCCGCTGGCGCTACTGGATGGCGGACGGCAATTCGCTGCGCGGCGTCAATCTGATGCGCGTCGAGGGCGGGCGGATCGTCGAGGCGATGGGCTACGTCAAGGGATAGGCCGGCTTCACCATATGAGTTACTCCTAATACACATCGGTTTGTGCTAGGAATAGAGTCCGACCGCCATTCGACGATCGAGAAAGACCATAGGGAGGACTAATGTCATGAACATCAGAACCGCCTGCTTTGGAGCACTCGCGTTGACCGTTCTCAGCGGCACGGCACTTGCCGGAGCGCTCGACTCGCCCAAGATGATGGAACCGTTCTTCACCGATGCGAGCATGAAGACGATGAAATCCGACGCCGAGATGAAAGCCGCCTGGGCAAAAATGTCCAAGGACGACCAAGCCATGATGATGAAGGAATGTCAGGATGCGGCGATGAGCAAGCCGTATGCCCCGTTCTGCGAAAAATTGAAGGCGCTCGGCGGCGCGAACAAATGATTGCCGGCTAGTCCGGAGTTGAAGAACAAAAGAAGGCGGGCCAAGGCTCGCCTTCTCATTGTTCGGCATCGATTTCGTGCCAAGGCGAGGCGAACGAATTCTACCTGTCCGCCAGCGCAAGCTTGGCGCCGAGCATGACGAAAGCGCCGGCGAACGTGCGGCGCATCCAGGTCAGCACCCTCGGCCGCGACGCGACATGGCTGCGGATCGAGGCGGCGAAGATGCCATAGCCGACGAAGATGACGAAGGTCAAAAGCATGAAGACGCTGCTCAGTTCCAGCATCTTCGACAGCGCGTGCGGCTCGGTCGTGCTGACGAACTGCGGCAGGAAGGCAAAGAAGAAGATCGACAGCTTCGGGTTGAGCACATTGACGAGGATGCCTCTCGCAATCACCTTGCCGGTGGAGCGCGGCGCGACATTGTCCTCGACGTTCAGACCACCCCTCTCCTTCAGCGTGTTCCAGGCCATGTAAAGGAGGTAGGCGACGCCCAGATATTTCAGCGTCTCGAAGGCGACCGCGCTGGTGTGCAGGAGCGCGGCGAGGCCGGTGATGGCGGCAGCCATATGCGGGATGATGCCGAGCGTGCAGCCGAAAGCGGCGACGATTGAGGCGCGGGCGCCGCGGGAAAGCCCGGCGCTCAGCGTGTAGAGGACGCCGGTGCCGGGCGAAGCCACCACGATCAGCGACGTCAACAAGAATTCGATGCTCACGATTTGGTCCTCCGCTGTGCTGCCCGGCGGGCAGCGTAGCAGCGAAATCCCCGCGCACAAGCCGCGGCGCCGTCAGATCAGAGGACAGGCAGCCCGTGCGCCCGACGCGCCATCAGGCAATCCTCGTCGCCGGGCATGCAGGCGCGGCAGACATCCGGGCGCAGCTCGTAGATGCCGCAAGCGGTTGCCTTGCCCACTTCGCCACAGAGGGCCGAACAGCGCGGGCCCTCGCAACGCATACCCGACAGATCGGTCGCGACATACTTGTCCGGGATACGGTCGAGGTGCGCGTCGTCCTCGGTGGAAAAGCGCGGCCACTCGGCCGAGTAGGA
Organism: Mesorhizobium sp. B2-2-3; assembly: GCF_006442405.1. Lineage (NCBI taxonomy): Bacteria > Pseudomonadati > Pseudomonadota > Alphaproteobacteria > Hyphomicrobiales > Phyllobacteriaceae > Mesorhizobium > Mesorhizobium sp. B2-2-3. Next base: position 72,160 of record NZ_VFWC01000007.1, on the reverse strand, counting down.
GCAACAGGCGCCGCAGCTCTGGCAATCAAATGCCGGGACGGTGCCTCGTTGCGACGATGAAAGGCTGGCTGCGGCCACCGGGTTGAACAGCCCCTGCGCAGCAGGATTGCGGTCGTCGTCTTGCGGCAAGGCGCTATTTCTTCTTGCCTGCCTTGCGCGACGGCGCCTCGGCCGGCGACTTGAATAGATCGGTCGCGGCCTCGGCAGCTGCATCGGCCTTCGGCGCGGCAGCCGGCTTGACCGGCTTTGCAGCGGCGGCGGGCGCCGGCGGTTGGTCCTTGGCGGAGAATTTTATGGCCATCTCAGTCCTCGTCGGCGAAGCGCGATGGTGCGCGCGGACTGCGCAAACGGCCGATCAGGGCCGAAACCGCCGTTATGTTCATTTCCTCAGGCGACCAGTTCCTCGCCTCCGCGATGTGATGCGGCGCCAGTTCGCGATGCGTGCTGCCGCTGTAGGCGGCGTCCTGATGGGTCACCGGCTCGCGGGTCTTGGCGTCTTGGCGGACATATTCGATCAAATAGTTCGGGCACTCGGCGCGGCCCCGCACGCCGACGCGCACCTGTGCATCGCCATGGACGCGCTTGCAGCGTTCGAGTTTTTCCAGCACACGCCGGACATATTCGACTGGCTTGTCCAATGTTTCGACCATATCGGCGATGGTCGCATCAGCGGCGATTGGTGTCGCCGGCACACGCTTCGTCGCCATCAGCGTCTTCCGGCCCGTTTCGGCAACGCCGCCTGTGCGGCCGCCGCAGCCATTTCATCTGCCTCTTTTTCCAGGCGCAGTTCGCGCAAACGCGCGGTCTTGGCTTCACGCGCCTGGGTAAGGGCATCGCGTTCGGAAATGATGCGGTTGAGCGACATCGACTGGGTTTGCGTCTTGCTGAACAAGGGCACTGCCTGATCAGCAGCTGTTTTCGAATTGGCGGTCAAAATCTTTCTCCTGTCAGGAGTCTCGTGCCGATAGGGCAAGACCGGTCTTCAGTCAGGACCCACGCACAAAAGCATTGGGGCGGCGGATTCAACTTGCTGGAGCGTCCCTTAGCACGTTCAGGCCGACGCGCAGCGCATTTTCGGCGGCGAGACCCACAAAGTGAAAAAGGCCAGGCACCGCCTGACCTTCCATGAGAGCGTCGCGCATCCAGTGGATGCACAGGACGCTCCGGCACGCAGCGTGCGAAAACTCAGGTTTCCGCCGCCATGCGCCCGAATTCGCCATTCACCAGTGCCAGTACATCCGTGGTCACCGGGAAGGCTGAATCCTTTTTCAGGCCGCCTTCAACTGGTCGGCCGACATCTTGCCGGACTTGTTGTCGCGGACCATCTCGTAGCCGAGCTTCTGGCCCTCGACGATGTCACGCATGCCGGCGCGCTCTACGGCCGAGATGTGGACGAAAACGTCGGCAGAGCCGTCGTCAGGCTGAATAAAACCAAAACCTTTGGTGGCGTTGAACCATTTAACTGTGCCGGTGCTCATGACGAACCCTTTCCATGGCAAATACTCGTTCGCCGTCATGCGGATGCACAACGTCGTTTGTCTCGATTTTTGATGTGGGAAGTTCGTCAAAGGCGCGCTGCAAAGCGCGGATAACAAAAGTCAGTCAACAAATATCGACAAAGGTCTTGTAAGCTATTTAAACGGCCATGTCAATTCTTGGCTCACCCGCCGCGACGGTTCACGCCAATCGGGCACTGAACAAAGCGGCCCTAAAAAAATCTGGACGCGCCGGGAGCCATTTCGGTCGAAGCACGTTTCATGGTTGTCGTCAGCAATTCACGAGAGCAATCGAAGGAAAAGCGAACGGCAAAGACGCCCCCCGCACGATAAAAGGTGCGAGGGGCGTTTTCTTTCGGCCCCTACATCGCGGCGGTCATCATCGGCGGCATCTCGTAGCGGAGGCCGAGGCCCGAGCGCACTGCCAGGTCGACGTCAGTCAGCGTCCGGGACGAAAAGGCCGCCGCGGGCTTTCACGTCTGGAACGGTTTGCTGAAGGCGTTGGTGAATGTGACCCCGCCGTGATCGTCGCTGGCTTCGCCCAGCACGACATCCATGCCATCATTGGTGACCCGCGCCAGTGCGAACCCGCCCATATAGGCCGCCTTTGGCTTGAAGAGATCAAGGCCGTCGCGCTGATAGATCATCGGCACCTCGTGCTGATGGCCATGGAAGATGGCAATCACGTTGTAGCCTTTCAGGGCCGCAAGCAGTGCCTGACGGTCCGCATCGCTCCACCAATGCGGCGGCCCCTTGCCGTCGTCGTCGAACGCCTTTTTGGCGGGATCCCATCGCTCAGTCGAAAAATTATCCCAGCCATAATGCTGAAACAGGATGACCGGGCGGCCGTCCGCCGCATAGGTCGCCAGATCCTGCTTCAGCCAGGGCAGGCTGCTGTCCGCGCCATGGCCGGTGTCGCCAGCGAAACGGTGGGTCTGGACGAGATGCAGCCCGCCCCAGTCCCACGCATAGCAGTCGGTCTCGACATCGTAGTCGGTGGCTGGAACCGGTGGCTTGAAGAACACGCCGGCACGGTGATTGACTTCGACATAGTCGCGCATTTCGCGCCGGTACCAGTCAACGTGATGCCGCGGGCCGTTTTGGTCGAGGTCATGATTGCCGAGCCCGACATAGACTGGAACATGCACGCGGTCAGGCCCCATGCCTTGCTGGTAACGCTGGCTGAATTGCAGCAATTGCGTGCCTTCACTCGGCTGGGTGATCTGACCACCGCCATCGTCGGTCATGTCGCCGCCGATGACGAGGCCGAGCGGCGTGCCGATTCGGCTGCCGGCGGAGCGTAGGCCCGTCGGGACGCCGCCGATCTCGACGGGCCATGTCTTGTCGCCAATGCCGTTCAGAGCCGCCACATTGCGCAGCAAGGCAGCGTCGGTCTTGCCTTCCTGCTGGCAATTGGGACTCAAGCCGCTGGCCATGCGGCAGGCATGGACATCGGCGATGAACAGGAAGGTGGCGTCGACAGGCTGAATGCGCTGCCCGGTCTGGCCGAGCGCCGGGCGTGGAAGCGCAAGGGCCGTGGCAAGACCGGCGGCCCGCGCCAGAAAACGGCGTCGTGATACCGATTTTGGTGAGAAGCGCTTCATCATGGGTTGAAGTTCAGCACGGACACCGGTCAGCAGTAAAGTTCAGCGCCCGGTCCACGGCTGCCCTCCCCCAGAACGGAACTGAGTTGTAGGGATCGTTCCCGTCCTCGGCATCAAAGGTTTCCCGGTGGCAGCAATATCCTGCGACGCCGCCTCGTTGCGGCCATGGGCGAAGCTTGGGCGACATTCTGCTCCAGCCCCGCCAGGCAATCGCGCAACATGCCGGCATCCTGCGCCGTCTTGGCCATCGACATCGCGCCGGAATAGGCCGCGACGGCCAGGGCGGCGAAACGCTGCGGGTCGGTGTCCTGCTCCCTGCCCGCCTGCTGATCAGCCCGGACCTTGTCGGCGATCGCCTGGCGCCAGCCGGCAAAAATGCCGGCAAGGGCGGCGCGCAATTCGGCATCGGCGAGCGACAGTTCATGTGCAAGGTTGTTGAGGGGACAGCCGCGCACGAAGCCTTGTTGCTCAAGTTCCGCCGCCACGGCTTCGAAGGCTGCACGCACGCCTTCGCGCGCCGAAGCGGCCGCCCGCAAAGGCGCCATCCATGTCTCTTCGACCGCCGCGGCCACACGCTCTTCGATCACCGCCAGCGCCAACGCTTTCTTGGTCCGGAAATGATGATGCAACGCGCCGCCGCTGACACCCGCCGCCGCCATCAGATCGCCGAGGCTGGACGCGTGATAGCCGCGTACCTGAAAGGACTCCTGCGCGGCATCGAGCACTCTGTTGCGCATGCCTTCGGGATCATTGGCGCGCTTCTGGGCATGCCCTGTCATCGGGAATCTCCACCGTGCCCCTCCAGGAGGGAAGAAAAAGAAGCTAGCAGATTGACAAAACAGGACAACCGGTCTGTTTTATAAAACAGGATGATCACCCTGTTTTTGGAGACGAGCTTATGAGCCTGCCCCTGAGTGCCACATCGGAGACAGCAGCGCTCGCCTCCCCGGTCGTCGAACTGCGGCAGTACACGCTGAAACCCGGCAAACGCGATACCCTTATCGACCTCTTTGACGGCAAGCTGATCGAAGGCCAGGAAGAGGCCGGGATGACCATCATCGGCCAATTCCGGGATCTCGATCGCCCCGACATGTTCGTCTGGCTGCGCGGCTTCGAGGACATGGAGGTGCGCAAAGGCGCCCTGAGCGCCTTCTATGACGGTCCGGTATGGGCAGCGCACCGCAATGCCGCCAACGCCACGATGATCGATTCCGACGATGTGCTGCTGCTCAAACCTGCGTGGCCCGGCGCTGGCTTCGATCTCTCCGGCGCATTACGCGCGGGCTTGGCTGCCGACGAAAAGCCAGGCAGAAGCACGCCGCTGTCAGGCATGGTCGTGATTCGGATTTATCATTTGCGGCCGGGCGCAGAGGCCGCGTTCGCCAGCCGCTTCGAGGCCGAAGTCGCGCCGATGACGGCGTCACCCGGTGCGCGGCTGCTCGCCGCTTTCGTCACGGAGCACGCGGAAAACAGCTTTCCACGCCTGCCGGTGCGAGCGAGTGAGAATGTTTTCATCAGTGTGATGGGTTTTGATGGCGAAGAAGCGCACGCCCAGCATGAAACCGCGCTTGCCGCCTCGCCTGCATGGCAGGCCTTCTCGCACGCCGTCCGACATGACCTGGCCAGACCAACCGAAACCGTGCGCCTGTCGGCGACATCGCGCTCGCGGCTTTGTTGCTGATCTCCAGTCCGCCCGGAGACGGCGTCTGATCAGAGGCGGGGCGGCGTCTTTGCGGTGGACGGCGGGTATACGGCGGAGTGAGTGGACAGCCGATCTCCCCCCTCGTGGGGGAGATGGCCGGCAGGCCAGAGGGGGGCGCTGTCCCGCCGATCTCTCATTCGATTGCACTTCCGCGCTTGTTCTAACCTGAACGCAGTTGAATGACGACAGATAGCGTTCCTTCGCGCCCCCGCCGCCCTGCCGGGCATCTCCCCACGAGCGGGGAGATTGGCTCCGTCTTCAACCGATTTGCATCTTCACCGCCCGCAATCTCCGCTTGATGCGTTTTGTGCAACGCGATACGCCGTTGCCCAAATCGACAGACCGGAGACTTGCCGTGAGCGCTGCCAAGACCAGAACCGAAACCGATACGTTCGGTGCCATCGAGGTCGCCGCCGACCGCTATTGGGGCGCGCAGGCGCAGCGTTCGCTCGGCAATTTCAAGATCGGTTGGGAAAAGCAGCCGGCATCCGTCGTGCGCGCGCTCGGCATCGTCAAGCGGGCGGCGGCGGAAGCCAATATGGAGCTGAAGCGGCTCGATCCGGCGATCGGCAAGGCGATCGTCGAAGCCTCTCAAGAAGTCATCGACGGCAAGCTCAACGACCATTTCCCGCTGGTGGTCTGGCAGACCGGCTCGGGTACGCAATCCAACATGAACGCCAACGAGGTGATCTCCAACCGGGCGATCGAGATGCTGGGCGGCGTCATGGGCTCCAAGAAGCCGGTGCACCCGAACGACCACGTCAATATGAGCCAGTCGTCGAACGACACCTACCCGACCGCCATGCACATCGCCTGCGCCGAGCGCATCGTGCATGACCTGTTGCCGGCGCTGAAGCACCTGCACAAGGCGCTCGCCGCCAAGAGCAGGGAGTTCAACCATATCATCAAGATCGGCCGCACCCACACGCAGGACGCCACCCCGCTTACGCTGGGCCAGGAATTCTCGGGCTACGCCGCGCAGGTCGCTTCGTCGATCAAGCGCATCGAGCTGACGTTGCCCGGCCTGCAGGAACTGGCGCAGGGCGGCACCGCCGTCGGCACCGGCCTCAACGCGCCCGTCGGCTTCGCCGAGCGGGTGGCCGACCGCATCGCCGCCATCACCGGCATCGCCTTCGTCACTGCCCCGAACAAGTTCGAGGCGCTGGCAGCCCATGATTCCATGGTGTTCTCACATGGCGCCATCAACGCCGCTGCCGCAGCGCTGTTCAAGATCGCCAACGACATCCGCTTCCTCGGTTCCGGCCCGCGTTCCGGCCTTGGCGAATTGTCGTTGCCGGAAAATGAGCCGGGTTCCTCGATCATGCCGGGCAAGGTCAACCCGACGCAGTGCGAAGCGATGACCCAGGTCTGCGTGCAGGTGTTCGGTAACAATGCAGCCCTCACCTTCGCCGGCAGCCAGGGCCATTTCGAGCTCAACGTTTATAACCCGCTGATGGCCTACAACTTCCTGCAGTCGGTGCAGTTGCTCGCCGACGCTTCGGTCTCCTTCACCGACAATTGCGTCGTCGGCATCGAGGCGCGCGAAGACAACATCAAGGCGGCCCTCGACCGCTCGCTGATGCTGGTGACGGCGCTTGCGCCCACCATCGGCTACGACAGCGCCGCCAAGATCGCCAAGACCGCGCACAAGAACGGCACCACGCTGCGCGAGGAAGCGCTGGCCACCGGGTTGGTCAGCGAAGCCGACTACGACCGGCTCGTGCGGCCCGAAGATATGACCCATCCGGGATAAAAGCATTTTTCGGCGGGAGAATATCCTCCCGCCACCGCATCGAGCGACACGAATTTCCGTCTTTCACCGGTTCACGGAAACGTATGTCCTGTGAACAATGTGTCGCCAGACAGGCGGCTTTGGTGAACAGTCAGCATGGTCTATCTGACGGGTGATCAACCCCATTCGGAGAGCCACCATGTCCACCAACACGTCCTTCGCCGGCACCGGCACCGCGTCCAACAGTTCTGTCACCATCCTGCTCGGCCGCATCCTGCTTGCGGTCATTTTCCTGCTTTCCGGTTTCGGCAAGCTCAGCGCCCTTTCCGGCACCGCGGCCTATTTCGGCGGCCTCGGCCTGCCCTTGCCGACCGTGACGGCCATCGTCGTCGGCCTCATCGAACTGCTCGGCGGTCTGGCCATTCTCGTCGGCTTCCAGACCCGGATTGCCGCCTGGGTGCTGGCGATCTTCACCGTCGCCACGGCCCTGGTCGCCCACACCGGCTGGGCCGACCAGATGCAGATGATCAACTTCATGAAGAACCTGGCGATCACCGGCGGCTTCCTCGTGCTGGCTTCCTCAGGCGCCGGCGCCTATTCGGTCGACGCCAAGCGCGGCTGAACTTCCCTCCCCCGTCTTTGACAGCAGTGGCGCGGAATTTTCCGCGCCACTGTTTCGTTGTCGGTCCAGAAGCCTCAATTCAGCGCCCGGATTTGCCGGGGCATTGGTGGTAGGATCGATCGGTCCGGGTGGGTAAAGGCCCAAACCGGCCAACCGACAACGGAGGTGACCATGCCTCGCAACGCACTGCTTCTGGCTTCGCGGCTGCTGCTTGCCGCGCTGTTCGTACCGTCAGGCTTCCATGCGCTCGCCGACATTGCCGGCACATCGGGCTATTTCGCCGGCCTTGGCCTGCCGCTCCCGGGGCTCGCCGCGTGGGGCACGGGCCTGTTCGAGCTGATCGCCGGACTGCTGATACTCATCGGCTTCCAGACCAGGATCGTGGCTCTGCTTTTGGCCGCCTTCTGCATCGTTGCCGGCTTCATCGGCCATTACGGCCAGGGCGCCGATGATGCGACGCTTGCCTTCTTGCACCAGCAGATGCTGATGAAGGACATCGCGATATCGGGCGGCTTTCTGGCGCTCGCCATGGCCGGCGCCGGCGCCTGGTCGGTCGACGGGCGGGCTGCTGTTTGATATCGCCTAAATCCAAGGGCAGGCCCGGAACCAACCAGACAAATGCCCCGGGTTGGACTCTCAATGCCCGAGCCAAGCCAACGCCCGTGTCAAGTCGACCCCCACTCCGTCGAGCTGCGCTCGACACCTCTCCCCCGATCGACGGGCGAGAGGTGGCTTGGCGAAGCCAAGACGGAGTGGGGGAAGCCGGTCTTCAAACACGAAGCCGCTGAACAAGTGGCGCGATTGAGTTGGTCAATATCGGCGTGGATCAGATAACTCACGCTCTGGTAGGCCGTACCTATTTCACCGAAACGCTCGGCCCACCTTCGACCGCCAGTACCAGGCGGCGGCCGGTAATTCGCGCCAGTTGCGCCAGGCGCCCGGCCGGGCGCTCGCCATAGAGATCTGCCAGCGATGCCGGCAAGACCAGCGCCAGCACGCCATTGCCGCGCTGCTCCCATTTCAGTCTCGGCATGACGCCGGGCATCGAGGCGGTCAGCAGGTAGACGACGCGCATCGATGCCGCCAGCACCCGCGCTCGCTCCAGATAGCGCGGTGTCGCCAGCGCCTTGATTTCGGGCGCGATGGCTTCGTTGAAGATGCCGTCGTGCCGATAGGCGTTGGCCATCGCCAGGTAGGCGCGGCCAGGGTGGTCCACGCCGAAAAAGGAGGCGTGGGCGATGATGTTGAGCGATTGCTTGCCGCGATATTCGGGATGCGCGCGCCAACCGATGTCGGCCAGCAATGCCGCGGCGTGGCGGTAGCGCGCCTCGTCCTCGGTCTCGTCGATGCCGAAAGCGGCAAAGGTCTTGGCCGTCCAGTCGACGAGTTCATGCGCATGGGTGACCGAGCGCGAGCGCAGCCGGGCGAGTTCCTCCGATGCCGAGATCAGGGGATCGGCCTTCTGCTCGGCCTGGTCGAGCAGGGAATAGAGGAAGCCTTCGCGCACGCCGAGCGCCGAGACGATGATCTTCGACGGCTGCATCGCCGCCATGATCTCCTGCAGCACGATGGCACCGTAAGGCAGCAGCGAGCGGCGGTTCTTCGAAACGCCCTCGATGCCTTTGATCTTCTCGATCTCGCCTTTGGCCACTTGCCGCAGGAAATTGGCGGCACTTTCGACGCCGATCTCGTAGTGGTGCATGACGCCAAGCGGATAGTTGGTCATCTCCATGTGCAGCCGGGCGAGATTTCGCCAGGTGCCGCCGACGGCATAGAAAGGCCTGCCTTGCCCGCCTTTCAGCAGCTTCGCCCGCCCCAGCTCGTCGCGCACGATTTTCGCTGCCTGCGTGAGGGAGTTCTTGGCCATATCCTGGAGGCGCAGGCCGCCCAGCGGCAACGTTATGCCGTCGCCGATCGCTTCGCCATTGACGTCGACCAGTTCAAGGCTGCCGCCGCCGAGGTCACCCGCGATACCGTTGGCCGGATGAAAGCCGCAGATGACGCCGAGCGCGGAATAGTAGGCTTCCTCGCGGCCGCTGATCACGCGGATCTCGGTCTTGAGCACGTCTTCGGCGCGGTGGATGAAATCGGGGCCGTTGACGGCCTCGCGGGCGGCCGCGGTCGCCAGCACGTACATGTGCTCGGCGCCGGCCTGGTCGGAGAGCGCGCGGAAGCGGCGGAACTCCTCCATTGACCGTGTCACGCCCTCGGGGTCGAGCTTCCCCGTCGACACAATGCCGCGGCCGAGGCCCGCCAGCATCTTTTCGTTGAACAGCATGGTCGGCGAGCGCGCCAGCCCCTCATAGACGACAAGGCGGATCGAATTCGAGCCGATGTCGATGATGGACAGCGGTCGGCGATCCTGCAGCCGGCCCTGGGAATCGGACAGCATCAGGCGGCGGCGTTCTTCTTGCGGCGCTTGAATTGCGCGATCCGCTTCGGCGCATGCGATTTCAGCGCATCACCCCGTCCCGACAGGCTCGGATTGGTCATGAAATATTCCTGTGCGTTGAACGGCTCCTCGCCCTCCTCGAGCACGACGCGCCGGGAGGTTCCATCAGCCAATACGTCGAAACTTTGCTGATTGTCCATGATGTTGCCGAGCATGATCTGGCCCAGCACCTGTTCATGCACAGTTGGGTTGGTGATCGGCACCATGGTCTCGACGCGACGGTCGAGATTGCGCGGCATGAGGTCGGCCGAGGAGATGTAGACCACCGCCTCGTCCGACGGCAGGCCGTGGCCATTGCCGAAGCAATAGATGCGGCTGTGCTCGAGGAAACGGCCGACGATCGACTTGACCCTGATGTTTTCCGACAGGCCCGGCACCTGCGGCCGCAGGCAGCATATGCCGCGCACGACGAGGTCGATCTCGACGCCCGCTCGGCTGGCGTCGTAGAGCGCGTCGATGATGATCGGATCGACAAGGGCGTTCATCTTCATCCAGATGCGTGCCGGCCGTCCCTCGAGTGCGTGGGCGACCTCATCGGAAATGTGCTGCAGGATACGGTTCCTCAGCGTGAAGGGCGAGATCGCCAGCCGCATTTCGGCGGTCGGCTCGGCATAGCCGGTGATGAAGTTGAAAAGCTGGGCGACATCGCGTGCGATCGTTGCATCGGTGGTGAAGAAGGACAGGTCGGTGTAGATGCGCGCGGTCACCGGATGGTAATTGCCGGTGCCCAGATGCACATAATTGCGCAGCTTGCCGTCCTCGCGCCGCACCACCAGCGACATCTTGGCGTGGGTCTTGAGCTCGAGGAAGCCGAACACGACCTGGACGCCGGCGCGCTCGAGGTCGCGCGCCCAGCGGATGTTGGCCTCCTCGTCGAAGCGAGCCTTGAGCTCGACCAGTGCCGTCACCGACTTGCCGGCCTCGGCGGCGTCGACCAGCGCACGCACGATCGGGCTGTCGTTGGAGGTTCGGTAAAGCGTCTGCTTGATCGCCACCACTTCCGGGTCGGCCATCGCCTGGCGCAGGAACTGCACCACGACGTCGAAGGATTCGTAGGGGTGGTGGACGATGATGTCCTTCTCGCGGATAGCGGCGAAGCAATCGCCGCCATGCTCGCGGATGCGCTCGGGGAAACGCGGATTGTAGGGCGTGAATTTGAGGTCGTCGCGGGCAACGGCGACGATCTCAGAAATCTGGCTGAGCGCCAGCGGGCCGGTCAGGACGCTGATGCGGCTCGACGAAACGCCGAGTTCGCCGGCGACGAATTCGCGCAGTTCGGCCGGCATGAGCATGTCGAACTCGATGCGAATGACGGAGCCGCGGCGGCGGCGCTTTAGCGCGGTCTCGAACAGGCGCACGAGATCTTCCGATTCCTCCTCGACCTCGATGTCGCTGTCGCGAATGATGCGGAACGTGCCGGAGCCCTTGACCTCGTAACCCGGGAACAACTTGCCGATGTAAAGGCCGACCGCCTCTTCCAGCGGGATGAAGCGGACATGGTGCTTGCGGTCCGGCAGGCGGATGAAGCGCTTCAGCGCCACCGGCAGGCGCAAGAGCGCGCTCATCTCCTCGCCGTTCTTGCGATGGCGAAGCTGCAGCGCCATAGAGAAGCCGAGATTGGGGATGAACGGGAATGGGTGCGCCGGGTCGATCGACAATGGCGTGAGAACAGGAAACACCTGGTCCTGGAAGTGCTCCTCCAGCCAGGCCTTCTCGTCCTTGGTCAGCGCGTCGCGGGTGATGCTCTCGATGCCTTCCTTGTTGAGCAGCACGGTCAGCGCCGAAAGGCTCTTCTGCTGGTCTTCCTGCAACCGTTCGACCTCACGCAGCAGCTGTTCGAGCTGCTGTTCGGGGGTACGCCCGTCCGGACTTCTCAACACGATGCCTTCGCGAACCTGGCCAGCCAGGCCGGCGACGCGCACCATGAAAAACTCATCGAGATTGGCCGCGGAGATCGACAGGAAACGTACCCTCTCCAGCAGCGGATGGTTTGTGTTCTGCGATTCCTCGAGCACGCGGCGGTTGAACTGCAACCAGGAGAACTCGCGATTGACGAAACGATCCGGATTGCCTTCCGGGCTTGCCGCTTCCGCATTGATGAACTCGCTCTGGACCGGCTTCAGTTCGTTCATGGTTCCTGCTCTTCCCACGTCTGGTTGCTTCGCCGCTTTTTCGGGCGGCGCCCAGGCTGTTGCGCCTGGCTGCGATGCTCCAGCCGGTTAACCGGCTTAACTTATCCTCTGACAGGCTTTTGCGACAGTTTCATTTCATCGAACTTGCAAACAGACCGGTTATGATCCAAACGCTGAGCAGACTGCGCTAAAGGAGACGACGATGGCAGGCGGTTCCATTCCCCATTTCCAGAACGATGCGGGCCATCCGGCGATCGATATCGGAGTCAAGGAATTCATGTGCACCGGCGCCAACCCGCCTTTCGACCATCCGCATGTGTTTCTCGACATGGGCGACGACAATGAGAAGGTCTGCCCCTACTGCTCGACGCTCTACCGCTATTCGCCGAAGCTGACGGCGATGGAAACGCTGCCGGCCGGCTGCCTCTACATCGATCAGGCCGCCTGACCTCCAGCGGGCCGGGCCAATGGCAGACGCACAGTCCCGGCAAGTCATCATCGCCGGGGCGGGTATTGCCGGGCTGACCGCGGCACTGGCTTTCGCCGAGCGCGGCTATCCCGTACGGATCTTCGAACAGGCGCAGCGCCTCGAAGCGGCGGGCGCCGGCATCCAGCTTTCGCCCAACGCGACACGCATCCTGCGTGAGCTCGGCGTACTCGACGCACTTCTTCCCAATGCCGTCAGGCCGGAAGCCGTGGTGCTGAAGGATGCGGCAACCTTGGGCGAACTGGCGCGCGTGCCTCTTGGACGAGCAGGCGAGGCGCGCTGGGGTGCGCCCTACCTCGTGGCGCATCGAGCGGACCTGCAAAACGCGCTGATGGCGCGCGTGGCTGCCATGCCCGATGTTCATCTCACCACCGGCGCGCGCCTTGACAGCGTCACGATCAGCAGTTCAGGCATCACCGCGGCAGCCGATGTGGGTGGCAGGCCCGTCGCGGCGGAAGGTTTCCTTCTGGTCGGCGCCGATGGCGTCTGGTCGTCGGTCCGCGGACTTGCCGACCCAGCAAGAACCAGCCCTGCGAAAAGCCACTTCTCGGGCGAACTGGCCTGGCGGGCAACCGTCAGCGCAGACAGTCCTGCCGGGCAAGCTTTTGCAGAGATCGGTGCGCCGGACTGCGTCACCACCTTCCTGCATCCCGGCTTTCACATGGTCGCCTATCCCGTCAGCAAGGGCAGCGCCATCAATCTCGTCGCTTTCACCAGGGGCGAGCGTATCGCCGAAGGCTGGTCCGGCCATGCCGATCCCGCAATCCTGGCCGGCGCCATGCGCCGCACCGCGCCGGCGCTGGCAAGGCTTGCGGAGTTGGCCGGCCCTTGGGCGGCCTGGCCGGTCCATACGGTCGATCAGAAGCCGCCATGGGTAAGGTCGGGCCGCATCGCACTGGTCGGCGACGCGGCGCATGCCATGACGCCGTTCGCGGCACAGGGCGCCGCGATGGCCATCGAGGATGCCGCCACGCTTGCCGACGTCATGGCCGCCTCCCCTGCCGATCTCGCCGGAAGTCTTCAAATCTGGGAAGGCCTGCGCCGGCCGCGCGTCGTGAGAGTGGCACGTCGCGGCGCCCTCAACCGCCTTGCCTGGCATGCCTGGGGTCCGGTGGCGTTGGCGCGCAACCTTTTCCTGAAAATGCGGGCGCCGGAGAAGCTCGCCGCGGATTTGGACTGGCTTTATGGGTGGCGGGCCTAGAACTCGAACGAGGCGTTGGCGTTATCTGCGCGACCTACCAATTATACAGCCTCAACGACCACCCGAGCGAGACCGGCAACGGGTTCCACCAACCGGTGCGCAGGCCGGCGGTTCGCAAGGCGGCCGCGGTCCAGGTGTTGCAGCCGGCCAGCGCATTGAAATGGCCGTTCGCCTCATAGAAGCGGTCGAAATCGGAATAGGCGGCCCCTGCGATGACGATCGGCCCGCCTGGTCCTTGCTGAAAACTCGCATCGATGAAGTCGAGCAACGCGGCAAAGCGGTCTTCCGGGATGTCGAAGCCGGCGACATCGGGTCCGGAGATATTGCCGGCGACCTCGACATGCATCACTGAAGCGTCAAGCGTCAGGGCCTTGAATACGGGCATCGCCTTCAGCTGCGACCAAGTCGGCGTCTCCAGGTAGAAGGCGCGGCCGCCCCAGCCGAAGACGATGTAGCGCACCTCGGGCGCGTCGGAAGGCTGGCCGGCAGCGGCGAGGAAGCGAAAGCGCCGGCGCACGCCATCATCGACGGGAATGGCGATGTCGGTGTGGATCGGATTGCTCAGCACCAGAATGTGCCTGGCGCCCTCGCCGGCCGCGGCAGCCGGCCAGAGTGGTCGCGGCACCAGTGTGCCGAGTGCCGCGACCAGCACCACCGCGGCCACCAGCACGGCCAGGAAACGAAGGCGTTTTCTCATCCGGGCATAGTTCTTGCGATTCCATCACGTTTCAATCGAAACGATCCGATCGGCCAAATGTGAAAAAGCCCGACCGTGGCGCGGCCGGGCTCCTTCCATTTCGACGAAGCAGCGCTCAGTGCAATATCTGCGACAGGAACAGCTTCGTGCGCTCGTGGCGCGGGTGATCGAAGAACTCAGCCGGCGTGTTCTGCTCGACGATCTGGCCCTGATCCATGAAGATCACCCGGTTGGCGACTTTCCGCGCAAAGCCCATCTCGTGGGTGACGCACAGCATGGTCATGCCTTCCTCGGCAAGGCTAACCATGGTCTCCAGCACTTCCTTGATCATTTCCGGGTCGAGTGCCGAGGTCGGCTCATCGAACAGCATGATGCGCGGGTTCATGCACAGCGAACGGGCGATCGCCACGCGCTGCTGCTGACCGCCGGAGAGCTGGCCCGGATATTTGTTGGCCTGCTCGGGGATCTTGACGCGCTTGAGGAAATGCATGGCCATCTCCTCGGCCTGTTTCTTCGGGGTCTTGCGGACCCAGATCGGCGCCAGCGTGCAGTTCTCCAGGATGGTCAGGTGGGGGAACAGGTTGAAGTGCTGGAACACCATGCCGACCTCTCGGCGCACCTCGTCGATCTTCTTGAGATCGTTGGTCAATTCCTTGCCGTCGACGAAGATCTTGCCCTTCTGGTGTTCTTCGAGCCGGTTGATGCAGCGGATCATGGTGGACTTGCCGGAGCCGGACGGGCCGCAGATGACGATGCGCTCGCCGCGCATCACCTTGAGGTTGATGTCCTTCAGCACATGGAACTCGCCATACCATTTGTGCATGGCGATGATGTCGATGGCGACATCGGTGGTCGAGATGTGCATCTTCGCGGCATTGACCTTGATCTCTTCCGCGCTGACGGCGTTTTCGGTGGCCATGAACCAATCCCCTTTTTATCGTTTGTAACCGGTGTCGAGCCGGCGTTCCGTATACATTGAATAGCGCGACATGCCGAAGCAGAACAGCCAAAACACGAAGGCGGCGAACACGAGACCGGATTTCGCGGTCTGCGGCGTCGCCCAGTTGGCGTCCGAGAAGTTCTGCTTGACGACGCCGAGCAGGTCGAACATCGAAATGATGAGGACCAGGCTGGTGTCCTTGAACATGCCGATGAACGTGTTGACGATGCCGGGAATGACCAGCTTCAGCGCCTGCGGCAGCACGATCAGTCCCATCTTCTGCCAATAGCCGAGGCCGAGCGAATCGGCGCCCTCGTATTGGCCCTTGGGGATCGCCTGCAGGCCGCCGCGCACCACTTCCGCCATATAGGCGGCGGCAAACAGCGACACGCCGATCAGCGCCCTCAGGTATTTGTCGAAGGTGACGCCGGCCGGCAGGAAAAGCGGCAGCATGACGCTGACGAAGAACAGCACTGTGATCAGCGGGATGCCGCGCACGGCTTCGATGAAGACGATGCACAGCATCTTGACGATCGGCATCTTGGAGCGCCGGCCGAGCGCCAGCACGGTGCCCAGCGGCAGCGACACGGCGATGCCGACGAAGGAGAGGCTGAGCGTGATCAGCAGTCCGCCCCACCGCGACGTCTCGACATGCGGCAGACCGAACACGCCGCCCACCAGAAGAAAGAAGGCGACGATCGGCAGCACCAGGAAAAGCAGGATGGCGTTCAGGCCCTTGCGCGGCACGCTGGGGATCAGCATCGGCACCAGCAGCGCCGCGAACAGCATGGCGACCAGGATCGGCCGCCAGCGCTCCTCGACCGGATAGGTGCCGAACATGAACTGGCCGAACTTGGCGTTGACGAAGGCCCAGCAGGCTCCGCTCCAGCCATCGGGCTGGATGCCGCCCTGCGCCACGGTCGCGCAGACGGTCCGGTCCGGCCCGGTCCACTGGGCATTGATGAAGGCCCAGTTGATGACCTGCGGCAGGACCCAGGCGACGATGATGATGCCGAGTATGGTGAGGATGGTGTCGCCGACCGAACCGACGAGGTTCTTGCGGACCCAGGCATACAGGCCACGCTCGCTGATCGGCGCCGCCTCCGCCAGGGCCATTTCGGTGCGCACCCAGGACATGTCGTGTTCCTGCATGGCCCTACCTTTCCACCAACGCCATTCTGGCATTGACCACGTTCATCACGGCCGAGGTCACCAGGCTGAGTATGAGATAGGCGATCATCATGATCAGCACGCCCTCGACCGCCTGGCCGGTCTGGTTGAGCACCGTGCCGGCGGTCGCCGTCAGGTCCGGATAGCCGATGGCGATGGCCAGCGAGGAGTTCTTGGTCAGGTTGAGATACTGGCTGGTCAACGGCGGGATGACGATGCGCATGGCCTGCGGCACCACGACCAGCCGCAGGATCGATCCCGAGCGCAGGCCAAGTGCGGCGGCGGCCTCGGTCTGGCCCTTGCTGACACCCCTGATGCCGGCCCGCACGATCTCGGCGATGAAGGCCGCCGTGTAGCAGGACAGCGCCAGATAGAGCGACAGGAACTCCGGCTTGACCTGGAAGCCGCCGGTCAGGTTGAAGGTCGATTGTTTCGGAAAATCGAAGCTCAGCGGAAAGCCGCTCAGCGCATAGGCGAGCAGCGGCAGGCCGACGATCAGCGCGACGGACGTCCAGAACACGGGAAACTGCTGACCCGTCGCCATCTGCCGCTGGCGCGCCTTGCGGGCGACGAACCAGGCCATGGCGATACCCACGATGAGCGCCACGAAGATCAGCCATGAGCCCTCGCCCCAGACGGCGCGCGGGAAATAGAAACCGCGCTGGTTGAGGAAGGAACCGAAAGGCAGGTTATAGCTCTCGCGCGGCGGCGGCAACACGGCCAGCACGCCCGAATACCAGAAGAAGATGACCAGCAGCGGCGGGATGTTGCGGAAGATCTCGACATAGACCGTGCAGATCTTGCGGATCAGCCAATTCTGCGACAGCCGGCCGATGCCGATGACGAAACCGATAATGGTCGCGGTGACGATGCCGGCCACGGCGACGATGATGGTGTTGATCAGGCCGACAATGATGGCGCGACCATAGGTCGAATCCGACGTGTAGGCGATCGGCGTGTCCGAGATGTCGAATCCGGCGCGGCCCCTGAGAAAGCCGAAACCAGAGGCGATGTGAAGACGCTGCAGATTGTCGATGACGTTCTGCACGATCCACCAGACAGAGCCGAACAGAACGACGACGACCAGTGTCTGGAAGAAGAGACTGCGGACTTTCGGGTCGTTGATAAAGGAGCCGCGACTTGTGTCCTCGCGAAGGACTTCCTGCGATGCCATATCACCGTCCCCTGTGAAAGAGAAACCGGAAGGCAGATGGTTCTGCCTTCCGGATCACATTTCGATCAGCGGATCGGCGGAGCGTATTGCAGGCCGCCCTTGGTCCACAGCGCGTTGATGCCGCGGGCGATCTTCAGCGGGCTGCCCGAGCCGACATTGCGATCGAACATTTCGCCGTAATTGCCGACCGCCTTGACGATGTTGACGACCCAGTCGTTGGAGACGCCGAGATCGGTGCCGATCTTGGTGTCGGCTTCCTGGCCGAGCACGCGCTTGATCTCAGGGCTGGCCGAGTTCTTCATCTCGTCGACATTGGCCTTGGTGATGCCGAGTTCCTCGGCGTCGAGCAGCGCGAAATAGGTCCACTTGACGATATGGTACCACTGGTCGTCGCCCTGGCGCACTGCCGGTCCGAGCGGCTCCTTGGAGATGATCTCCGGCAGCACGACGTGATCGGCCGGCGCACCCAGCGTCAGGCGGATGCCGTAAAGGCCGGACTGGTCTGTGGTGTAGACGTCGCAGCGGCCGGCGTCATAGGCTGCGTTGACCTCTTCGAGCTTCTCGAAAACGACCGGATTGTACTCCATCTTGTTCGCCTTGAAGTAGTCGGCGAGGTTGAGCTCGGTGGTGGTGCCGCTCTGCACGCAGACGGCGGCGCCGGACAGCTGAAGCGCCGAATTGACGCCCGGCAGCTTCTTGGCGTTGATCATGAAGCCCTGGCCGTCATAGTAGGTGGTGCCGATGAAGTTCAGGCCAAGTGCCGTGTCGCGGTTAATGGTCCAGGTGGTGTTGCGCGACAGGATGTCGATCTCGCCCGACTGCAGCGCGGTGAAGCGCTCCTTGGCGCTGAGCGGCGTGAACTTGACCTTGGAGCCGTCACCGAAGACGGCGGCCGCCACGGCGCGGCAGAAATCGGCATCGATGCCTTGCCAGTCACCCTTGTCGTCCGGCGCGGAGAAGCCGGCCAGACCCGTCGAGACGCCGCACTGGATGAAGCCCTTCTGCTTGACCGTGTCGAGCGTGGTGGCTGAAGCCGTTGAAGCCACGGCTCCAAGCGCGGCGGCTCCAAGGATGCCGATTGCAATGTGTTTCATGACCCACAGACCCTTTTCTGTTTTCAGGCAAACCTGATCTTTTTTTCCCGCGTGAACGCAGCTTTTCGTTCCGGCCCATTTCCGGAACTCCGCATCGCAGTCGACGCGCCGCCTCCCATTCACGAACAGCATCGAAGGCGATAATTCCTGTGAGGTCAAGGAAAATGACCGAATTCAGATGGGTTTGAAAATCGTTTGCCGCAATTGCCTGAATAGCAGACAAACGCGCCCGCAATTTAGTCAGAAGCGCGAATAAAGCCGGCGAAGCTCGCCCTACGCCAGGCTGCGCTCTGTCCGCAAAAAATCCATCCGCCCGATT
Organism: Mesorhizobium sp. B2-2-3; assembly: GCF_006442405.1. Lineage (NCBI taxonomy): Bacteria > Pseudomonadati > Pseudomonadota > Alphaproteobacteria > Hyphomicrobiales > Phyllobacteriaceae > Mesorhizobium > Mesorhizobium sp. B2-2-3. Next base: position 53,338 of record NZ_VFWC01000007.1, on the reverse strand, counting down.
ACTCTGCGTTACTGTGCTCTGCCGGCCGGTTGCGTGCCGATGTCTGCGCCCTCTGGCTGGATCTGGGTCATGGTGAGGTACGCTTTGCGCTATCAGGCGACGCATGCCGCTGCCGGCGGCGGGCTTTCTGGCCGCGCCATTACGCTTGCAGTCGGCCTGCGGCGGCTCCGGCAATTGGCACATTCGAAGTCGGGGTCCTGGCGAAAGCCGGCTGTTGCGCGGTCCATGTCGCCGCACTATGGCTAGCGGCTTACCAAAAAAGGCGACGACGAATGGCAAAAGACGGCAACGAGCCGGTGACTGGCAAAATGGGCATCAACACGCGGCTTGCCCATTCGGGCAACAACCCGCACGACTATTTCGGCTTCGTCAATCCGCCTGTCGTGCACGCCTCCACGGTGCTGTTCCGCAATGCCGCCTCGATGGCTGGACGGGACCAGAAATACACCTACGGCACGCGCGGCACACCGACCACCGACGCCTTGGCCCAGGCCATAGACGCGCTGGAGGGGTCGGCCGGCACGATCGTGGTCCCGTCGGGCCTGGCGGCGGTGACGGTGCCGCTGCTTGCCTTCGTTTCGGCGGGCGACCACCTGCTGATCGTCGACAGCGTCTATCATCCGACGCGCAACTTCGCCGACACGATGCTGAAGCGGCTCGGCGTCGAGGTCGAGTATTATGCTCCCGGCATCGGCGCGGGCATCGCCGCCTTGATCAAGCCGAACACCAAGGTGGTGTTCACGGAATCGCCGGCCTCAAACACGTTCGAGGTGCAGGACATACCAGCCATCGCGAAGGCCGCGCACGCCGCCGGTGCCATCGTCATGATGGACAATACCTGGGCGACGCCGCTTTATTTCCGTCCGCTCGACCATGGCGTCGACATCTCGATCCATGCGGCGACGAAATATCCCGCCGGTCATTCGGACGTGCTGCTGGGTACGGTGTCGGCCACCGAGGCCTGCTGGAAACAGCTGTATGAAAGCTTCTGCACGCTTGGCTGCTGCGCCGGACCCGACGACGTCTACCAGGTGCTGCGCGGCTTGCGCACCATGGGGGTGCGCCTCGATCACCATCAGCGCAGCGCGCTCGCCATCGCGGCATGGCTGGAGGGCCAGAAGGGCGTGGCGCGCGTGCTCCACCCCGGCCTTCCCAGTCATCCCGACCACGCGCTGTGGAAGCGTGACTTTTCCGGCTCCAGCGGCATCTTCTCCATCGTGCTTGCCGGCGGCGGCCAGAAACAGCAGCACGCGTTCCTCGACGCATTGCGGATCTTTGGTCTCGGCTATTCCTGGGGCGGTTACGAGAGCCTTGCCGTGCCGGTCTGGCTCGGCGACCGCGTCGTTGCCAAGGGCCCCTATGAAGGGCCGTTGATTCGTCTCCAGATCGGCCTCGAGGATGTCGAGGACCTCATGACCGATATTCTTCGCGGGCTCACCGCCGCCGCAGCGGCCTGACGCGACCTCTCGGACCGATACCAGCAGCGCCCACAAGGCCTTGACGCGATTGAGCAAACGGGGGCCGCACGCGGCGCCCCGGTCCGGCCATGTCGGCAATATTATTCTCCCCATCCGCAGTTTTGCGGATTTGTTTGACTTCCAAATTGCCGGCTTCCGCTTCATTGCGGCAGCGGAAATCATTCCCCAGCCACCGCACCAAGAGCCTGCCCATGGCGTTCCGCCTCTTTGTTCCCATTCTTGCCGGCGCGACGCTGCGCGAACGCATCATCGCCTGCGTCGGTGCGATGATCGGCATTGCGCTGACTGGCGCGATCAGCGGACTCACACTGGGTAGCGGGCCACATGTGCCGCTGCTGGTGGCGCCAATGGGAGCATCGGCGGTGCTGTTGTTCGCGGTGCCCGCCAGCCCGCTGGCGCAGCCCTGGTCGATCATCGGCGGCAACACGATCTCGGCGCTTGTCGGCGTGATCGTGGTGCAATTCGTGCACCAGCCGGTGCTCGCCACCGGTATTGCGGTAGCGCTGGCGATTGCCGCAATGTCGTTCACGCGCTGCCTGCATCCACCCGGGGGTGCGGCGGCATTGACCGCGGTGTTCGGCGGCCCAGCCGTGATCAGCGCCGGCTTCCTTTTTCCTTTCGTGCCGGTGGCGGTCAATTCGATGCTGCTGGTGGCGCTTGGCTACGGCTTCCACAAGCTGGCCCGGCGCAACTACCCGCACGTGCCGGCCCCGGCGCCGGTAAACAGTCACGGCACCATCGATCCGCCGGCGCAATTGCGTGTCGGTTTTCGCTCCGAGGACATCGACGCCGCGCTTGGAGCGCTCGACGAGACCTTCGACATCGATCGGGGCGATCTCGACCGGCTGCTGCGGCAGGTCGAATTGCAGGCCATGGTGCGCGAGCATGCGACGTTGCGGTGCCAAGACATCATGTCGCGCGACGTCATCTCGGTGGACGAGCACACGCCAGCCGCCGCTGCGCGCCAATTGCTGCTTGACCACAACATACGAACCTTGCCGGTGGTGGATGCCGAGGCAAGGCTGGCCGGAACCGTGGGCTTGCGGGAACTGACGCTGGCGGCCGGCACGGTCGGAACCGTGATCTCGCCGGCGGCAACCGCAACTGCCGGCTCGAACGCCATGGCGCTGCTGCCAGTGCTGACCGACGGGCGCAGTCACGCCGTCATCATCGTCGACGATAAAAACCACATCCTCGGGCTGATCACGCAAACCGATCTGCTGGCCGCGACGGCGCGGATGCAAAACACCGGCAGGGAGCCGGCCAAAGTGCTAGCATAGGCAGCCAGGCGGATCGCCTGGCGTGATTTTTCGGGAACCTTTTTTCGAAACCTGCATCCAATCTTTCGTGCAAGGATCGATGGAGGACACATGCCTGCGCTGACGGCAACATCAACAGCGACGGACGAGCTCCGGCTCGTAGCCCGCGCGCTTGCCCGCGACAGCGATGCCTTTCGCAAGATCATGAAGCTGAACAACCAGCGGCTCTACCGACTGGCGCGCGGCATGGTGCGCAACGACAGCGAGGCCGAGGACATCGTGCAGGAGGCCTATGTCAGGGCCTTTACCAATCTCGGCACCTATCGCGGCGATGCTTCGCTTTCCACCTGGCTGTCGCGCATCGTCATCAACGAGGCGCTCGGGCGGCTTCGCAAAGGACGGCGAACCGTGGCCATGCCTGAAAACCCGGAAGCGCAGATCATCCGGTTTCCCCTCAACCCAAGCGACGATCCGGAGCGGACGATGGCGCAGCGGCAGATCCTCGGGCTTGTCGAGCGGGCGACCGACAGCCTGCCCGACGCCTATCGCGCGGTTTTCGTGGCCCGCGTCATCGAGGGCCTGAGCATCGAGGAGACCGCCGACCTGCTCGGCGTGCGGCCCGAGACCGTCAAGACGAGACTGCACCGCGCCCGCGCTTTGCTGCGCAAGGCGCTGGACGACGAGATCGGGCCGGTGCTGCTCGACGCCTTCCCCTTCGCCGGCCGGCGCTGCGAACGGCTGACGCAGGCCGTGATGAAGCGGCTCGGATTCGAGGGGTGATCTTCAAAGCCAGATCTTTCGCCGATTTGTCGGGAACGTTTCCGCGCCATCCTCATCCAATGAATGTCAACCCAGATGAAGCCCGCTGCCCAGGCTGTCGGGCGGAAGGAGATGCCATGCTTATCAGACACACCGCAGCGCTTGCCGCCCTCTTGCTGCTTGGCGCTGCCCCATTCGCGCAAGCTGCCGACAAGCCGACCGACCCGCAGATCGCCCACATCGCCTACACAGCCGACATGATCGACATCGAGGCGGCCAAGCAGGCAATCAAGAAATCCAAGAACAAGGAAGTCGTCGATTTCGCCAAGGACATGGAGCGCGACCACGAAGCGGTGAACAAGCAGGCGCTCGACCTGCTCAAGAAGCTCAAGGTGAAGCCGGAAGACAATGCCACCAGCCAGGCGCTGACCAAGGCGGCGAAAGAGGAACATGCCAAGCTCGCCAAGCTGAAAGGGGCTGCCTTCGACAAGGCCTATGTCGAAAACGAGGTGGCCTACCACAAGCAGGTCAATGGAGCGCTCGAAACCCTGCTCATTCCGTCGGCCAGCAATGCCGAGCTGAAGAGCCTGCTCGAAACCGGCCTCAAGATCTTCCAGGGGCATGAGCAGCATGCCGAACATGTCGCCGGCATGTTGAAATGAAAGCGGCCGTGCTGATCCGACCGCTCCTTGCCTGGCTGGCGCTGGTGCTTGCCGCCGGCCCGGCGCCGGCAGCGACGATCGAGGTGACGATCGACAAGCTCGTCTTCTCGCCCGCAAGCGTCGAGGCCAGGGTCGGCGACACGATCGAGTGGGTGAACAAGGACGCATTCGCCCACACGGCCACGGTGAAGGGCAGCTGGGAGGTGATGATCCCGCCGAAGGCGAAGGGAAAACTGACCCTCAAGACGGCGGGAGCGGTTGATTATTTCTGCCGCTTCCATCCCAACATGAAAGGCCGATTGGTAGTGGCGCCCTGAAAATCTGGGCCGGTGGCGGGACTTGGCCGCAAATACCAAGCCCCGCCACTCCGGAGCACCCGCCACTCCGGAGCACCCGTCACTCCGCAGCAATTGAGCACGGAACAGTCGCGCCAGGGATCAGAGCGCCAGCCATGCCGTGCCGACCGCCAGCGTCAGCAGCGTCAATGGCAGGCCGACTTTGAAGAAAGCGCCGAACGACAGCGACGTGCCGGCGGCGCGCGCCTGCTCGGCAACGATCAGATTGGCGACGGAACCCAGGAGCGTGAAATTGCCGGCCAGCGTCGAGCTCATGGCGACGACCAGCCAGGCGCGCTCGGGGTTTTCCAGGCCGGGGATGAAGGGCCGCAGCGCCAGCACGGCCGGCACGTTGCTCATTATGTTGGAGAGCAAGGCGGTGAAGCCCGACAGGCGCCAGACGTCGTCCAGCCCGACGTTCTTGGCCGATGCGACGATGTCCGGTGTCAGCAGCGTTCGTTCGGCGCCGGCAACCACGATGAACAGGCCGGCGAACATGAACAGCAATGGCCCGTCGATTTCGCGATAGATGCGCTCTGGTTTGATGGCGCGGGTGAGCAGGAGGATGGCGCCGCCGATGAGCGCCGCCTTGGCGACAGGCACACCGGCGAAGAAGGCCACGGCCAGTCCGATGCAAACCACCACCGCTTTCAGCACTTGGCGGCGATGCATGCGGCCGCGCGAGACCTGCGGCGTCAATTCGCCGTTGCGCGCGAATTCGGTGCGGTAAACGACGCGAACAATGGCGATGACCGCGACGAGACCGAACAGGGCAACCGGAGCCAGAGCCGCTGAAAAGGCCGGATAGGAGATGCCCGACAGCGCACCGATGACCATGTTTTGCGGATTGCCGGTGATGGTGGCGACACTGCCGCAATTTGACGCGGTGGCGGTCGCGATGAGGTAAGGAACCGGATTGCGTTTGATGGCGCGGGTGACGTGAACGACGATCGGCGCCATGACAAGACAGATGGCGTCATTGACCAGGAAGGCCGACAGCAGGCCGGTCAGCAGGGTCACCATAACCAAAAGCATGAACGGCGCATGCGCATGCTCGATCGCGATGGCACCGAGGCCGCGAAAGGCGCCCGAGACCTTCAGATGCGCCACTACGATCATCATGCCGAGCAAAAGCGTGATGGTGTCGAAATTGATGGCGCGGTAGGCATCCTCCAGGCTGATCGCCCCGATGGCGATCATCGCGGCCCCGCCGAGCAGTGCGATCCCCGCCCGATCGAGGCGCAGGCCTGGTATGCGGCCGACGGCGACGCCGGCATAGGTCAGGACCAGGATCAGCAGTGCCGCCGCGCCCATCAATGTCATGCGAAGAAGGCCCTGCCCGATGCATTCAGCCCCGGCCGGAGCTGTGGCCACCACCTTTAGCGGGCGGCGCGCAAAGCGAAAATACCTTCTGCGTGATGGCTGCAGAAATCCCCAGCGACGCGCCCCCGGCGCCGGTGGCTGGCCGGATCCGCCTCAATGAACCGTGATTGTCGCGGCTGGCGGCGTTTGCTGAGAAACCATCGGATCGAAACTGACCTGGTCGCGTCCATTCGATTTGGCTGCATAGAGCCGCCTGTCGGCTGCCGAGAATATCTCCTCATAGGTAGTCGGCCCGTTAAAGGCAGTACCGCCAATGCTGACGGAAAGCGGACAGGACCGGCCGCCCGGCGAAAATTCCACCTCACGAATTCGCCGGCGGATGCTTTCGGCAACCAGCCAGGATTGCGAGGGATCGACACCGGGAAGAAACACGCCGAATTCCTCGCCGCCGATGCGGCCGACGATGTCGGTGCCGCGGAGCTGATCCTTGATCGTCTGCGCGATCAGTTTGAGCGCCTGGTCGCCGCAGTCATGCCCAAGCCGGTCATTGATCGATTTGAAGTGATCGGCGTCGATGATCAGCAGTGCACCGGAATTGGCCGACGCCTGTTTGCGGACCTGTTCGAGATAGGCTTCGACCAGCATGGAGAAAGCGCCGCGGTTGAGCACCGCCGTCAGGCTGTCGGTGGCGGCAACGACGGTGAGATCGCGCTGGGCAATGGCCAACTGGCGTATCTTCCACATCAGGAAGAAGAGAAACGATCCACCCAGCACCAGGGGCAACAGAATGTCGGTCAGCTGAGCCCGCCACACAGCTTCGGGGGAAAGATACGGGAAATTGAACGAATCGACGAAAAACGCCACGCCAATGAAGAACGCCGTGCCGGCGGCGGTGACGGCGATCACCCTGCCCCAACTCGTCGGCGACAGGTCGAGCTTCATCTCTTCAACTCCGTTAGCCGCGTCTACTATGACGCGCCAACGCAAACAAAACGATAAGACTTTCCCTCCAATTCGACGGCAGAGGTTGCAGGGTTACGGCCGCCGGACCGGCGGCCGCCTCCGGCCTGCGTCTCGAAGATTTGTCCGGATCATCGATCCGGACCTACGACAGGAGGGTCCTGCCGTCAGCCGTTGGGCGCCGATTCGCCCAGCGTCTCTGCAACAAAGGATGCCGCGATCAGATCGTCGGCATCCAGGCCTAGAGAGCCTTCGCCCGCTCCCATGATGGCGGCAACCTTGTGGAAGGTCTTCAGCTCATGGTCGGAAATCCGGGCGGTTTGCATCTTGGCTTTGAGCTCGGCGATACGTCGCCCCAAGGCGGGCGACGTTCCAATTTCACGTTTCGACATGACGCGGTTTTCTCCTTCCCCAACCCATGCTTGTTTTGCCCGCCATTCGCAGCCCGAATGCTTACTTTTATGAGGGACCGCGAATACAAGGCCCCGAACGCATGATCGTTACGAAGGTTCCCGCGCGACAAGGTCACGAAATAATACGGAAAGGGCGCCGCGGCGGCGGCGTGCCGCCGTCGCGCCGGCAAGCGCATTCGTGAAGACGAGAAGGGATGAAAAGTTCCGACCGGATTCCTGCCCGCGTTGAAATTTCTCACGTCCAGAGCAGCTAAGCCGTTGATGCCCTTCCCGAGAGATGGGTGACAGTTCATTCCGGATAGATGGGTTACACTTTCGGCCCTTTGCAAGGAGAGCAAGGTGCCTTGGAAGGAGTGTAACGTCATGGAAGAGCGGCTGAAGTTCGTCGCCCGGCTGCTGGACGGTGAGAAGATGGCCGTGCTTTGCCGAGAGTTCGATATCTCGCGCAAGACCGGCTACAAGATCCTCGCGCGCTACCAACGATAGCGGCCTGGAGGGGCTGACGGATCGATCGCGTCGGCCCTATCGCCACGCCAATCAGCTTCCGTTTACCCGCAACTGCCGTTCCCCTTAGGAGAAGAATAAGGATAGGGAAACGACGGACGGGCGAAGCTATTATCTGATACATAATCAAAGTTATCCAGCAGCATTATCTAGATAATCATTATCTGGATTATGGCCTCGGGTTATCGGGAAAATATTATATTTTTTTTGCAGTAGGGGATTTTTGATAGTGACGTCTCATTGCAGTATTCACACCGGGGGCCATTCCCTGGTTCAAACTACCCCCCCGGGTGTCTCCGGCCACACGATCACACCCTCCCCCGTCTTCTTCCTGGTTCCAGGGTTCGGTTCTTCTCCATGGTTCCGGCGCTTCGCGCCTTTGGGCAACTTGGATCAAGATGAGGCACGATCACGGCTACAGTTCTGGTGTTCGTTATTCGCGTCGAGCCATCCTTTCGGCGAGACCGTGAGCCACCAAAACAAACGAAACACATCAGCAAGGCATTGCCGCCGATTTTTAGGACACAGTAGAGGGTAGATAGCTCCCTTCTCGGACTCTATTTTCCGTAGATAGTCCAGCGTCGAGAGATCCGCCGAGGATTCTATGCGCACGATGAAATCGGACACGTCCGGCCCGGTCCGGACCTTCGTCTGTGGGCGTTGCACAGGTGCCAAGTTGGACCGACAGGGAGGTTGCTGCTATCGAGGTATAGTCCTAGGCGCTCACCCTCTTGGTTCAGTAAGGCATTGCGCATCCGGCCTGCCTCCGTGTTGGTCATCAGCGATGAGGCCTCACAGCGGCGAGTTGTGCCATCAGCTCGGCGCCTTCAACGAGATGCACAGTCGGTGGAAGTTAGCTTCAATTCTCAGCCGAACAGAGCCCAACCGGAATATCCATCCACCGAAACTACTCCTAAAGCCTAATCGGATCCGCCTGTCGTCCTCTTGGCGATCTTGGGCAGGACGACAGCGCCGTTTGAACTACTCTCATGGCAGCACAGCCCAGTGGCCTGCTGCGGTTCTGGTTCGAGGTCACCCGTTGTTCAACGGGTCTAGAAAAAGCACGATGGTCCGTCTGTGAGGGCCGTGATCTGATTGGCAACTAATCCCCATCGCTTTCTTTGGCTCGCGGATCGGTCAAACGCCGAGAGCAACCAACGACCATCACCTATGAAGCAATGGGAGTAATAAACAACCGTGAGAATCCTTGGACGTTACCAATTCTTAGACGCCGGATCCGCTGCTTGCCAGCCCCGGTCCCTTTTCTACTTGACCTTCGGCAACCAACCGGCAGGTCGACCGAGGGCCAGGATCTGGCTTAATATCAGCCTCGAGGCTAACGAACCCGCCATTCTACCGACCGCTTCGCCAATCACGGATCGCCTGGAAAGGTTGTGGCCAGCACGTCGATTTAGACGTGACCCGCAACGACCTGTTCGATTTTGTAAAGCTTCGATCCGAAATTTTAGCCGTGCCATGAGATGTATCTACTTGGTGTCGTATCGACCTGCGCTGCGCCAACGAGGACGCCAACGTCCGGCAGGGTATCAACGAATATAGATCTCGTCACGCTGCTCACCGGTACGTTCGTCAGTCCCTCGTCCGCATCCGAAGGACTGACCGCACTGCATCCTGCACCCGACTACCATCGGAAGGCTGAGTGGATCCAAAGAAAGGGGGCAAGGAACAATCCTTGCTCCCTTTTTAGGTGGTCACACGACAGTGAAATCCGAAAAATATCTTCGGGATGATCGACTGCGAAAGTTGGAAAAGTTGAACTCGTTTCCAACCTTGGTTCCAACTTTCTAAATGCTATTCTGACTTCTTCTCAAAACATCGGCGAAAGGGAACCTAAGGTCCAACGGTCACCAGCGTGACGCTCTCGTTCCTGGTCCTCACTCTGCTTTCATAGATCCTAAATGTGCCGTACGACCATCGCATACAATTAAACCGAGGCTATTTCCGACAGCGGAAACAAGATCGTCGGCGTTATCATGGTCGGCTTCAATTGCCTCATCATCGCTCAGATGCTCCTGGTATAGGGCGATATTCAGTAACCGTCCGCTTTGACCATTGCGGCGAAGACTGACAATCGCTCTGGCCGAACACGACGTTCGCTGCTCGCTCCGATGAGACGCGCAGACGAGACATCGCCTTACAACCGGAGCTGATGACTGCGAAAGGGTCGATTTCTGGACATACTCATCTGGGCGCTTTCGCCGAAAGGTTGCATAAGGCTGGAAAGGAAAAGATGGTCATTCATGGCGCTGGAACGCAAACTCCTCGTCATCCTCAATGCAAAAGCACGCGATGCGCGCATTGAATTCGCCCATGCAACTTGACACAACAGATAGTCGCTCATTGCAGTTAAAGCTCAATGCGCTAGGCTGCCGGCAAGTGGGAAACGCGGCAGTGGACAAATTGTCTATCATCGCCGGCTCTCCGGTGTTTCGGATGCTTGCGCGGACTCAGTGGCAGGCAATCGCTGAGGCGGCGGAGTTCCACCGGATCGAGCCGGCTGTCGATGGCCATCTGTTCCGGTATGGCGACCTAGCGTCAGGTCTTTTCCTGATTGTGCCGACAGCCTCTAGCCGCGAAGGTCCGGTCTTGCAAGTTGGCTTTGGCGCGCCGGTCACCCCGCAATCGCCAGTGGGCTTTCGGTTGACCGAAGGCGAGATCGCGGGAGACGTAGAGTTCCTGCTCGGAGGGCTTTCGGAAAGGCTGCCGCCACGCATCTGCTCGGCTCGGATCCTGCGCAATGCTGCCGTGCTTGCCATTCCGGCGGCCGTGCTTGCAGGCATCGCCCAAACGGAAGCCGATTTCCGTCGTCGGATCATACGGCATGCTGCCCAACGGCTGACCGAAATCGCATCCGTTCACGCAGAGCGCAAAGCCATGCATCCTGAGGTGCGCTTCGCTGCCAGCCTTCTGTCCCAGATCGATGATTTTGGACATATCGCCGGCAATAAGGGCATATTTGACCATCGGCTGACCCAGCAGGATCTTGCTGACAGTCTCGGCATTTCGCGTCGGCTGCTGTCACTGCGTTTCTCCGACTGGTCGGCTCGCGGACTGCTGGACACCGTGCCAATTACGCTTCCGGATGTTGCGCGTGTTGAGCGGATCGCAGGTCTCAGCCCACCCAATCTCGCCCAGAACCTGCGTGCGGTCATCGAAAATATTGAAGACCAGACCGCCCGGGGCCTGCTGGCCAAAGCAAGTCAAACCGCCGCGGACGTTCTCAGCGTCTTTTCGGATAATCCGGTAGTCGCCTACCAGCTTGCGCTAATAAGTGTGAGGCTCGGCGCAAACAAGCAGGCGAAGGATATCCTCGCAGCGCCGATGTTCGCCTGGACGAGTTCCATGGGTGATCTCAAAGACAGATTGCGGACCGCTTGGAGGCAATCCCTCTCGCTGCGGAACGGTGACTTCCCGGGTTACGACGAAGTCGCCGAGCAGGCGTTGGACACCCTCCTCGCGGCGCGGCTGCCTATGCTTGCCATTGACATTGGCGGTTTGCATGCTCGGTTGAGTAAGGAAATGATAGGTGCTCACCAGCCGGGATCGCCGCAGCTGCGTCATCAGGCACTGGAGGCGGCGCGCCTTTATCGTGAGGTCCATGAGGCGAGCCCCAATCACTATTGCGCCGTGAATGCTGCGACTTTGTCCATGCTCGGCGGCCAGGAGGATGAGGGGCAGGCCTTAGCGCTCGCTGCGAGCCGGCTCGCCGCGCGTGAGCGGGGAAAGTACTGGGCATTAGCGTCGCTGGGCGAAGCAAGTCTGGTACTCGGCGAGCGACAGTTGGCAATCGGCCATTTCATCGCTGCTGCCGCCGCCGTTGACGCTGATCTTGCCAAGACGACCTCAACGCGTCACCAGCTCGCCCTGATTTCCGCTGCTGGTGGGCCAGACACGTCGGCCGAACTCGCCACCCTCAATATTGGAGATCCCGTCTTTTTTAGCGGCCATGTCATGAAGTCAAGCGATGGCACGCCGGAGGAGTTGACAGAAGCGGAGCGTCTGCTGGCAATCGAAGTGAGCGGATGGCTCGAGGGCCGCAAGATTCCGGCCGTGTATATGTCGCTTGGGTGCGGGGCCGATATCATCTTTGCCGAATTGGTACTAAAAGCCGGCATTCCACTAAATGTTACATTGCCCTTCACTGTCGCCCGCTTCTGTGACCTGTCGGTGGCAGTCGGAAACGGCGCTGACATTGAGACGGACTGGGTCGCGCGATATTTTGCCTGCCTCGATCAGGCCGCTACCGTGACGGAACTCTGGAGACACGAGATACGAAAAGCTGAGATCGATTACCACTATCTTAGCACCAATAGGCATCTAGCCGGTGAAACGATTTTCGCGGCAGCCGCTTTGATGACCCGACCGTGTATGCTCGCTGTTATCCATCCGCAAGCCGTGGTGAGCAAAGCCGGTGCCAAGAACGCGCTGGCCGAGTTCGTGGCGCGAGGCTTTAACGCGGATGTCATTGATGCCCGTTTGCGGCGCAAGGATACGCCCGCGGACCCGCGTGGCGCTGACCCTTTCGCACCGATGGTTTTCGCCTTTGCGCGCTCCCAACAGGACAATGCCGAGATTCGACGGCTGCTTGACGAAACGGGCTTTAGCATCCGGGCGCTAAAAGATCGCCGGATCGCAGGACATTACATGCCGTCGGGATTTGAGGAGGCGCATTTCATCGCCTCGCACCTGGCAGCGTTGGCCGCCGCGGCAGACTCTTCGGCGCGAATCATATGTGATTTTGGCCCAATCCGCGGCAGGGATGGAACGCCGAGCCTTGACGACATACTGAAGCTTGACGCCGCCGCCGACCTAACCGCCGTCGCCATCGGTAACGTCTTTGCCACAAGTGCTTTCGTCATGCGCGAAGTGGCGAGCGGTGGGGATCCCGGCCGCTATTCGGTGGTCAATGTTTCGGTCGAGCCGAACGAAGACGGGCAGGAACGGGTGCTGCGTGGCGCCAGGCAGATCTACAAGGTTCGGGAATCGTGACGGCGACGCGACCGTCAAATGGGCATATTTGTCGATTCAACTGTGTTCAGGTTGGTCAGATTGGGGCCATTTTTAAATGAGGTCGCTGCGCGGTTCGGGTAAAGAGCGGCCGCGTTCCCGCTGGACAGGGGCTCGGGAAGTCGGCCTCCGCCTGACGGTGCTTGATGCGGGCGGCGCCGCGCGCATTTATCCTGCGGGCATCGATACCCTCAAGATTGGTCGCGGCGTGGGATGGGCTGATTTCGTATGGCCGCTTGACGATCGGCGGGTATCTAGAACGCATCTGGTTCTTGAGCGGCAGGCTAGCGGCGACTGGATTGCCGTGCGGCAGGGCCATAAATATGTCGAGATTAACGGCAGGCCTGTCGAAACGGCGACATCGATCTGTTCCGGGGACACGCTCACGCTTGGGAGTCGGGACGGGCCAAGACTACGCTTCGATATCATTACGCAGCCAGCCGGCAGTGCGACAGATACCCTCCGCACGCGTACTCAGGAGATCGTTAGTGGGTGGCGTGAGGTTTCTCGCAAGCACATGCGTTGGGCGACCGCTGGCTTCGTGACGCTGCTTCTCGCGGTGGTAGGGACATATGGCTTACAGTACCTGCACTATCGCGAGCAGATGGGTCTGCTAGCGGAGATGCAGGACAAGCTGGCCGAACGTGAACGCGCGTCTCACGAGGTCAGCGGACGGTTTCCTGCGGCGACGATCAATAAGCTGAAGAAGGCGGCATATATCGTCATCAAATGCAAAGCGAATGCTAACGGCGTCTGCGATGGCAGAGCGGAGGAAGGATTCGCCACAGCGTGGCCAGTGGAACCGGCGACGTTGGTGACCAACGCGCACGTTGGCCGCCTGATGGATACACTGAAAGCGGGCGAAAGGCTGTGCGTGCGCAGCCCTGGCGATACGCCTAGGACCTACTGTGCAAACAGTTGGCAGGCTCATCCGGCCTACGCCGCCTTCCCGAAACATCTCGGCGCGCTGGGCAATGTCGGTTTGAACGGCGAATTCCAAGCGGCGACGCGCCCTGGCGCGTATGACGTCGCACTGCTTCGGCTCGACGCGCCCGTCGATCCCGCCACCGTTCTCGATCTTGCCACGCCGGCAACGCTGACGGAACTCAGGGAGGGCGACGAGGTGGCATTTGCTGGCTACTTGCTTCGTGACATCGCCGGCAACGAAACGGCCCAACGCGAGCCGACGCCGGAGTTGCATTTCGGCGCGATCAGTTCGCTCACCAATTTCTTCATGTTTGCCTCCGACACGGATATCTCGCACGCCCAACTCATCCATAACTCGATCCCCATCACAGGCGGCGCTTCCGGCGGGCCGGTCGTCGATCGCGACGGGAACGTGGTGGCGGTCGTGAGTTCTGGAAGCATCATTGCCGACGCTAGCAGTGACAGTGTGAACAAGAATTATCCCAGCGCAGCGCTAGTCAACTATGCACAGCGTGCCGACCTCGTTCGCGACATGCTCCCTGGGGGTACGTTCGATATGACGGCAGAAAAGAAATTCTGGGACGAAGAAGCCAAGAAATTCGCCGATCATGAGAGCTATGTGACCACCCAATTCCTAGCCGAGGCCGCCGGCAAACTGAACAGCCTGCTTTCGATCGATGCCAAATTCTCGAAGGCGCTATCGGCTAATCTCCCAGCCGACCAGACCTCGATCGACCTCGAAGAGGGCCAGAGCTATGCGGTGTTTGCCTACATCGACGGTGTTGAGCCGATGCAGGTGATTTTGCGGCGACCAGGGCACCCCGATTGCGATAAGACCGGACGTTGGCCCGGTTTTGTATTTACCGCCGATAGAACTGAAGAGGCGAAGGTGATCGTCTTTTCCAATACTGCACAGAACCGAGACTACCGGCTCACACTCTACAAGGCGGATCACGCGGAGGCTGCGCGAAGTTCGCGATCTAGTGTCGCGGCGATGGCATGCATCGAATAGGGGCGACGGGCCGGATCGGCTGCAGTCATCCCGCGAACTAGCCGTGCGACTGGGTCCGGGCTCAACCAGCTAAAAACGCCCACCGGGCGTGCCGGCAGGAATTCGGCAAGCATGACCCCGAACGAATAGATGTCCTGCTTTGGATTGGCAGCGCCAGCGCGGCCGCCAGCGACTTCTGGCGCCGTATATGAGTGCGTACCCCTCGCCCGCCCTTCCACACTTTCATCGTTTTCAAATGCGGCGAGCCCGAAATCGATGATAACCGGGTTGCCCCGTTCGTCGACGACTATGTTTTCTGGCTTCAGGTCGCGATGGACGATACCCGCCGCATGCAAAGCCGCGAGCGCGTGAGCAATGCGCGTGAATAGGTCGAGCACAGTGACACGGCTAAGGTTCTCGCCCATTAATGGCCTCAGGTTCATGCCTCTGACTAAATCCTGCACGATGACGACGACCGAGTCCTCGATAAAGGCGTTGTAGATCACGACTAATCCGGGATGGCGGACGCGGCGTGCTGCTTCGACTTCGGCCTGAGCATCGCGCACCATCATTTGTCGTTTCTCGACGTCACTGATCGATGAGAAGTCGACCATTTTAATGGCGCGTTCCGCCCCGGTTTCCAGATCATAAGCTCGGCGCACAACACCGTAGCCACCACGACCGAGCACTTCGCATAGGAGATAGCGCTCGGGCAGTATAGGCGACCCAAGCGTTTCGGTTTGGGATGAGTTTCGCGCTCTGTCACAGGACAGCATCGCGCCGCGAGCCCGCTCGGTCAGCGATTTGTTGCCCTGCGCAGTTGCGATCCTGAGGGCTATGCTCGCCTCCTCCATGGCCGTTTCAAGATTTCCGTTGCGGCGCGCCGCCTCGGCTAGCAACAGCCGGGCTGAAGCCTCACGGATCGGGAGGCCATCCTCATTGAAGCGTTCTATGATTGACCGCAGCTTCTCCTCATCGGCCGCCGTCTGTGAGCGGGTCTCGATGTCGATGCCCGCCTCAGTCCAGTCGATCCAGGACCAGCTTGACGTCTCCTCGGGCAGGAAGCGTTTGGATTCTTCGAGCACTCTGCGGGCACGGTCGAATTGTCCCAAGGCCGCGGCCGAACGGCTGACTTCCAGCCCATGCAGGAGGCGCAGGCGAGCGTTCTGCATGGCGATCAGTTGCGCTGCCTCGGCGCCGAGAGCGAGACATTCTGCATGTCGCGACAGAGCCCCCAGCACCTGCATTTTTCCGAGCATGGCGCGAGCGCGTTCCGTCTCGGTAAGCTGATCCGATTCCAGGGCGGCATCGAACTGCAGCACCGAGGCGTCAAAACGTCCGAGTTCCTTGTTCAGCCGGCCAGTTTCGGCGAAGGTTCTCGCGATCTCACCGCCGTCGCCGGACGCCTCGGCCATTGCGCGCAGCAGCTCGAAGGCCGCCATTTCGCCTCGTCCGCGCCAAGAATAAACTGTAGCGAAGAGGCGCGAGATTGCCGGCCTGAAGGGAGCGAGTCGATCATCTATGCCGAGACGCCTGGCCTCGAGCAGCGATACGAGGGCAGTTTCGCCGGAGCCGAGACGATTGTGGACTGCGGCCTGGACAAGCAGGTAACGAACGACCTGCGACGGTTCAGGAGCCAAGCCCAGTTCGAGATCGTCCAGCAGCCTGGAAAGGCTGCGTGGTTCAACATTGTCGGAGATGCCCTTCTCCAGTACGTCGAGTTTTTCTTCGATGGTCGCCATGCCGACAAAGTTATCGTATTTTAGCCAAAGCTGGTAATGTGATGGATGCACTGAACGGGCGCCTGCGCTGGAGTTCCGCGCGTCGCGTGCTGGCCGACTGAACGAGTTCCCTGGAGTGAGGTTAGACTACCATGGAAAATGCGTACGTCACGCGATGGGTTGCTATTTGCATGCTGACGCTGGTATCGGCTGGCCAGGCGCTTTGCCAGGAAGATACCCCGAAATATAGCGACGACTTTATCAAGGGTGGTGAGACCGCAAAGGTTGGCGACTGGCCTTGGCAGGTGCGCATCCTGAATAACGTCAATGACGGGAGCGGCTATTGCGGAGGCGCCCTCGTCGCTGCTGACTGGGTGCTAACGGCGGCGCACTGTGTCAAGGGCAAGCGGACGCTGGCTATCGGCTACGGAAGCTCCGAACTGGCCAAGCTAAAGAGAATGGCAGCGGTGGAGTTGATCGTGCATCCGGACTACACGCGTAATCCCACCAAGAATGATGTCGCACTGATCCGCCTCGCCGAACCCATAAACGATATCGAAACCATCGGGGTCGCCGACGCGAAAACAGACGCACTGCTCGACAAGACTAGCGCCAAGGTGATGGTGACCGGCTGGGGTGCTACTTTTGACAACAAGCTCGATCCGACGATCCTGGCGCTTTACAATCAAGCCAATCCCGAAAACCTCCGGCAAGTGTTGTCGGCCGAGAACGTCAAGATCCCTAATGAGTTACGCCAGGTTGAGATCGATATTATTGATCACGACAAGTGCAAGGCGAACTACGCGCTGCTCGAAAATCCGAACTTTGCCGTAAGCGACACCGAACTCTGCGCCGGCGTGCCCGGCACCGGTCGTGATTCCTGCTATGGCGACAGTGGAGGCCCGCTCTTCGCCGCAGCACCCAATGGAAAAGGCTATATTGAACTCGGCGTAGTCAGTTGGGGCTATCAATGCGGCCACCCGGTGTTTCCCGGCATCTACGCGAGAGTTTCCTCGTTCAAGGATTGGATCGACGCTACGATGAATGCGAAGTAGTTTTATGTGGTCTCGCACAAGAAACCCGTCGCCGGTCAACCGGCGACGGGTTGGAGCGCGAAGGTATAGTCCTGATCAGTCCGGCCGTTCGGACTCGATCCGAACGGCCTGTAGGACAAAGGTTTCCGGTCAGATCGTGTAGTACCCGGATTCGCTGACGACGACGTCGGTGAGCTCGCAGAGGTTCTGGTCCCAAGCGATGGTTTGCGAACCGTCGGCGAACTCCATCAGTACATCGAATCGACAGTAGCCCTCCGGCCGGCGCGGATCGACGGTCATCTCGTAGCCAACGTCGATGGAATAGGATCCGAGAAGGTTGCGCCCCCAGTTCTGCTTGTCGATGTTCGAGATGTAAACACCAACTATCTCGCTCGATCCGACGTTGCTGATGTCGACCCAGCGTTGGTGGGCCGAAGCCGTTCCGGCGGAGAATAAGCTCGCCGCGACGACCAGGGCCGACGCAGTACGGGTGAAGGCGATCTTTGCAAGGGTGGTAATCATTTTCCAGTTCCTCTCTTTGCTACCAGCCACGGCGCCATTGCCGTCGGCTGGTGAGGGAACATGCGTCGAAGCCGTCTCGGACATTGCGCAGCGTTGCGCAAAGCGCTGCCTGTCTGGAGAGGTGCTGCTGCTGGCTTCGCAACGCTCCCCTTCGCCCGCTCCGAACGTCCGCAGCCAACAACGCAAGCGGACCCGGCTCGACGCCTTGGCCGCAACAATGCATTCAGGAAAATCCAGGAGAATTGGTCGCGACAGTCTGCCACGAGCGATGGAAGCCCCCCGAAGTTGGAGGCTTTCTGAGCCCAGCTAATGCGTTGGTCCACATAGTAACATGGCAATCCGGCTTCGAACTCAATGCCTCTGACAGTAAATTCAGTGTCTTTCGAGAGGAGCCTAGTACGTGACGAGAACGATCAACGACTGTGGTTTTTCTGCATCCTTATCTAAAAATGGAAAGTGGACACACGTTGCACCTTGTGATCCGCTCAAAATATGCAACTGTCGTCACGTAAGCGCGTACTAAAGGAGCAGAAACTAAAGTCAGGCTAAAAAAGCCACTTGGGGAGTCATTGATGCGATTTACGCAGGCGATTGCGGTCCAGTGCGCATGGCTTCTGATGGCCAGCGGCGCGAGTGCTCAGGTCGTCCAGCCGCCAATTCAGCACAATTTCGAGACTTACAGCGGCGCGCTGGACTACCTCCTTGGGAACGGCGGCAGAAATACAGATTGTAAATTTGCCAACCAAGAGGAGAAGGATCTCACGACTTTCGGTTTCGTCGATCCGCTCGGGGGCAACGGCAGCGCCGGCGACCGGACCAGGTTGGGGGATGACTCCGTTTTTATTAGCCATCAAGGACTAATCGGACCGAATCTATCTCGACATTGTTCCCCCAATACAGAGAACAGCCAGTTGTCCGGTGGATCGGCCTTAGGCGGTGGCATGTCGTCGCTCCAGTCAACCAGAACGGTGTCACAATTCGACCTCAACCCCCGCCGGGCAGAGCCATGCGATCCCTCCAAGAATCCAGACTGCAAGGATAGTGAAAGCGAGACGCTTTCGAACTACTTTTATCAAGTAAGCCTACCTCCGTCCGCCAATGCCTCCTTCAGCCTCCAGAATAACCATGGCGTTCTGGATGTGAACACGCTGATCCCCTTCGACGGCTTCAGTGTGTTTGGTCAATTTGAATATGAGAACTATCGTCAATCATCCACTATCTATGAGCCGTCGCGGAAGATCGATATCTTCACCGCGCAATTCGGCGCACAATGGAACATCTCAGATGACGGCATCGTCGGGTTCAAGGGAACCTATTCAACTGGGCAAGGCGTTATTGTAGGGCCCAAAAATGTAGCCATCGAAGTGCCCGACTTTCTCGACGACCCTGAAGATCCCCCCTCCACCTTGGTGCTTAAGGGGGATTTTAAGGATCTCTGCGGCGTGCCGAGCGACGGTACAATCGACTCGGATGAGTTCGGCGGCTCGATATTTTATCAAACCAAGTTGAGAGGAAATGGTTTCCTGGTGGCGGAACTCGGCGCGAGTAAAATGCGTGCAAATTATAGTAATAGCCTTTGCAACATAGATGTAGGCGTCGCCGGACATACAACTCTACAGCAAAATACAACTGCTGGCATCATCAGCGGCAGTCCCCACGTCTATGGATTGTCCGCAGATGTGAAGGCGGGATATGATTGGGAATACAATGGGCTGATCGTCGGTCCCCGGCTGGCATTCGATGCCTTTTGGAAAAGCATTGATGGGTATTCGGAAACGGAAGAACATGGAACCTTGTGGGTACCCACAGGCGCCAGCCTTCGCTATGAAGACCAGGACATCACATCCATCCAGACACGCATCGGCCTTGCTGTGTCGACCCCCTTGCTCTTTGATGGCATGACGGTGGTTCCATTCGCGCAACTGGATTATATCCATGAATTCGCGAATGACCAACGCGCGATCAGGGCGAGTTTCGTCGAGGACGGCCGGCCTGACCCCTTTATTTTCAGTTTCAAGACAAATCCACCCGACCGGAACTTTTTCGAGTTGCGTGGTGGAGTGGCCGCCGAAATCTTTCACGGAGGGGTTGCCTATATCGACGGACGCGCGTTCCTGGCGAACGATCTGATAGACGATATCGGGGTTACCGCAGGACTAAGGGTCGCGTTCTGACGTCCCCGATCCAGTTGAAATGCCTCATTGCTGCAGCTTGGCGAGTTCCTCTTTCTTGGCGATGAGGTCAGCTTCGTCCTGCTTGTACTGGGCGAGGTCGGGGTACAATTTCCGCAGGTCACGAATGACCTCCAATGCAGATTGAATCTCCGAGCGAGCCTCACTGGCGCTACCCCGCCTTTGGTACAGGTTCGCGAGCGCATAGTGCGCATTCGCTATCTCTCGGCGCCAGATCGTCAACGCGTCCTTGGCCTTTACTAAATCTTTGAGGAGGTCCAAAGCTTCCTTGAGCGAGTTCTCCGCCTCGTCGATCCGACCGGGCATCTGGATCGCGACTTCGCCGAGTTGTATCAAGCCGACCGCCAGGTCGAGTTTGTAAATTGAACTCCCAGGATCTTCCTTGAGGATAGCGCGCCGGTCGCCAATCGCTTTGTCGTACCAACGCTCCGAATCCTCCAATTTCAGCGTGTCGCCACCCCGCTTGAAGATAGCAAATGCTACCTGGCCTATCCTTTCCTCGATGACGCTTTGGTCCCGCAGCCACTCCCGGTTGAGCGGGTCGTTGTTTAAAAGCCGGTTGACGATCAGCAGCGCGTCTTGGAGGTTCAGGTCTGACTTATGCAAACTTTCAAGCGACGCCGTCACATCTGCGCCGTCTGCCTCTCGCAAATGTGCGCTGGCCAGTCTTTCCAGCAAGATGGAGCGGTCCCTCTGCCAATCCAACCTCGAGGAATCCGATCTGGTGAGTTTGTCGGAAATGGGCAGTGCCTCTTCGTAAAGCTTCAGCGACTCGCCAACGTTCATGTCTACCGACAGGACCATATCTCCCAGCCTCGTCAGCGTGATCAGCTCTGTGCGATCGTATTCGGTATTTCCCTTTTCCGCCGAAACGAGGAGCTTGACCGTGTCAGCTGCCTCCCTTTGCACAACCAGCGCCTCCGAACGGCGGTCCATTTCGACGAGCGTCGTCGCCAGTTCGGAAAGTGCGGTCATCAGGTCGCCACGATCAGAACTATCTTTTCTCTTTTCGATCAGCGATCGCGTTGTCCCGAGGCATTTTTGGTACTCTGCGGCAGACGCCGAGAGATTCCCGCTTTGGTAGTTGAACGACCCTATCCGACAATGTCCTTGAGCCAGTTCCCGCTGCCAGCGCAACTCGCCCGTCTTTGACAGCCATCGTTCCGATAGCGCAATTCTCGATTGCGCCGATGCAATAGCTTCCTTGAACTTCCCCACGTAGCTCCTCTCTTGCGCCTGAGCATCGTACAATTTCAGTCGCATCATCGCGATAGCGGCTGGATCCGGGGCTGAAGCCAGTCCAATCCGTTCCGGGACGGATGGAGACCTTTGTTCCAGCCAATCCAGATCTGCAGCCGAGTTCGCAATGAGGGAGATCCGTTTCTGCTGGGAATGCTCATCGTCCCCAACAAGATTGTACAGTTCAGAGAATTCGAGATTCAGGCGTGCCCGTTGAAGTACAAGCATCGGTGACGTCTCATCGCCGGAGATCAACCCAGCGAAGTCTCGTTCGGCGGATTTCAGCAACTCCTGGATCACGGCCGTGGGGACGCCATAGCGGTCTCGATACTTTGCCGTGGCGCCCAATTGTCGTGCCGCAGTCTCCACAGCGAGTTGGAGACGTTGTTCGGCCTTTAGGCTTTGGTTCCAGGCGATCCACGCTGCTCCGCTCGCGAGAACGGCGAGGAAAAGCATTCCGGCAGCAACGATCTGTGCAACGCGGCGCTGCCGCCGGTCTGCTTCGGCCTGCCTCTGCGTGAGTTCGGCCAGCGAAACACCGAGCATGGTCGCGACAATCTTCAACTTGGCCAAGTTGAATCCGTCACCGCCGCGATGGTCCCCGGTTTGTTCCCGAATGTCGGCGGCCAAGGGCTCCACGAGAGAGCCGTCGTCATCCCGAAGACTGACCAGTCCCCTTGGAAACGCGCCCAACGGCTCATGCAACGGATCGTGGGCAGCGGGGACACCGCTCACAATCACCGCGATAATATTGCCGGGCCGGCCGAGCCCTCTAAAGAAGGAAATCTCCCTTTCCACCCATTGCGAAGCGGCTGCCGACGGACTGCACAGAACGATTAGATATTCGGAATTGTCTAGTGCGTCGCGGATGGTTTTCCCAAGGTCGGTGGACGCGTTCAGGTCGGAGAGGTCCCTGAAGATCGGGGATACCCGTCCGTTGAGATACTTCCCAGACCGGCGAAGCGGTTTGGGAATTTTGTATGACTCCAGCGCCTTCTGCAGTTTCTCTGCAGCCCCCCGATCTGAAGAGGAGTAGCTGATGAAGGCTCTGTACTTGAGCCATCGCGATGCTTCCGAGGAATCGGTAAGCCCCGGTTCTGGAATTCGGCCACTACTTATGCGCTCAGCGTCGGTAGGCACATTGACACCTCGAAACGGCTCATTACTCACCTATGGGCGTAGATGCATAGCCAATTGGGCCGAAACAATGACTCTGGCAAATGTTAGCTTGCGTGGTAGCAAGACGAACGTCAGAATAGGCAAGAGGGCGGGGTCGAACACCAGTTCGCTCGAAAAAGCGGAGGCGCGACTCGCGATGTTTATCCGATTTGCCGCGTAAGTTGCCGACATTTCCGAGCGTTCGAGCAGGCCCATAATGCGCGGTTAGTTAGGCCATTCAATTCGCTGTCAACACCGGCGATGTTTAATAACTGATGGGACCTGTCGGGAGGAAGCAATGGAAAGAGCATCCGATTTCCGTGCAGTGAGAAGGTTAGTTGCCTCGGTGGGGATGGCAATTACCCTGTCGTGTTACTGGGGCAGCGTTTTCGCACACACATTAGGTCCTCTGGATCCGGTGACGAGGCGAGACGCAGCAGAACTTGCTGGACTAACAGAGGCGTTCGGAGACGCTACTCCCCAAATAAAAGGGGTCTACGACAGCATGAAACTATGGGATACGAAGAATAATATTTCAGCGTGCTTTCTGGATGGCGGCAAGTCATTGAAGAAATTCTTTGTAAAAACTGCGAATGAATGGCTGGATGGTACGTCTATCCGCATCAATTTTGGCGATCCACCCGGCTTTAATGCTTGCACGGGTACCTCGGAAGAAGACATCCGAATCTCGTTTAAACAAGAGGGAAGTTGGTCATTCATTGGCACGGACAGCCTACTTCCAGACGTCGTGAAGACAGCTTCACTCAACATTCAGACCGACGGAGCGGCATTCAGCTCACTCAACAAGGCTTGGCTTGAGGAAACGATCCTTCACGAGGTAGGCCATGCGTTGGGCTTGGAGCATGAGCATCAGAGTCCAGAGGCCCATTGTGACGACGAATTCGCTTGGGACGTCGCTATTCCCAAGATAGAAAAAGAATGGGGATGGAGCGAAGACGAAATTTTATTTAATTTCAAAGAAATGGTCGCGTCACCACGATTAAGGACAACCCCGTACGACCGGAAATCTATTATGCACTATGCATTGCCAGCGTGGATGTTCAAGAAAGGAAGGAAGTCGAGGTGTTTTATTTCGCAACCAACTCGGATATCGCTTACAGATCGAGAAACCATTCAAGCGGCATATCCTATCGAGAGCCAGCTTCAGAGTGAGAATATCAAACGCTCGGTTGCTAGAATCGCTACAGATATAGGCGATCAGAAGTGGGACGCAGACCAATGGAAGGTGATCGGAAACGACGTTGGCGAGATCCTCGCCCGTTCGGGGCGAAAAATGTCTTTATCGATTCCGATCTCTCACCAGGATCAGTCGGGCGTGAGAACCGGTAGCCCCGAACGATCTTGCAACTCCGGCGAGTCGACAACGGTTGGCGCCCCGAATTTCAATTGTGCGATAGCAGAGGACGGCAGTAGAATGGTCATTGATGTTTTTGGGGCAAGATAAACGCAATCTATGTAACCTGGTCACCAACGATCCAGTTGCGGCGACAATGGATTGCAAAAGGTATGGACCTGACTTTCTGTCATGCGTTCGAGTTGCGAAAAAACGGGACTCCAATTACGAACGGTTAGAGATCGGCTTCGCCAATTGAACAAGTTGTGTAGCGCCGATCCGAACTATACCGCCACGCTCGAAGCCTTTTGAGCTCGGGTGAGTTGCGGGTGGAGAGCGACCCTTTGCGCATGGGGGATGGCTGAACGCGGTCACTATCCTATCGTGAACCGTACAATTTAGCTCGTGAGATCGGGGCGACACTTCTGCCTGACTGCTGATCGCTGGCGATTCTCACTAGGAACATTGGAGAGACTAGAGGAACGCAATGTGGTGGTGTGCTCCCTTTGCAATCTTGTTCGCGGAAGCCGACCGTCTTGCAACGATCAAATTTGATCCGAGCACTGACGCTGAACGAACGGCCGCTTTCACATTAACCTTCCATCCGCGCTGAACGACCGACTGTGGATCGCGCGGAACGGCAGCTCCTGCAAAATACCACCGATAGCGGACGTCAGCAGACGGCCCAAAACCGGGGCGCTCATTGTCTTGCGCTGAAAGTCGGCAGCAAGGCGCGTTGCCGCCAGGCGGCATGGGGCTGACAACGAATAGGCAGTGTCCAGGTGAGCGATTGCAAAAAGCGGCCCCATCCGACCCGCGGTGACGGGACGTGCTCCACGGATCGAAATCTACTAACCCGTTGTTATGATGGGCATCGTCGGCTTCGGCGAGGATGTCATCAAGGACGTCATGGACGCCGTCATCCCTGCGACGAATGCGCGTGCGTAATGAACCGCTCCCTTGCTATCTTCCAAAGACGAGCCCAGAATCTCACGCGCGCTGGGAGCAGGACTAGGCAATCGTTGTCGTCAGCATCGGGGACGAAGTTTTCCGATTTATCCCCTAAAGCGATACGGGGGCCAGCGAAAGCCCCCTCGAAGCCTTGGTTCTTCGGATGAGCACAACGAACTGGAGGGATAGGACTCGTGATCATCAAGATTAAAGGGATCCACAAGGTCAAGCGGCGCCTGGCAGATGGTTCGGTCAGGGTCTATCACTACGCTTGGCGTGGCGGCCCGCAAATGACGGCAAAACCTCATACCGAGGCATTCGTCGCCGAGCACGTACGACTAAGGGCGGGAGAGAAGGCTGCGAACAGGAAGGTCGACACGATCGAGACCTTGATCGAGTATTTCACCGGACCAGAGCGTGCTCGCAATCGCGATTTCCTAGCACTTGCCGAAACCACCCAGACAGACCACCTCTATGCCTTCAAGCTGATCCAGAAAGAGTGGCCCAGACTGCCGGTCGAGCTGACACAAGGGAAGGGCATGAAGGCCGAAATCAGGCGGTGGCACCGCAGCTTCTCTGCCAATCCACGTAAGGCGGACAAGCTTCTTTTTTCCCTCTCAAAGGTGTTCTCTTACGCGATCGCCGACGAGCTGATCGACAAAAATCCCTGCACCGGCATCACCCGGCTCTACGAGGGATCCAGAAAAGAATTCCTTTGGTCGACCGAACAGATCGCAATCGTGCGCGAGAAATTGGAGGCGCATCTGCTTTTGCCCTTCGAGATCGCGCTGGCCACCGGACAGCGTCAGGGCGATATCCTTGCCATGACCTGGAAGCAGTGGGATGGCAAATATCTGATGTTCCAGCAGTCAAAGACTGGGAAGAAGCTCAAGGTTCTGGCCAACGCCCGCCTCAAGGCCCTACTGGATCCCCTGCCTAAGGACAAGATGAGGGTCTGCCTCAACTCTCGCGGGCGTCCGTGGACCAAGGATGGTTTCAAGACGTCGTGGGGCAAGGCAATAGGCTCCGAAGCGATCAAGATCGAAGGTGTCACATATCACGATCTGCGCGGCACCTTCATCTGCGATCGAGCCAGAGAAGGCTCCAGCATCGAGGACATTGCGCGTATCTCCGGGCACTCGATGGCCGAGATCAAATCGGTGCTCGAAAAGCACTATCTGGCGACAGATCAGGGTCTCTCAGATGCAGTTATTGACCGCATGGGAAAGAACCCATGAGGAACAAATCTGTAAACGGCTCTGTAAACGGGCTAAAAATTGGGTATTGCGCTAAAGGTTAAGCCATTGAAAAGATTGGCGATCCCGACAGGATTCGAACCTGTGACCATCGGCTTAGAAGGCCGGTGCTCTATCCAGCTGAGCTACGGGACCGCTGGCCGGCTCGGAGCCGGTAAGATGTCTGCGCTGGCGCCCGCCCGGGCTTTGCCGGTCAATGCGTCCAGGGCGTCCTGCGGTCATAGCGGAAATTTTCCGCATAGGAAATCTGGCGGCGCTTGGGCTCTTTCGGCTCCTCGACGCGGTAGGCGAGCCCTTCCTTCTCGGCATAGGCCACGGCCTCTTCACGCGTGTCGAAGGTCAGCTTGATCTGGCTCCTCATGTCGCCGGAAGTGGTGTAGCCCATCAGCGGGTCGATTTTCTTGCGCATCTCGGGATCGAATTCCAGCACCCAATGGCCGGTCTTGGCCGTGCCGGACTGCATCGCGGTTTTGGCTGGACTGAAAATGCGCGCGGACATGACCACCTCATTGCTGTGCAAGGCAGCCTGGCCGCCTCTTCGCCCGTCATTACTGCGCAATGCTGACGGCGGCAAGGTTTTTGCACTTGCCGGTTTTTCGCACTTGCCATGCAACACTGAAATGAATAGGCAACAGACCGTTCGGAGTGTAGCGCAGCCTGGTAGCGCATCTGGTTTGGGACCAGAGGGTCGGGAGTTCGAATCTCTCCACTCCGACCACCTTTCACAGAACAGGCAATCGAGGGCCGTTGGCGCCTGCGAATGGCAATGTGTCGGGTGCAGAATGGGGCTGTCGGCAATCTCCGCGCGCGCCCAGTGGTCTTTGCTGCTGCATGTCACGGTCGCAACAAAAAGCCGCGGACGGCAAAGTTGCCTGCTCCACCGCATCGACTATTGTGAGCCGGAACACGACACGGTGCGGGGCAACAGATGCCCATCGGACATCGACGGTCTCCGCTAAAGCCTCACGGAGGAACCATGAGCGACAGTTGGACACCCACCCGTCTCGGCGCAGGGCGGCATTCAGCATGACGACGGAAACCGCCACGGGCGGCACGGAGACAAAATTCAGACAGCCGCCAGCCGGAACCGGGATCGCGGTCGATCTCGATGGAGTGACCATAGATTTCGCATTGGCGGCCGGGCGTAGCTTCCAGGCGGTCGCCCGCGCCGATCTGAAAGTCGGCGACCAGGAATTCGTGGCGATCATTGGGCCGACGGGCTGCGGCAAGTCAACGCTGCTGAATGCCGGCGCAGGGCTTCTCGAGCCTTCGGCAGGCAGCGTCCGTGTGTTCGGCGCCCCGCTTCGCGGTCTCAACAGACAGGCTGGCTACCTCTTCCAGCAGGATGCATTGATGCCCTGGAAGACCGCTCTGGACAATGTGGCCATCGGGCTGGAAGTGGCAGGCGTGCCCTCTTCCGAAGCAAAGGAACGCGCGCGAGCATGGCTCGGACGCGTCGGCCTGGCTGCTTTCTGCGAGCGCTACCCTCACATGCTTTCAGGCGGCCAGAAAAAGCGCGTTGCTCTTGCGCAGGTGCTGATCCGCGACCCCAAGATCATCCTCATGGACGAACCCTTCGGACCGCTCGACGCACAGACGCGGCTGATCATGGGCGGCCTTTTGCTCAAGCTGTGGTCGGACGACCGCAAGGCGGTGATGTTCGTCACCCACGACCTCGAAGAAGCGATCGCGCTGGCTGATCGCGTGGTGGTGATGTCAGCCGGTCCCTCGGCACGCATCATCGGCGACTTTCCAATCCCGCTGGCGCGTCCACGCGATATTTCGGAAATCAGGCTGGAACCGCGCTTCCAGGAATTGCATCGCGACATCTGGCACATGCTGAAGAAGGAAGTGCTCAAGGCTTACGGCGAGATTGAAGAAGGAGCGATCCGATGAAAAGGACGACGCTGCTTTTCGCACAGCTAACCGTGGCCGTCATCGTCATCGCGCTCTGGCAGGCAGCGTCGACGACGCACCTGATCGGCGATCCGAACAATATTTCCTTCTTCTTCTCGACCCCGTTGGCGGTGGCAGGCCAGATATGGAAGTGGTTTGCCACCGGGACGATCTGGCATCATCTGTGGATCACGCTGTGGGAGTCCATGCTGGCCTTCGCCATCGGCTCGCTGGCAGCGATCGCGATCGGCTTCTGGTTTGCCCGCAAGCCAAGACTTGCGGCCGTCTTCGATCCCTATGTAAAGGCGGCCAATGCGCTTCCCCGCGTCGTGTTGGCGCCGATCTTCACGCTTTGGTTTGGCCTCGGCATCTGGTCCAAGGTTGCCTTGGGCGTGACGCTGGTTTTCTTCATCGTCTTCTTCAATGTCTACCAGGGCGTGAGGGAGGTGAACACGACAGTGCTGGCCAATGCCCGAATGCTCGGCATGAACGAACGGCAATTGCTGCGCCACGTCTATATGCCATCGGCATTGTCCTGGGTGTTTTCATCGCTCCATATCTCCGTCGGATTTGCCGTGGTCGGCGCCGTGGTCGGCGAATATCTCGGTGCGGCCGGGGGACTAGGCTATCTGATACAGCAGGCCGAAGGCGTGTTCGACGTGGCGGGCGTCTTTGCCGGAATGTTCGTCCTCGCCGCTTTTGTGCTCTTGATCGACTGGATCGTCACGCTGGTCGAAAAAAGGTTGCTTGTCTGGCGGCCTGAATTCTCGAAACCAGCCGATAGGCCCCAATTCCGCTCAAGGAGGAGATCATGAGGATCATTTCGAAACTGGCGGCCGCCGCCGTCGTATTGCTCGCGGCGGCCACAGACGCGGGGGCCGCCGAAAAGGTCACCATTTCGATCGGCGGAGCATCATGCCTCTGCTACATGCCGACCGTGCTCGCCAAACAGATCGGCGCTTACGAAAAAGCCGGTATCGATGCAGACCTCGTCGATTTCAAGGGCGGTTCTCAATCGCTGACCGCAGTATTGGGCGGCAGCGCGGATGTGGTGTCCGGCTATTTCGATCACACGGTGAAATTGGCCGCCAAGAACCAGCGCCTGCAATCCTTCGTCGTTTACGACCAGTTCCCGGGACTGGTCCTGGCGGTGGCGCCGGGCCAGACCGGCAAGATCAAGTCAGTGAAGGACCTTGCTGGCAAAAAGGTCGGCGTGACCGCTCCCGGTTCCTCGACCGACTTCTTCCTGAAGTTCCTTCTGCAGAAGAACGGCATCGACCCGACATCCGCCGCCGTGATCGGCGTTGGGCTGGGCGCTACCGCCGTCGCCGCCATGGAGCAAGGGCAGATCGACGCCGTGGTGACGCTCGATCCGGCCGTCACCGTGCTTCAGGCCAGGCATAAGGACCTGACCATCCTGGCGGACACGCGCACCCAGAAGGATACCGAGGCGGTATTCGGAGGCGACTATCCCGGCGGAGCGCTTTACACCCGGCCGGAATGGATGGCCGCGCATCCCCAAGCAACGCAGGGATTGACCAATGCCATGCTTGCCACGCTGGATTACATTCACTCCCACAGCGCCGAAGAGATCATGGCCCAGATCCCCGACAATCTGATCGGCAGCGACAAGGACGCCTATCTGGCCGCGTTGAAAAATGCGATCCCCATGTATTCGACCACCGGGCTCATGGATCCAAAAGGCGCGCAGGCCGTGCTCGACGTTTTCTCTCTCGGTTCGCCCGATGTGGCCAACGCCAAGATCGATATCACGCAGACGTACACGAACGACTATGTGAACAAGGCGAAGAAGGCCAACTGACGAGATCAACGTCAAGCAGCGGGCATATGGCTCGTTCGCCTTAGCCACGGAGTTCACCGAGCGCCGGCATTTCAGCGACTCGGTGGCCTCGTCGCCATTTTGGGTATCCGTCAATTGACGAATACCCGTTCTTCTCTCACCTAGCTTGGCATTGCGCGGGCAAGCCGAACGCGCAGCAATAGTGAGGGTGACTGAAGTCACATGAAGGTAAGCTCGCCGGGCGAGAACCCCAACCGCCCCACTCCCGGCGAGCCTACAACCTGATTTGGAACGCAATCAGGACCGGGGTCAGCCGGCAAGCTTGTATCGCAAGATCGGTGCCAGCTTTGTTTCCCGAAATGGGACGGTTAAAGGGACATGGAACCACCATTTGCTGGCCGGCCGACAATCGCGCCCTAAACCTCGAACTCGCCCTGCCCCTCGTCCATGGCGCTGACGGTTTCAGCCGCCAGCGCCCGGGTGATCGGCGTCTTGCGTTCGAGCGCGGCGCGGTCCAGCCGCTCCACCACGCGCATGGCCGTCGCCAGGGAGCGCTCGATGCGGCGCACCAGATATTGCACGACATGCGGCTCGACCTCGACCTGTCGGTCGGCGAACAGCTTGGTGATGACACCTGCCAGCAGGAGATCGTCGGGTTCGTGGATCTCGACGGTTGCCGCAGCCTTCAGCCGCGACGCCAGATCCGGCAGCGTGACGCCCCAGGCCGAGGGAAAGCGGCGCGCCGTCAAAAGCAAATGCGAGCCGCTGCCGCGTACCGCATTGATCAGATGAAACAGCCCCTGCTGGTCGACTGTGCCGGTATCGACGTCGTCGATCAGCGCCGGCCGGGCACCGAGATTTACAATGCTGTCGCCAACGCGGTGCGCGTCGACCTGAACGGCATCCGCCCGTGCCCGCCAGATCGAGGCCAGATGGGTCTTGCCGGAACCGGCCGGACCGGCGAGCACGACCACCGGCGAGGGCCAGTCCGGCCAGCGGTCGACCAGTGCCACTGCCTGGTTGTTGGTGCCGGAGACGACGAGTTCGTCTCGCGAATAGCCGGTGCCATGGCCGAGATCGAGCGGCAGCTGGCGCGGCGGGTCGGCCCTCTGGTCGCTCATGCCAGGCTCAGCCGCGCGACCCGGCCAGGCCGGATCATGGATTGATGCCTTTGCGACGATCGGCCGGCAATGGCGGCACGGCCTTGCCGTGACCCTTGTAGAGCGGCGATTCCAGATAACGCGCAATGGCAAAGCGCACCAGCACCGCGACCGCGGCCGATGCAGGCACCGCAATCAGCAGGCCGACGAAGCCAAACAGCGCGCCGAAGGCGAACAGTGCGAACATCAGCCACACCGGATGCAAGCCGACGCTTTTGCCGACCAGCCGCGGCTGCAAGATATTGCCCTCGATGAACTGGCCGATGAAGAACACCACCGCGACCGCGACGACCATGGTCCAGTCCGGCCAGAACTGGACGAAGGCAACGCCGACGGCCAGCACCAGCCCGGTCAGCGAACCGACATAGGGGATGAAGGAGATCAGCCCGGCGAACAGGCCGATGAGGATGCCGAAATTGAGACCGGTCAGCGTCAGGCCGGTGGCATACATGGCGCCCAGCACCAGGCACAGCGTGCCCTGCCCCCGCACGAAGCCGGCCGTTGCCGTGTTGATGTCCCTGGCGATGGCGCGCACCGTGGCGACATTGTCCCGCGGCACCCAGCTGTCGATCACCGCCACCATGCGGTCCCAGTCGAGCAGCATGTAGAAGGCGACCACCGGCGTCACCACGAACAGGCTGATCACCGAGACCAGCGCCACGCCCGAACTCCATATCGAGGTGAACACGGTTGTCAGCAGACCGAAGCCGGATGTCAGCAGTGAATTCAATCCGTCGCGCAGGCCATTGGCGTTGACGCCGAATTTCTGTTCCAGCCATTTTGGATCGAACGAGGTGATCAGGCTCTGCAGCCGCGTCAGGTACTCAGGCAATTTGCCGGCAAAATCGGCCATCTGCGTCGCCAGCACCGGGATGAGGATGACAAAGGCCAGCACCAGCACGACAAGGAAGGTGATGAGGATGACCACCGTTGCCATGAAACGGCTGAGGCCGAGTCGCTGCAGCCGGTCGGCCACGGGATCGAGGAAATAGGCGAGCACCATGCCGGCCACGAAGGGCAAGAGGATGGCGCTGAAAACATAGAGGAAAAGCGCGAGCGCGGCGACGCCGGCAAGCCAGAAGAAGATCTGCCGGCGGAATCCGGCGGATGGATCATCCCCGGCTGCCGCCGGCGCGCTCGCCGCAGCTTCTTTGTCAGGTGCCCGGGGTGGAGCCTTCGCCATAGCCGCTCATATGCCTCAGCCAAGCCACGAGATAGGCTGCGGCCGAAGCCACGGTCAAGACCCCGGACAGCATTATGAGGGCGGGACGAAGTGGATCGAGATGGATCGAAAAAGCAAGCTCACCCAGTACCAGCGCCGCCAGTACAATCTGGATGGCGGTGTTGACCTTGGAGACGAGGAGCGGCTTCATCTCGACGGGATGGGCCATCACGGTGGACAACAGCACCGCGCAAATGATCAGCGCGTCGCGCGACACCATGGTGACGACCAGCCACAGCGGCAATTGCCCGATGAAGCCCAGGACGACGAACACGGAAACCAGGAGCAGCTTGTCGGCCACCGGATCGAGATAGGCGCCGAGCTTGGAATGCTGGTTGAACCGGCGGGCGATGAAGCCGTCGACGCCGTCCGAGATGCCGGCAACGAGGAACCCGGCAAAGGCCCAATCCCAGCGCGCCTGGAGCATGGCCAGCACCACGGCAGGCACCAGGACAAGGCGCATGATTGTGATCAGGTTGGGGATGGTCAAGCGCATGTCCCGTCGCTTCGGTCTGAACGATAGATGATGGAGATGGGGGATGGACGCAAGAGAGAAGCTGCCGAGCTTCCCCTGGTGGGGAGCGGCAGTTTCAGCGCCGTTTTCCTTGCGGACCGAAACCGTTCATGCGAAGAGCCGCAAAGGAAACAGCGACAAGCCAGATATGAAGCGCGATACAGTCAAGCGTAAGAACGGGCTCACCTATGCCGAGGCTGGCGTCGACATCGATGCCGGCAATCTCATGGTCGAGAAGATCAAACCGCTGGTCAAGGCGACGCGCCGGCCGGGCGCCGATGGCGAGATCGGCGGTTTCGGCGGCTTGTTCGACCTCAAGGCCGCCGGCTTTACCGACCCGGTGCTGGTCGCGGCAAATGACGGCGTCGGCACCAAGCTGAAGATCGCCATCGACGCCGGCAAGCACGACACGATCGGCATCGACCTCGTCGCCATGTGCGTCAACGACATCGTCGTGCAGGGTGCCGAACCGCTGTTCTTCCTCGACTATTTCGCCACTGGCAAGCTCGATCCGGACCAGGGTGCGGCGATCGTCGGCGGCATCGCCGCGGGCTGCCGGCAGGCCGGCTGCGCGCTGATCGGCGGCGAGACGGCGGAAATGCCGGGCATGTATCACGGCAAGGACTATGACCTTGCCGGTTTTGCCGTGGGCGCGGCCGAGCGCGGCCAGCTTCTGCCCACCGACGACATCGTCGAGGGCGACGTGCTGCTGGGGCTGGGTTCGTCGGGCCTGCATTCGAACGGCTTTTCGCTGGTGCGCCGCATCGTTGCGACCAGCGGCCTGGCATGGACCGATCCGGCTCCCTTCAATGACGAGGCCACATTGGCCGAGGCGCTGCTCGAGCCGACCCGGATCTATGTGAAATCGATCCTG
Source organism: Mesorhizobium sp. B2-2-3 (assembly GCF_006442405.1). Classification (NCBI taxonomy): domain Bacteria; kingdom Pseudomonadati; phylum Pseudomonadota; class Alphaproteobacteria; order Hyphomicrobiales; family Phyllobacteriaceae; genus Mesorhizobium; species Mesorhizobium sp. B2-2-3. The sequence goes on along the minus strand of NZ_VFWC01000007.1, from coordinate 19,805 downwards.
AAGGCGATCCGCAACACGCACGGCATCAAGGCGCTGGCCCATATCACCGGCGGCGGCTTCCCCGAAAACATTCCGCGCGTTCTGCCGAAGGAGTTCTCGGCCGAGCTCGATCTCGACGCCATCGACGTGCCGCCTGTGTTCTCATGGCTGGCCAAAACCGGCGGTGTGGCGCCCGAAGAGATGATGCGCACCTTCAACTGCGGCATCGGCATGATCCTGGCGGTGGCGTCCGGCCAGGCGGCGCAGGTCGCTGCCGTCTTGCAGGAAGCCGGCGAGACGGTGACGCCGATCGGCCGGATCGTGCCGCGCCGCGACGCCGGCGTCATCTATCGGGGTTCGATCGGTCTATGAGTGCGCAGAAGAAACGCACTGTCGTTCTGATCTCGGGGCGCGGTTCCAACATGACGGCGCTGATCGCCGCCGCCAGCGACCCGGCTTTCCCCGCCGAAATCGTCGGCGTCATCTCCGACAAGGCGGATGCCGCCGGGCTCGGCATGGCGAGGGCGCGCGGCATCGCCACCCAGGTGATTTCCCGGGCCGACCATGCCAGCAAGCAGGCCCATGACGCCGCGATCGATGCGGCGCTCACGGCCTTCAATGCCGAGATCGTGGCACTGGCCGGCTACATGCGCATTTTGACCACCGGCCTCGTCCAGAAATGGCAGGGTCGTATGATCAACATCCACCCCGCTCTGCTGCCGGCCTTCAAGGGGCTCGATACGCATGCGCGCGCGCTGGTGGCGGGTATGCGTATCCATGGCTGCACGGTGCATTTCGTCACGTCCGAGATGGATGACGGCCCGATCATCGCACAGGCGGCGGTGCCGGTAATGGTCGGCGACAATGCCGACACACTTGCCGCACGAGTGCTGAAGGTGGAACACCAGCTCTATCCGCTGGCGCTGGGGCTGGTCGCCGAGGGCAAGGCCCGGATGGAAAAGGGCCGCACCGTGTTTGCCCGCTTCGCCGACGATGCCGACAATGCAACCTCGATGATCATTGCACCGAGCCCGCTGCGCGAGGAAATCGATTTCGAGCAATTGGCGCGGATCACGCCGTAGGCATTTTTGCAGTCATAATTTGATTGCAAACTTTGGCGCACCCGCCTATCTCATGCTTGCATGAACAGCAAGCATAGGCGCGTGCTCAAAGCGATATTCACCGATCCAGTTTCGGGCAGTATCGAATGGATTGCCGTCGAAACCTTGCTGGTCGCCGTTGGTTGCCAGGTGATCGAAGGAAGCGGCTCACGCGTGCGTTTTGTCTTTAAGAGCGAAGTCGAGACGTTCCACCGGCCACACCCTTCAAAGGAAGCAAAGCGATATCAAGTACGGGATGCTCGCCAATTCTTGTTGAGGATCGGAGTGAAGCCATGAATGCGATGACCTACAAGGGCTATTCGGCCCGTGTTGATTATGATGACGATGACGAGATTTTCTTCGGCCGTATTGCCGGTATTCGAGACGGCGTATCCTTCCATTCAGAAACTGTCGCGGGGCTAAAAGCCGCCTTCCATGAAGCCGTGGACGACTATGTCGAAACTTGCGCGAAAATCGGTAAGTCGCCGCAAAGACCTTATTCCGGCAATCTCATGTTGCGCGTTGACCCCTCGGTTCATTCAAAAGTCGCAATGGCAGCGGAAGTCGCAGGCAAGAGCCTGAACCAGTGGGGAGAAGAAGTCTTGCGCGAGGCCGCCGAAAAGCAAATTGCCTGAACCAGCAGCTGTCCTGCCTCCATCTGCATCCGCCATTCGACCGGGAGTATCGTGAAACAGTTGTTTGTGCTGCGCCACGCCAAGTCGAGTTGGGACGATCCCAACCTCCCCGATTTCGACCGGCCGCTCGCCGAACGCGGATTGAAGGCGGCCCAATTGATAGGGCGCGAACTCGCGACGCGCGGGTGGCTGCCGGACCAGGCGCTGGTATCGCCGGCGCTGCGCACCCGCGAGACCTGGCGGCTGGTGGACGCGGAGTTGCCAGCGCATCCACGAGTCGCGTTCTCCGAGGCGCTTTATGAAGCCTCGGCGACGGATATTCTGAGCCAGATTCGTCAAGCCGATCCGTCGAACGACAGCTTGCTGGTGGTCGGCCACAATCCCGGTCTGCAATATCTGGCGAAACAGCTTGCCGGGCCAGGGTCAGAGGCCAAGGCGCGCAGGAGGCTCGAAGGAAAATTTCCAACGGCAGCCTTTGCGCGCCTCGTTTTCCAGGGCGACTGGTCCAACCTGTCGTCCGCGCGGCTGACGCATTGCCTGCGTCTGAAGGATCTGCGCTAGAAATCCGGGGGTAAGCTGGCAGCCAAGGCCACTGCGTGTCCGGGACGTTAATTGCCCCAGATGCCTTGGCCGGGTTCGGGCCAGTCGGTAGTGGGCTTCGTCTTGGCATCGCCTGTCTCGTGGCCGGCCATGCCCGTATCCTTGAGCGCGCCGGTGACAAGGTGGTCCACGCCCGCCATCGGGGCGACGGGCTGGTTGGCATTGTCGGAGCCATAATGGTCGCTGCCGGCAAAGGCGCTGCCGGTCGCAACGAGGATGGCGGCGGTGGCGAGGGCGATCTTGTTCATTTCAATCTCCTGGATTCATCCGTTAGGCGGCGTCTTGGGAGGACGGTTCCGCTAAGGACAAGACCCCAGGCACTCCTGTTTTATTCCTGGGCTCGGATTGTTTTCTGCCGAGCTTGGAGGATTGGTCATGCGCAAAAAACAAGAGCGGCGGGCCAGGCCCACCGCTCTTTGTGGTCGAAGACTTACAGAATCAACGGCCCCAGATGCCCTGGCCAGACTGAGCCGGCACGTTGGCGTTCGCGTCGCCCTGCGCCTTTATGGACTTGGTGATCGAGCCGGTATGCGTGGTGTCGATGTTGGAGGTCGACTGGTTGGCAACCGGCTGGTTGACATTGTTGGAACCATAATTGTCGCTGCCGGCAAAGGCGCTGCCCGTGGCAATGAGAATGGCGGCGGCGGTAAGAGCGATCTTGGTCATTTCTTTACTCCTGAGTTCAAGGTGGTTGATGTCGGCACTCGCGATTAGCGGCCGAAAAGGTTGCGGTCGGCGCCCTGCGAAGCCGGGGCCTGGACGGTTCCGTTCGTCTTCGAGGTCGAAGCGGTGACGGAATGGTCGACAGCGGCGGCGGGCTGATTGGCGTTGGCCGAACCATAATTGTCGCTGCCGGCGAAAGCGGTGCCCGTGGCAACGAGGATGGCGGCGGCGGTAAGAGCGATCTTGGTCATTTTGGTTACTCCAGTATGTTTGTTCTGTCCGTCTAGTGGCGTGCCCTTGGGAGGATTTCGCGTCGCTCGGACCACCCCGAGATGGGTCTGCGGTGTTGTCGTTTCCAGTCACGAAAATGTGCCGGAAAAGCTGTGGGACGACCCTTGAAATTGAAACGACATCGCTGGCTGCCACAATTTTATCTTGTTGAACCAATGGCTTATTGAGAAAACTCCATTGAGCCCACCCGTTTGCGCAGAGCGTACGTTCACCGTTTGATGTACGGTCCGTCAACATAAATCGAACCGAACGGTTCGGTTTTATCTACGTAAGGCCCGCGCGAGTGGCCGCATCTGGGCGTTTGCTTGCGGCTGGGTCGACATTGTCGCTTGCAAACGGGCTGAAGGACGCGCCAAGAGGCGCGCCGCATTCTCCACGCGGAGGCTTCGCCTCCGGTCCCGGCAGGCTCAAGCTTTCAGTCATTTTGACGACTGGAGAAATGGAAAGCGGCGGGTTCTGGCCCGTCAAGAAGCGCCAAAGCCAAGGACGTCGCGCATACCGTATTGACCGGGCGGTCGCCCGGTCACCCAGAGGGCTGCGGCGATGGCGCCGCGGGCAAACATGACGCGGTCCTCGGCCGCATGCGACAGGGTGACGATCTCGCCCCCGGTGCAGAAGCTGACGCTGTGCTCGCCGACGATACTGCCGCCGCGCAGCATCGCGAAGCCGATCTCGCCGGCAGGCCGCGCACCGGTGACACCGTCGCGAACACGCCTCGCCATCGCATTGAGTTCGACGCCGCGTCCGTCGGCAATGGCTTGGCCGAGCATCAGGGCGGTGCCCGATGGCGCATCGATCTTGTGGCGGTGATGCGCCTCTAAAATCTCTGCATCCCAGTCCGCGGGACCGAGCGCTCTCGCCGCCTGCTCGACCAATCCGACCAGCATGTTGAGCCCAAGCGAAAAGCTCCCGGAGCGTACGATGACAACGGTTTTCGCGGCATCGGCGATGGCTGCCAATTCAGCGTCATCGAAACCGGTCGAGCCAATGACCATGGCAGGCCCGCGACGGCCGGCGCAGGCTCTCGCCAGATCGGCCGATGCCGCCGGCGTGGTGAAATCGACGACCACATCGGCCAGGTCGAGCGCCTCGTCGCGACTGACCAGGCCATCGCCGACGACGCCCGGTCGATGAAAGCGGGCAGTAAGCGCCAGCCGCGAGTCGGCCTGCACGGCGTCCGCCATCTGGCGCCCCATGCGGCCGAGCGCACCGGCAATTGCGATCCTGACTGGCGCCATCGCCGCGACTATTTCCACATGCCGCGCATGCGCGCGCCAATGTCGACGCGTATCTCCGGCCGGGGCGCCCTGCCCGGCGCTGCTTGCGCTGCCGGCCATACCGTCTGTTCGAATGCCGCAAGGAGGGAGGCCGGGATGAAGCGCGTGCGCGAGGCATAGACATGGCGGTCGCCGCGCGCCGCCTGGCCATGCGCAAAGAAGCGCTGCGGCATGACCAGGTTGAGGCTGTCCTTGGCCCTTGTCATCGCCACGTAAAGCAGCCGGCGCTCCTCCTCGATATCTTCCCTGGTACCAACGCCGAGATCGGCCGGAATGCAGCCATCGACGGTGTTGAGCACAAACACGTTCTTCCACTCCTGGCCCTTGGCCGAGTGGATGGTCGACAGGATCAAATAATCCTCGTCGCGGTGCGGCGGCCCGGCCTGGTCGCTGGTCGCGTCCGGCGGATCGAGCGTCAGCTCGGTCAGGAACCGTTCGCGCGAAGCGTAGCCGGATCCGATCTGCTCGAGCTGCAGAAGGTCGGCCCGGCGCGTGGTTGCGTCCTCGTGGATGCGCTCGAGATGCGGCTCGTACCAGAGCCTGACCTGTTCGAGATCGGCCGGCCATTTGGCGCCGGCACGCAGGCCGGAGTAGAGCGAGACGAAGCCCGGCCAGTCATCCGCCGCGCGCTGCGGCGGCCGCCAGCCGGCAAGGCCCATCGCCTCGTCCAGCGCCGATGTCATCGTCTCCACGACTTGCGCCGCGGCCGAGGGGCCGATGCCCGGCAAAAGCTGCAGCACGCGAAATCCGGCGACGCGGTCGCGCGGGTTTTCGGCAAAGCGCAGCACCGCCAGCACATCCTTGACGTGAGCGGCATCGAGGAATTTCAGCCCACCGAACTTGACGAAGGGAATGTTGCGCCGCGTCAGCTCGATTTCCAGAGGCCCGCTGTGGTGCGAGGCGCGAAACAGCACCGCCTGCGATTTCAGTGCCGTGCCGGCCTCGCGCTCGGCCAGGATGGCCTCGCAGACGAAATTGGCCTGTTCGACCTCGTCGCGTACAGTCACCAGCCTCGGCTTGGCGGCGGATTTGCGTTCCGACCACAGGTTTTTGGTGAAGCGTTCCGAGGCCTCGCCGATCACCGCATTGGCGGCGGCCAAAATGGTTTCGGTCGAGCGGTAGTTGCGCTCCAGCATCACCACATCGGCGGCCTGCGCGAATTGGTTTGGGAAGTCCAGGATATTGCGCACCTCGGCGGCGCGGAACGAATAGATCGATTGCGCATCGTCGCCGACCACCGTCAGCCCGGCGCCATCGGGTTTGAGCGCCATGAGGATCGAGGCCTGCAGCCGGTTGGTATCCTGGTATTCGTCGACCAGCACATGGTCGAAACGCCCGCCCAGATGCGTCGCAATTTCCGGTTCCGCGGTCATCTGTGCCCAGTAGAGCAGCAGGTCATCGTAATCGAGCACGTTCTGCGCCTGCTTGGCCTCGACATAGCCGGCGAACAGCTGCTTCAGCTGTTCGGCCCATCCGGCGCACCATGGAAAGGCGGAGCCCAGCACCTCGCCGAGCGGCGCCTGCGCGTTGACGGCGCGCGAATAGATGGCAAGGCAGGTGCCCTTGGTGGGAAAGCGCGCTTCCGTCTTCGAGAAGCCGAGTTCGTGGCGCACCAGGTTCATCAGGTCGGCCGAATCCTCGCGATCGTGGATGGTGAACGCCGGATCGAGGCCGATCTCCTGCGCGTAATCGCGCAGCAGCCGTGCACCGATGCCATGGAAGGTGCCGGCCCAGGTCAGCGCGTCAGTGACGATCGAGGCGTCACGGCCGAGCACCTCGCCGGCGATGCGCTCGACGCGCCGGGCCATTTCGGAGGCGGCGCGGCGTGAAAACGTCATCAGCAGGATGCGGCGCGGATCAGCGCCCTTGACGATGAGATGGGCTACGCGATGCGCCAGCGTGTTGGTCTTGCCCGAGCCGGCGCCGGCAATGACCAGCAGCGGTCCGGCGATCCTGCCGTCGCCATGCTCGACAGCCTGGCGTTGGGCATCGTTCAGCCTTGCGAGATAAGCAGGCTGGTCGGTCGGTTCCCGAAATGTCGAATCATGAGCGGCAAGGTTCATCGCCCATCAAGCATCGTTTCCGCTTTGTTCGCAACAAGGAAGCGGCGCGGCGAGCTCAGGGTCGACAGGTCAGCGTTCCGGATCGACACCCATCGCTGCCGACTGCCTGCGCAATGTCTCCCGATCATTCTTCGGGACTGGCAGCAACAGGGGATCTACGGTGTCGGGTACGTCCTCGATCAGCTTGCGCGCGAGGCGGTAAGTGACGAAGGCGATGGTGCAGGCCAAGAGCAGACGGATCATCCAGCAGTCCTCCTTTGCCTGATCCAACCGGAGACATGAGCTTTTGTTCCTCGGCTTGATCGTCGCAACCAAACGGAAGTCGTCTCGTTGTCAGACGAGAGGAGGTAGCGATGAAGAAGCTCTCCCTAGGCCTTCTGCTGATCGTTCTGGCCGTGTCGGCCTGCGACAACAACGTCCCGCCAACCAAGGCTCCGGCAGCGGAAAACCCGCACGCCGACGGCAATCCTGTAGCCGATAAGACCGGCAAATGAGTTGACATGCGTGCAGCAACGCCGCGGACCACGGCGGGACAGCACAAAGCACAGCCTGGAAAGGACGGCCGGCGCCGCTTGGGAGGTGCCTGATAGCGCCGGCCAGGCGGATATCAGGTCCGCCGCAATATGGATGTTAGCTGAGTCTTGCCGTAGCGTCATGGGGATTCCACCCCTTTGGCTTCCCGCCAAATTCCGGAACGACCGCGCCGTTCATGCTCCCAATCGCCGTCTGACGACCGCGGCATGGAAATTCGTGCCGAACAGCAGGCCGTCATCGTTGAAGTCGTAGCTCGGATTGTGCAGCGGCGCCGTGTCGCCATTGCCGAGGAAGACGAAGCAACCGGGCACGTGAGCGAGGAAACGGGCAAAATCCTCAGAGCCGGTCATCGGCTCGCGGGCGACGGCGACGCCTTCGGGCGCGAACACGTTTCCGGCGGCTGCAAAGGCCTCGTCGACCAATTCGGCGTCGTTGTGCAGCGGCACGAATTCCCTGCTGTAGGCGACCTCGGCGGTGACGTTGTAGGCGGCGGCGGTGCCGGCGGCGATGGTGCGCATCTGCTTCTCGATCTCGGCGCTGACCTCGGGGCGAAAGCTGCGGGCGTCTCCCAGGATACGGGCAAGGCCGGGCAGCGCGTTGCGGGTGCCGTCGGTGATCAGCTCGGTTACCGAGACCACCGATATGTCGGCCGGGCTCAGCCGGCGCGAGACGATGGTTTGCAGATTGGTGACCAGCGCGCAAGCGGCGACCAGTGTCTCCCGGCCGTCCTGCGGCCCGGCAGCGTGGCCGCCGAGGCCTCTCAGAACGATCTCGAAGATATCCTCGGCCGACATCATCGGGCCGGGGCGGGTTTCGAAATGGCCAATCGGCAATCCGGGCAGATTGTGCAGGCCGAAAATCTCATCGAAGGGAAAGCGGCGCATCAACCCATCGTCGAGCATGGCCAGCGCGCCCCTGCCCCACTCCTCGGCCGGCTGAAAGATGAAGCGCACCGTGCCGTTGAACCCGCCCTCCCCGGCCAGCAGCTTCGCCGCGCCGAGCAGCATGGTGGTGTGGCCGTCATGGCCGCAGGCGTGCATGATTCCGGGATTTTGCGAGCCATAGGCCACAGCCGATTGCTCGGTGATGCGCAGGGCATCCATATCGGCCCTGAGCGCGATCGCCCTGTTGCCGCTGCCGCGCTTCAGCGTGCCGACGACGCCGGTGCCGCCGACGCCCTCGGTCACATCGTCGAGGCCGAATTCGCGCAGTTTGGCAGCGACGAAGGCCGCGGTGCGCTTTTCCTCGAACCCGAATTCCGGATGGGCATGCAGATCGCGCCGCCAGCCGGTCATCTCCTGCTTCAAGGCATCGAGATCGATTTTGGCCATTTCTCCGCCCCTCTCAAACTAGGTTGCAAGTCGGGTGACGACATCGAGCAGAATGTTGGCGCCGGCGACGAGCTCGGTATCCTCGGTGTATTCGCGCGGATTATGGCTGATGCCGCCGGCGCTCGGCACGAAGATCATCGCGGCAGGTGCGATACGCGCCATCATCTGCGCATCATGGCCGGCGCCGGACGTCATGCGCTTCGAAACCAGCCCGCGACTGATGGCAGCGGCCTCGATCAGCTCCACGATGCGGCTGTCGAAGATCACCGGCTCGAAGCGCGCCAGCCGCTCGACCGAGATCGTCACGCCTTCGGCGGCGGCGAGTTCTTCGAGGTGAGCGGCGAGTGCTGCTTCCTCCGCCTGCAACCGGTGCTCGAAAGGATCGCGCAGGTCGATGGTGAAGACCGCTCGCGAGGGAATGACGTTGATGGCGTTGGGCTCGAAACGCATCGTGCCGACGGTGGCGACGGTCGGCGTGTTCGAAGCCTTGGCACGATCGTGCAGGAAGGCGACGACACGGGCGGCCGCATGGCCGGCGTCGCTGCGCATCGACATCGGCGTGGTGCCGGCATGGTTGGCGACCCCGTCGATGGTGATGCGCTGCCAGGAGATGCCTTGCAGGTTTTCCACCGCGCCGATCGGCACGCCTTCGCGCTCCAGCACCGGGCCCTGCTCGATATGCAGTTCGAGATAGGTATGCGGCTTGAGGAAGCCCGGCTGCTCGTCGCCGGCATAGCCGATGCGCGCCAGTTCCTGCCCGAGCACGCTGCCGTCGGTCCCCACGGCCGCCAGCGCCTCGTCGATCGCAACACCGCCGGCATGAACCAGCGAGCCCATCATGTCGGGGGAATAGCGCACGCCTTCCTCATTGGTGAAGGCGGCGACGGCCAACGGGCGCGACAGGACAAAGCCTGACGCCTTCAGTGTCTCGATTGCCTCCAGCCCAGCCAGCACGCCGTAGCAGCCGTCATAAATGCCGGCATCTATGACCGTATCGATATGCGAGCCTATCAGGATCGGCGCCTGCCCGGCATTCCCAGGCGTCCGCCAGATGCCGAAGATATTGCCCATGCGGTCGATGGCGACTTCGAGCCCCGCCTCGCGCAACCAGCCGACGAAGCGGTCGCGGCCCTGCCGGTCGGCGTCCGAGGCGGCAAGCCGCACCAGCCGGCCCTCGCCGTCGCGGCCGATGGCGCCGAGGTCCCGAATACGGCCAAGCAGCCGCCGCGCGTCGACCGAGATCATGGCGTTGCTCCAGAAAGTACCTTGCCCGCAAGCACGTCCGCGGCGGCCACGCCGACGAGTTCGGCATAACGCCTGGGATCGGTTGCGCCTTCGGTGTTGACGACCAGCACCCGCGAGAGCCGGTCGAGGCCGAGTTCGGCCTTGTTGTCGGCCAGCGCCCGGATCAGTCCGGCCAGGCCGACCCCGCCGCTTTCGCCGGCAACGATGGCCGGATCGCCGCCGGCCGGCCGCGCAAGCCTCCGCATCACAGCGACCGCATCCTCCTCGTCGACGGTCATGAAGGCATCGGCGGCACGCGCCAGCACGCGCCAGGCGACAGGCGACGCCTCGTAGCATTCGAGCATCGCCATGACAGTCGCTTCGCCATGCGCGATCTTGACAGGATGGCCAGCCCTGGCGGCGCCCAAGATACAAGCGGCACGTGCGGGCTCGACCACGGTGAAGACCGGCCTGGCATCACCGAGCACGATGGCGAGATGGCCAGCCACGGCAGCGGCAATGCCGCCGACCCCGGCCTGGACGAAGACGTGGGTGGGCGGTTCGCCGAGCTGGCGCAGCGCCTCGCGCATGATCGCGGTGTAGCCTTGCATGACGAGGCCTGGAATGCGCTCATAGCCCGGCCACGACGTATCGGACACGACGGTCCAGCCCTTGTCCGCCGCGACGCGTGCGGCTTGCCTGACCGAATCATCGTAGTTGCCGTCGACGCGGATCATCTCGGCGCCGTAGCGGGCGATAGCCGTGATGCGCTCGTCGCTGACGCCGGCATGGACGAAGATCGCCGCCCTCGCGCCGACAAGCCGCGCGCCCTGTGCCACCGAGCGGCCGTGATTGCCGTCGGTCGCGCAAGCCATCGTCATGGTAGCGGCGACCGCCCTGACATCGGGCTGATCGAGATCGGCGATGCCGAGCGGCCTGCCAAGCCGGCGGCCGGCTTCCTCCAGCACCAGATGAACGACGGCATAAGCGCCCCCAAGCGCCTTGAAGCTACCGAGGCCGAGGCGAAAACCCTCATCCTTGAGGTGGATGGCGCCAATGCCCAGTTCGGAGGCCAGCGCCGGCAGCGCATGCAGCGGCGTCTCCTGATGATTGTCGCGATGGGACAGGAAACGCTCGGCCGCGTCGGCCCCCGCAACCCCGAGCGTTTCGGCGTCGACCGGATCGAGTGGGCTGCCGTGCAAGGCATTGCGGTTGAGCAGGAACATCAAGGCCTCCTTGGCTGACGACGAGACTATATTGCAAGGCAGGCGCAAAAAGCGCTGTATTCAAGGTGCCGAAATGCAAGTTTGTTTCTTCAGGACATGCCATTGCCCGCTTTGCCAGCCTCGCTCGACAGTTTCGACCTCGCCATTCTCGCCGTGCTGCAGAAGGACAACACGACGCCGCAGCGACTGATCGGCGAGGCCGTGAACCTGTCGGCGCCGGCGGTGCAGCGCCGTATCAAGCGCATGCAACAGACCGGCGTCATCGCGGCCAATGTCGCGGTCATCGAACCGGCGGCGGTCGGCCAGCCCATCACCATCTTCGTCGAGGTCGAACTCGAAAGCGAACGCACCGAACTGATCGACGCGGCCAAGCGGCAATTCCTGGCGGCGCCGGAAGTCCAGCAGTGCTACTATGTGACAGGCGAGGCCGACTTCATCCTGGCCATCACGGTGGCCGACATGAGCGCCTATGAGGCGCTGACGCGGCGCCTGTTCTTCAACAGCAACAATGTCCGCAAATTCCGCACCTTCGTGGCCATGGACCGCGTCAAGGTCGGCCTGACGGTGCCGCTGCCGGGATGAGCGATCAGGTTGCATGTCTGGCATGCTTTCGCCATTCTCCGCATCGCGAATTAGCGGCGGGAGGCGCGCTTGCACGACACCACCCCGGTTGCGATTATCGGTGCCGGGCCGGCGGGCCTGGCCGTTGCCGCGTGCCTGCGGCAGGCCGGGGTCGACTTCATCTTGCTTGAAAAAGAGCAGCAGCCCGCTCCCGCCTGGCGGCGCCACTACGAGCGCGTCCACCTGCACACGACCAAGCGCTATTCATCCCTGCCCTTCGTGCCCTTCCCCAGGCATTATCCGCGCTATGTGCCACGTGATCTGTTCGTCGAATACCTCGATGCCTATGCGCAACGCTTCGATCTGCGGCCCCGCTTTGGAGAAGCGGTGCGGGCGATCGGCCGACAGGGCAGAAGCTGGGGCGTCGAAGCGACATCAGGCACCGTGCGCGCTTCCCATGTGGTGATTGCCTCGGGATACAATGCCGAGCCGCTGATGCCGGCATTCGCCGGCGCCGGCAGTTTCAAGGGCAAAAGTCTGCACAGCGCGGATTACCGCAACAACACGCCGTTTGCCGGCCAGTCGGTGCTGGTCATCGGCATGGGCAACACCGGCGCCGAGATCGCGCTCGACCTGGCGGAAGGCGGCGCGCATCCGACGATCTCCGTGCGCGGCGGCGTCCATATCGTGCCGCGCGAACTGCTCGGGGTGCCCATCCAGGTCGTCAGCATGGCGACGCGCCTGGGGCCGCGACGCGTCAATGACGCCGTATTCCCTATCATCCTCGATCTGGTGTTGGGCAGGCTGGAGAAATATGGGCTCAAACGGCCCAAGCAGGGATTGCTGGAGCAGATATCCCTGGCGTCGCGCATCCCGGTGATCGATGTCGGCACCATCGGCAAGATCCGCGAAGGCGCGATCAAGGTCGCGCCCGACATTGCCGAGATATCAGAGGGCGGCGCCCGTTTCGTCGATGGTCGTCACAGCGACTTCGACGCGATCATCTTCGCCACCGGCTACCGCCCAGCCTATGCCAAATTCCTCCAGCCCGGCGTCGAGCCTGGCGCCAGCGGCGTCAATGCGCGCGCTTCGGAACTCGGTCTTTATCTCGTCGGCTTCCACAATTCGGTCACCGGCCTGCTGCGCGAAATCGGAATCGAAGCCCAGGCGATCGCCGACGACATTCGTCTCCGGCAGAACAGAAAAAGGACGGCCGAAACCCTGCCGGTATGAGCTGAGGCCGCTCAGCTTGCCTTGCGCAGCCACACCTTGTTGTCGTGGAATGCCGCGCCGCCATAGGGTGCGGGCGCGTCGGCGCCAGTCAGCACGTTGATGCCCTCGCCGCGCTCATGCGCGCTGTTCGGCCAGATGCCTTCGGCGATCACCACGCCGCGGTTGATGCCGTCGAACAGCCTCGCATGCAGCACCACCTCGCCGCGCGCATTGCCGAGTTCGACACGATCGCCCTCTGCCAAACCGTGTGCGGCGGCATCGTCGGGATGCAAGAGCAATTCCGGCCGGCCTTCCTTGGCCTTCGACACCGGCGTTTCGGAAAAGGTCGAGTTGAGGAAGTTGCGTGCCGGCGACGTAGCCAGCCGGAACGGATGCGCCTCGTCGGCAACCTCGATCAGGTCGACATGATCAGGAAATTGCGGCAACTGCTCCACCGGGCCGAACAGGCCCATGCTTTTCGGCGGCCTATTGGGGGCGGCTTGTCCGGTCCAATCGGCGCGGAAGCGGAATTTGCCGTCCGCATGGCCGAAGCCCTTGGTGAAATGCGCGGTTTCGAAATCCGGCTGCAGGTCGACCCATTTCTGCTCCTTCAGGCTGGCAAAGCTGCCCAACCCGCGCTTGCCCAGGATGATGTCGATATGCTGCTGTTCGGTGAGGCCGAAGCCCGGCCTGTCGGCGACTCCGAGGCGCTCAGCCAATTGCTCGATGACGAAATGGTTGGTGCGCGGCCCTTCCGGCGGCTCGATCAGCTTCGGGCCGAGCGTGATGTGCTGGTTGCCGCCGCCCTTGTAGATGTCGTCATGCTCGACGAACATCGTTGCCGGCAGCACGACGTCGGCGAGCTTGGCCGTGTCGGTCATGAACTGCTCGTGCACGCAGGTGAACAGATCCTCACGCAAGAAACCCTGCTTCACCAGTCGCTGCTCGGGCGCGACATTGGCCGGGTTGGTGTTCTGGATGAGCAGCGCCGTCACCGGCGGCCCGCCATAGAGCGCATCCGGCGCCCCCGTCAGCACCGGGCCGATGCGCGAATGATCGAGATAGCGGATCGAGGGATCGCGCATGCGCGTGCCCTCCAGCACCTCTTGGTTGAGCTTGAAGATGCCGGAATTGGAGTGGAAGGCGCCGCCACCCTCATATTGCCAGGCGCCAGTGACCGCGGCGATGCAGGAGGCGGCATGCATGTTGACCGCGCCATTGCGCTGGCGGGCAAAGCCGTAGCCGAGGCGGAAATAGGTTTTCCTGGTCATGCCGACGAGACGGGCAAAGTTCTCGATCTCGGCCACAGTCAGTCCAGTGATCGCGGCCGCCCATTCGGGTGAGCGCGTGCGCAGATGCGCTTCCAGACCTTTCGGGTCATCGGTGTATTTCTCGAGATAGGCGCGGTCGGCCAAGCCTTCCCTGAACAGCACATGCATGACCGCGCAAGCCAGCGCGCCATCGGTGCCAGGCTTCAGGACAAGGCCCATGTCGGCCTGCTTCATCGTGGCGTTCTCATAGACGTCGATGACCACGATCCTGGCACCGCGCTCCTTGCGCGCCTTGATGGCGTGGGTCATGACGTTGACTTGGGTCACCACGGCATTGGTGCCCCAGATCACCACGCAATCGGACTTGGCCATTTCGCGCGGGTCGGGACCGCGCAGCGCGCCCGCCCCCATCATCCAGCCGGTCCAGGCCAGGTTGGTGCAGATCGAGCCGAAGAAGCCCGAATATCTCTTCGCATGCCGCAGCCGCTCGATGCCGTCGCGCTGCACCAGCCCCATCGTGCCGGCATAGAAATAGGGCCAGACCGTCTCCGAGCCGTATTTTTCCTCGGCCGCGATGAACTTTTCGGCGACGAGGTCCAGCGCCGCCTCCCAACTTATTTCCTGCCAGGCGCCCTCGCCCTTGGCGCCTTTGCGCACCAGCGGCTTCAGCAAGCGGTCGGGATGGTGGACGCGGTCGGCGTAACGAGCAACCTTGGCGCAGACGACGCCGGCCGTATAGCTGTTGGACTTGGCACCATGGACGCGGCCGATGCGGTTGCCGTCAAGCAACTCGACCTCGAGCGCGCAGGTCGACGGGCAATCATGCGGACAGGCCGAATGGCCGATGCGAAGGCTGGCGTGCTGGTTCATGGGATTTGTTTAGCGGGTTTCGGGCAAGGCGTGTAGGGCCAGATCTGACCGTCCCCTTGAAGGAGAGGGTCGGCGCGTAGCGCCGGGGTGGGTTGTGGCGCAGACCCCCACCCCGCTCCGCTTCGCGGATCGACCCTCCCCACAAGGGGGAGGGTAACTACTCCGCCGTGCCTTCCTCATACTCGGCCGACATGGTCAGCCATTTTTCCTCGTGGCCGGCGAGCGTCTGGGCGAGTTGCGATCGCTCCTTGGCCAGCCTTGTCGCCGTCGAGGGATCCTTTTCGTAGATTGCTGGGTTGGCCAGTTCGTCCTCGATGCCGTCGATGCGCTTGCGGATGCGGTCCATCAGCGCTTCGGTGGCGCGAATTTCCTTGGCCAGCGGCTCAAAGGCGGCGCGGCGCTGGGCCGCCTCGCGGCGGCGGTCGGCCTTCGAGGCTTTTTCCGCCTCGCGCCGCTCGCGCCGGTCGCCGGACACGCCGGTGACCAGCGTCTTGTAATCTTCGAGGTCGCCGTCATAGGGATTGACCGCGCCATCCTTGACCAGCCACAGCCGGTCCGCCGTCGCTTCCAGGAGATGGCGGTCGTGCGAGATTAGGATGACGGCGCCGGGGAACTCGTTCAGCGCATGGATCAAGGATTCGCGGCTGTCGATGTCGAGATGATTGGTCGGCTCGTCAAGGATGAACAGGTTCGGCCCCTCGAAGGCCGACAGCCCCATCAACAGCCGCGCCTTCTCGCCGCCGGACAGGTCTTTCGCCGCCGTGTTCATCTTTTCGGTGGTGAGCCCAAACTGGGCGACACGGCCGCGCACTTTCGATTCCGGCGCTTCGGGCATCAGCCTGCGAACATGCTCGTAGGCGTTTTCCTCAGGCCTGAGATCGTCGAGCTGGTGCTGTGCAAAGATCGCCACCTTCAGCCCGGGCGCCACGGTCATGGTGCCGGTCTCCTGCTTCAGGCGACCGGACAGAAGCTTGGCGAAGGTCGATTTGCCGTTGCCATTCGCGCCAAGCAGCGCGATTCGGTCGTCGGCATCGATGCGCAAGGTCATTTTCTTCAGAATCGGCTCACCGGGGGTATAGCCGACATTGACATTGTTCAGCGCGACGATTGGCGAGGCCACCGTCTTCACCGGCTCCGGGAAAGAAAATGGCCGCACCGTGTCGTTCACGATGGCCGTGATCGGCTTCATCTTTTCAAGCGCCTTGATGCGGGACTGAGCCTGTCTTGCCTTGGATGCCTTTGCGCGAAAACGCTCGACGAAGGATTCCATATGCTTGCGGGCGGCTTCCTGCTTGATACGGCCCTTTTCCTGCTGTTCTTTCTGCTCGGTGTACTGGCGTTCGAACTGATCGTAGCCGCCGCGCCAGAAGGTCAGCTTCTTCTGGTCGAGATGGACGATCGAATTGACGGCGCGGTTAAGCAGGTCGCGATCGTGCGAGATCAGCAGCACCGTGTGCGGATATTTGGAAACATAGTTCTCGAGCCACAGCGTGCCTTCGAGATCGAGATAATTGGTCGGCTCGTCGAGCAGCAGAAGATCGGGTTCGGAAAACAGCACGGCAGCGAGTGCCACGCGCATGCGCCAGCCGCCGGAAAACGAGGAGGCCGGGCGGCGCTGCGCGGCGTCGTCGAAGCCGAGACCGGCCAGGATGGTGGCGGCGCGCGACTCGGCCGAATGCGCGTCGATATCGGCCAGCCGCATATGGATGTCGGCAATACGGTGCGGATCGGTCGCCGTCTTTTCCTCCTCGAGCAGCGCCGTGCGCTCGAGGTCGGCTTTGAGCACGATCTCGATCAGCGGCTCCTCGGTTCCGGGCGCTTCTTGCGCCACCTGGCCGATCCGCGTGTTCTTCGGCAGGCTGATCGAGCCCGTCTCGGAAGGGAAATCGCCTGTTATGGCCTTGAACAGCGTGGTCTTGCCGGTACCGTTGCGGCCGACAAGTCCGGCCTTGGTGCCGGCCGGCAAGGTCAGCGAGGCATGGTCGAGAAGCAAGCGCCCCGCCATGCGCAGCGAGAGGTCGTTGATGATAAGCATGGCCGCGCTTTTGCACGGGAGACCGGCGCTTCGCAAGACCTTGCGGGCCGGTTGGCCACGCAAGGCGTGAAAACGGCGCGCGCAATGGCGCCGTCAACATCGCAGCTCAGAGGCTTCCGGCCGCGGTCGGCCGCGCTCAGGCGCTGGCTTTGCCGCGCTTTGTCGCCTTGGCCACGGGGGCCGGCGCTGCCGGCTTGCGGCCAAGTCCCGTCGACTTCGCCAGCGCTGACCGTGTCGCTGAGTAGTTCGGAGCGACCATCGGATAGTCGGGCGGCAGGCCCCATTTGGTGCGATACTCATCCGGGCTCAGCCCATAGTCCGTCCTGAGGTGCCGCTTGAGCGACTTGAACTTCTTGCCGTCTTCCAGGCAGACGATGTAGTCGGGAAAAACCGACTTCTTCGGGTTCACCGCAGGAACCAGGCTTGGACTTTCCGCGACAACGGCACCTCCGAGCTTTCGCACCGAGGCACTGACGCTGGCAATCAGGTCAGGCAGGCCGGAAACCGGCAGCGGGTTGTTGCCGACATAGGCCGAGACAATGTCAGCGGTCAGCTCGATAACGGTCTTATCCTCGATATTTGACAAATCTTTCACCCTATTTGCGACAAAATCATCTACCCCAGAGAAGAATTTCGTCGATGCATTTATTTAACCGCGTCCCCCAAACGGACCAGCAAATCTCAAAACGAATCAAGACTTGCAGTCAAATATTTTTTAGGGAAATCGGCTCCGTGCAAACTAGAAAAGCTAATTTTTCGGGTCGGCAGACTTGGGCGGCCCGGTTGGAAGGCCAATATCTGTAAAACACGCGCCGTCGGTCATAACGCGCTCCAACGTCTTTCGGCCCTCAGTTCGCAGTTTCCGTGAAACGGTGAAAACTGCTCTATCGCAGCCGGCGGCCGAAATCAGGCGTATGCGCGCCCTTCCTCGGTGCGCTGGAAATGCGCCAGATCGAGCTGCACGGAAGGGCGGCCCAGAACCGTCAGGATCATATGGGCCTGGCCGCGGTGGTGGGTCTGGTGGTTGAAGACGTGGTCGAGCGCCGGAGCCAGCCGTTGCGAGACGGTGCGCATGTCCGATACCGTCATGTATATAAAGCGGCCCGACAGCGCCTTGTCGCTCAAACCGCCAACCCAGTCGACGATCCGCCGGTCCTCCGCCTCGCGCGCCATGCGCAGGCCCGGCAACGCCTGGTACAGTATGGCGTCCAGCGCCGTCGGCGCATCGCCCTCGCCGGTAAAGCGCTTCATCCAGATGCGATCGGCGGCCAGGAGATGGTTGAGCGTGCCCTTCATCGAGCCGAAGAAAGCGCCGACGTCGCGATTGAATTCCTCTTCGTCGAGATCGGCGGCGGCATCGTAGATGCGGCCATTGGCCCATTGATTATAGGCCGCAAACATCATGAAGTGCCGTTTCATCTTTTCTCCCGCCGGCCTGTGTCGAGGCGTTGCGGGATACCTAAACCGCAAGGAAGCCGCCGCCAATGACCATTCTGCTTTATGATCTCGTCGGACGCGACGCCACCCGCCCGTTCAGCCCGCATTGCTGGAAGGCGACGATGGCGCTGGCGCATAAGGGGCTGGAGATCAGCGCGGTGCCGACGCGTTTTCTCGAAGTGCCCCGCGTCGAGGGCGGCGCATCGAAACTCGTGCCGGTGATCCGCGACGGCGAGACGGTCGTCGCGGATTCCTTCGCCATCGCGCTTTATCTCGACGAAACCTATCCGGACCGGCCGTCGCTGTTTGGCGGCGAAGGCGGCAAGGCCATGGCGCGCTTCATCGAGCGCTGGTCGCAACTGACCATCCATCCCTATGTGACCACCGCCGCGATCATGGACCTTTATGCCATGCAGGATACGGAGAACGCCGCCTATTTCCGCCAGAGCCGGGAGCAGCGCCTGGGCAAGAGCCTGGAAGAGGTGATGGCCGCGCGGGATGCCGGGCTTGGCAATTTCAGGGCTTCCCTGGAGCCGCTGCGCTCGATGCTCGCCTATCAGCCATTCATAGGCGGAGATTCGCCCCTGTTTGCCGACTATATCGTGTTCGGCGCGCTGCAATGGGCACGCATCGCCTCGCCCTACCCATTGCTCGACGACCACGATGTCGTGGCGCAGTGGTTCGCCCGCTGCCTCGACCTGCATGGCGGGCTGGGTCGGACGGTTGCGGCGGCCGCGTGAAACCTTAGCGCCTGACCTTGCGGCAGGGCCAGCGACGAGCCATCGGCTCCACTATGGCCAGGTCTTATTTAGCCGCCTTTTTTGGCTTGCCGGGCTTGGCGGCGGTCTTGGCCTCTTTGGGCGCGGTTTTTGCCTTGCCGGCGACGGCCGCCTTTCTTGCTGGCTTCTTCACCGCGGATGACCCTGCATCCTCCTGGTCGATGTCGGCCGTCGCCTGTTGCCAATGGCGCTCATGCTGTCCGGCCGGTTGCCCTTCTTCCTGCCAGATATGATGTGCGCGGCTGCGAATGCGCTCCTGGCGATCGTCTGTCATGGTCATGGTCTCCATCCGGGCCGACCTCAGCGCGGCGCCGACATGTGACTATAGCAAGCAAAGCCTAATATTGCAGCCGTCCGATCTCGGGCTGGCGGCATCGCCGATATCGGCCCGGCACGCAAACGCGCATGGCGTCGACTTCCCCTGTCGACACCTCTGTCGACTTCCTCTGTCGGTAGCTAATCAAGTTGTCCGGTTTGGTAGCACATGATCTGTCCGCTTCTGTTTTGGCGTCGAAGCGGTTCACGCGGCTTGCCTGATGGGGCAAGTGTCTTCGATTGCGGCGCCGTCAGAGCTGTAGCGAGCGATGCGGCGCGGCCCGTGAAAGATCGCCAGGGTTCCATCCGGGTAGTGCCTGACCTTTTTGACGAAGTGATGCCGGATCGGGCTCTGTGGCAGCTGCAATCGCAGCCGCGCGAAGGCGACCGTGTTGTCGCGGG